>DAOURK010000172.1 GCA_030625085.1 Pseudomonadota bacterium
CATTGCCCAAGGATGATCGACAATTTATTAGAAAAATTAACATTGCCTTGCTTATACAAAATGCCGCTGCTCTAAGAAGTGCGCAAATCTTAACTTTTGCCCCTTAAATAACTTTCGCATACCGATTTTGCCGCTATAGAATTTTTCGTTCATCTTTCGAAGAGCTAGATTGTCTTCTGCTATTAATATTTTCATTTCTTAAATAATTTTCTCATCTAACCGGGCTGCCGCGGCTTTTGGCGGCAGCCCGGTTAGAATGACTGGTTAGATTTTATTCTCTCTTTTTTGTTCTGCCAAAATCTGCTTTGCTTCTTTCAGATCGATTTTTGCCTTATGCCCATGAGAGGCCAAAAGATGTAAAAGGTTAGATCCATTCAATAATGTTAATGGCTTATCCTTTGCAAATTCATATGCATCAGGACCATAATCTGCGGTTGTAACAAGAATGCCTTTCGTGGCCCCTTCATTCATAACTGTGCCATACAAGTCACGTACAAATGAAACGCCAACTATGTTGGTGTAACGTTTGGCTTGAATAACGATCTTACCTCCTCTAATGGGATCAGGATCAAATGCAATAGCATCTACACCACGATCATGGCTTGCTTGTGTAATTTTTACTTCACCACCATTTTGTGAAAACTCGGCTTCGAAAACCTGTCTGATTAAATGCTCAAAATCCTCCCAATCCATTACAGCAAGATTTGTTGTATTATCAATAGAATCTACAACATCGTATGATTGAATAAATCTTTTATCATTACGATCCATTCTTAGTATTGGTGCAATGGGGGTTAAACCATGAAGCTTACTGCTAGCTACACCCTTTAAAGTTTTGAAACATATTTTAGGGTCAACATTCTCAAGATTAATTGATCGAAATTCTTCTTTATTTGCCTGTATCGATAAAATGCAAGCTGTTACTTCCTGCCCAGTTCCTTTATCGATAGATTTGACCCACCCATTAAATACTATCGAATCAAGTGCTTCAATTTGGTCAGCTTCATAAAGTTCATGCATTGTGCGTAAGCTAATTTGATATAAAAGATTATCGTAAATTTTATTAATGGCTGTTTCTGAAAGATAAACTTCTGTGAAAGCGTCTTTAGCAATCACATATTTTACCTCTTTAAGTTTTGGGATATCTTCCAATGAGGGGAGAAAATAATCAATTATCATAATCTTAGATTCTGTATTATAATCAATATCAAAATCTTGAGGAAAGGAATCTGGATAATTGGAATTTGATAAAACCATATCACAATATTCTATTATGGCATCACGATCTTTATTAAAATATTTTTCCTTTTTTTCAAAAATTTGTTTGTTTTTTTCATCCATGTCCTTTAGATAGTGAGTTTTTTCATTTTCCCAAGCAGTAATAGATGACTTATAATTCTCTTCTAATTCTTTATTTTTTTTCTTAATCTCTTCAACCTCTTTTGTATGCAGTTCTTCTGCAATTTTCATTTTCTTTTGTTTTAATTTTGGGAATAAATAATCAAAAAAATTCAGCTTTGGTGCATACTTTGTATTTTTTGTATGTGGTGTGGGTGGAAAAGGTGGCAATATCGGCCTAGATGAGCGTGGTTTAAGAAATTCAGATTTATCGATTAATGAATCCCAATCAATTGAGTCATCTATATTTAGGGTATATTTGAGTGTATTTGTAATTTGCTCTAAAATTTTTTGTGCTTCATCTGTACGATCACTTGCTAATTGCTTTTTTTCTTCTTTATTAATAGCCTTTTTCAAACTCTCTTTTTTTCTTTTCTCTATTTCCTGTTTCTTTTTCCACATCTCATCCCATATACGCTTTTGCATAGCAGCTTTTTGCTCTACAACATGTTTGTCTTGTCCCTTAATCAAACGATATTTACCTAAACCATCATGCTTTATTTCTATTTCCCAGTTAAAGCGATAACTCATTAAATCCTCCAAACTCTAAATATTTTAATCTTAAAGTAGGATGTACTTTTTGTTTTATAATAAATCTAACAGTTGATTATACAGACGTCTGTTATATTCAATATACCCACCTTCTGTATAGCACATCTAATTTTAATTTGTATCGTTCCCTCGCATACACCATTACTACTGATATATTGCTGCTATACAGACATCTATTAAATTGCTGCTATACAGACATCTATTAAATTGGTGCTATACAGACATCTATTATATTGGTGCTATACAGACGTCTGTTATATTCAATATACCCACCTTCTGTATAGCACATCCAATTTTAATTTGTATCGTTCCCTCGCATACACTATTACTATTGATATATCGCCGCTATAAAAACATCTATTAAATTGGTGCTATACAGACGTCTGTTATATTCGATATGCCTACCTTCTGTATAGCACATCCAATTTTAATTTGTATTATCCCCTTGCATACACCATTTCTTCCATTTATATCTTAATGCTTGTATCATCAGCCCATCCGGCGATTATTTTCTAAGGCTTCGCTTCAGC
Source organism: Pseudomonadota bacterium (assembly GCA_030625085.1). Taxonomy (GTDB): domain Bacteria; phylum SZUA-182; class SZUA-182; order DTGQ01; family DTGQ01; genus DAOURK01. Next base: position 2,481 of record DAOURK010000172.1, read on the forward strand.
CGGCAAAATAAATATACTGTTTTCCCGCTTAAATCTTAAATCTTAATGCTTATGCCGGCAAACCATCCGAAGATCATCCTTAAAGCGCCGCTCTGTTCAGCAAATTTATTATTTTCTGCACTATAAATTTTTATGATTTTATCATAAAAATTTATAATTACCAAATTGAAACTGAAACGTTGTTAAACAAATATTATTTTTTTTCTCTTGTATTTACCTGAAGTGTACCCTTTGCCGTCCCTGAGATATTGCCTTAACCGCCAAAATTATTATTTTTAGGGTTTGATTTTCCTGTTTTTCAACTATTACCCTTAAAGGCTGATGCCGCCAAGTCCAAATCTATTTAATGCAGAGTGAGGAAAGGGGAGTAATAGTAAGCGTTTCAGATCATTGGGCGAAGCAGGACTTCGCATGGCAAACAGTTTTCTTTAAAAAATGAAAAATAACTTCAGTTTCTCTAAATTTTGTTGTATCCTATTATAGTTAAAAAAGGCAAATCCTGTCATCTGTATGAAAACTTTGATAAAATTTAAAATATAAATTGAATTTTAATAATACAATATACTATGATTATGTTCGTTATAGATATTAGTAATGAGGGAGTTATGGCTTAATACTGTATTTACGAATTTTTTGGGCTTAAATGGCTAACCATTCAGGGGAATAAGAAATGAGTATACCCACTTTTGACCAACTTCATGTGGTTTCTGACCTCCATCTTGGCGGGGGTAAAGGATTTCAAATTTTCAACCAAAAAGATGCATTATCCTGGTTTGTCAGGAATACTGCTGAAGATTCTCCTGATAAACGGATAGGGATTTTACTGAACGGAGACGTAGTAGATTTTCTTGCAGAAGAACCCTTCAAATACCTTGATCCAAAAGGTGCTATCAAGAAACTTGAAAGGATCTTAGTCGACGACTCCTTTGCTGAAGTTTGGAAAGCGTTTATGTATTTCATTCAAAAGGAAAATCGATTTTTAATTATTCAGCTTGGAAATCACGATGTAGAGCTTGCCCTTCCCCAAGTGCAGAACTTTCTCAGGAAACGGCTGTGTAAAAATAACCAGGACAGCAGGGGACGGCTCATTTTTTCCACCAACGGCAACGGCTACTTGTGCAAAGTAGGGGGGGCGGATGTGTTGTGTCTGCACGGCAACGAAAAGGATGCATGGAACCCCGTTGACTTCAATAATCTTTCCGATATCATCAAAGCCATGAACCGGTTACAGGAAATTCCGGACTGGGCTCCTAATGCGGGGACTAAGATGGTCATAGACGTCATGAATAAAATTAAAAAGAAGTATAAATGGATTGATCTGCTCAAGCCGGAGACAAAAACTGTACCAGCTCTTCTGCTTGCTCTGGATAACAATATTCTAAGTAAATTGCGTAAAGTCTCCGGGGTGTTGGCAACCTTCGCGAAAGATTACCTGAGAAAAAAAACCGGTTTTCTATCAGCGGAAGATGCTGATAAAACAGAAATGGACGAAAAACTAAAGTTCGAAAAAATGCTTTTTGATTCCTATGACACCAGTAAGGCATCGTTGAATGATAAAATCGGCTTGGAAGATCTTCTCAAACAAATCGATACTGACATAAGCAAGGGCATTGACCCCTTAGACTTAACTGATAGCTCCTTGGATGAAGAGTTTCTTGGCGTATTCGGCGCTTTATGGGATAAAATTTTTAAACGTTCCCCTAAAAAAAATACTCGGGATGCGCTCCAAAAATGGCTCGCAGAAGACAGTACCTTTGATCTTAAGCGTCGGGACAATAATTTTTCCGAAATTGATAAAATGGTTGGAGAGGACCTGCATTTTGTGATCGCAGGCCACACGCATCTACAGCGTGCTATAAAAAGATCTAAAGGATTTTATTACAACAGTGGCACCTGGATCAGGTTGATGCAGATAACAAAGGAAATGTTGGATGATGACGGACAATTCGATAAGCTTTGGAAGGTCCTTGAAAAGGGCACCATGGAAGCGATCGATAAGCCGGCTATCATCGGCTTGAATGATTTTATGGTTGTCAAGCAGGTTAACACAGTGGTGAGTATCAACGACCAAAAAGATGAGGTGCTGGGTTGCCTGCAGACTGTCGAGAAAAATGGCAATGGCGCATTTGAGCTTAAAAATGTTCCCGAAAGCATTTTTATATGCACAGTGTAATGAGAGGGTGAAGATATGCATATTAAATATTTTGTTAAACTGGAACTGCTTCGACATGGCGAACCCCACAATCAACTTCTCTCCCCTACTACTCAATACTTGGGATTGAGCGGAAGTCATGAAGCCGGCACAGTACATGTCCCCTATGAACACAGGCACTTTATGACTCGCCTTAAAGCTCTTTGTTATTCGGAGGATTATGCTCCGGAAATCCGCAAGGCTTTGTTGAGTGAGATGTCCTGCACCATGGGCAATATATTTGAGGCGGTTCCCGGCCTAATGGCTGATCTGTCGGCACGACAATGCAGCAACGACGGACTTATCCATCTGCGGCTTATTTTTTCCGCAGCCGAACTGGCCATGTTGCCTTTTGAATTAATAAACGCCCCCAAAGGATTTCCGGGTCAAGGAAGCCCTCTATCCTTGCAATTCGACTCTCCTCTGGTCATGACCCGCGAGGTGCGTGGGGCAAAAGGCAGTTGTCTTAGGTGGGATCGCAAGCCTAAAATCCTTTTTGCAGCAGCAGCTCCGGGAGGGGTTGGGACTGTCCCCTTTCGAGCCCATCTCCATGCCTTGCGCTTAGCTATCCAACCTTGGCTGAAGCCGAATGAAGAGGAGCAAAAAGAAACCGCCAGAATAAAAGAATTCATCACCATTCTTCCACAAGCATCCCTAAAGGATATTCGCCGGGAATGTAAGACCGGCTCGTATACTCATATTCATATTCTGGCCCATGGCATTCCCTTAAAAGATAAAGAAAAAGAGCGCTATGGCCTGGCACTGTGCGGCAGCCCAGGGCAAGAAGACCCTATTGATATTGTAGATGGCGACAGATTGGCCCTGGCATTACGCGGCCATAAGGCCGATCTGCAGGACGGCTTCTCATCGCCCTTGGTTGTTACCGTGGTCAGTTGCGACAGCGGCAAGCATGGTTCGGTTATGTGGCCGGGCTCAAGTCTGGCGCACACCCTTCATGAGGTTGGTATTCCTTTTGTGGTTGCTTCGCAATTCCCTCTTTCAAAAAGAGGGTCTATAATCATGGCTCAGGAATTGTATAAAGACCTGCTCTGGGGGCTTGATCCGCGTGTTGCACTCCATAATCTCAGACAAAACCTTAGAAGTGATGAAGACATGAACCACGATTGGGCCTGTGTGGTGGCCTACGCTTCCTTGCCTGCTGATGCCGAACTGGAAACACAGTTGCGCCGTCTGAAGACGTTACAGGCCAAAAAAGCCATGATCACTGCGCTTTCCAGGACGTATTATTTAGCTGAAAAAAGAAATCATAACACCGGTAAAAGCCAAGATTTTGAAAAAGCAATTAAAGAACTGGACCGGGCCATCAAATGGTCTCCAGCTTCTAATATTGCGGTTGATATAGAATTCCTGGAGCAAAAGGATGAGATCTCGCAAATTATCGCCATGGTGGGTACTGCTCAAAAACGAAAGGCTCAGGCGCTTTTTGAGTTATCTACACAGAGGGAACCGGAAAACCGATCAATGTCTGAGAAAAAGCTGGCCCAACAAGCTAAATTGCAGGCCAAGGCTTTTGGCGATCGCTCCATAGAGGCACTGCAGGCTGCTCTCCAGTTTTATAAACGCGCCTTTATTGTAAAGGAAACAAACCATTGGGCCGGAGTGCAATATCTCAGTGTGGCTATGTGCCTCGATTTTTTCCTGCGAAAAAACCATATTGTCGATAGCAGCATTTGGGAACAATCGCGATTAGCAGCACAAGACGACTTGAACCCTCGCTGCCCCGATCGCACAAAGGCATTTGCCCATGGAAGTCTTACAGAACTTTATTTTCTCAGCATGAATACAGACTGGCCGGAGAAGAAAACCGGAGAAGAAGTAGTGCAACAAGCACAGCGAATTGTTCCTTTAGTAGGGGAAAAAGACGTGGTTGTTCTCTCCACTTACTGGCAATTTAAACGTTACACAACCTGGCTCCGACTCGGAAAACAAATGGAGGATGTGGCACAGGAGGTTATTGAATGCCTGAGGAATAAATGATAGGATTCGCACCGGTCATCACTTTTCTTCTTGACACTATTGTCTAAAAGATAGTTGACTTGCTATAGCATTGGATGGGCTGTGTATCGGCTGCCACCACACAAATATTACAATTATTGCATAAGGCTTTTTCACTCTTTCCCATTCTAAATTTATTAGGAAGGTCGGGTTCCTGAATGAGAGGTCTGGCCATAGAAACAAAATCGGTTTTATCGGATTCAACAGCCTCTTCCATGATTTTTTTTGAGCGCATCCCTCCTAGCGTAATAACAGGGATAGATACTGATTGCTTGACTTTTTGGGCGGTTTTTAGATTATAGCCTTCAGTGAATGGGGGCTGAATAATTTTGGCCAAAGGAGCCACAATACAGCGCACTAAATGTTTCATTGGTCGATTGAATTCACAAAAGGGACGCAAATAGGTGATAATTCCTTTGGTGGGAAACTCGCCCCTGGCCATGATAAATCCACCTTCGTTGGTTCCGCAACTGAGCTCCAGGGCATCACAAGAGCTGGTCTCTTCAGCCATTTTGGCAAATTGAAGGCAATCCTTCTCTTTAATCCCCAAACGTGCCCTTTCATAAGTATTCAACTTCAAAAATACAGGAAAGTCTTTTTCCGTTTCTTGCTTTACCTTTTTTAGTATTTCTCCGACAATCCTAAACCGATTTTTGTGGCTGCCTCCCCATTGATCTTCTCTTTTGTTTGCATGTCTTGAAAGAAAAGTGGATAAAAGATATCCATGCGCTCCATGGATTTCAATACCGTCATAGCCGGCTTCCCTGGCTCTGTAAGCTGCTTTGCCGAAGTTTTTAATCACCTCAAAGATTTCTTCTTCTTTGATTTTTTCGGGCAACTCTCTATAAAAATTGCATTGTATGGCCGATGGGGCTACCAGGGGCATGCCTGTTTCCCCTGACCACGTCTGTCGCCCACAATGAGCTATCTGTAAAATAATCCTGCCGCCGATATTGTGTATACGATCAACCAACTGACGGTGGCTGGGAATCAAATCGTCGGAGTCTATCATGGTCATATTTCGTAAGGCACTTTTGCCCTCCTTCATTACTCCGGCATATCCTGTTATAATTAATCCGACCCCTCCATTCACAAAACCTTCATAAAATCTGAACTGCTGCTCAGTTGGTCTTCCTCTTTCATCTGCTAATCCCTCGTGAGAGGCGGCACGAATTATGCGATTCGGCAGTTCCAGCTTACCTATTGATTTACTGCTGAATAATATAGACATAACCATTTTCTCCTCTTTGATCGTATTGGCAATAATATGATCACGCTATCGGACCATTTGGTGTTGCTTGAATTTGTCCTCAATGTACACCTTGATGACAAAGGCGAAAGAACCGATCACCCAAAACGACATGATACAAAACCAGGGCAATATGAATGAAGAGCCGAAAACAAGAGAAGCGCTGCCTGCGTGATATTGCTGATAGGTACCGATAAAGAACGGGGCCTTGATATCAATTAGGAAAGGAGCAAGAGTTAATATAACCGATAACGTCAGAATAGCTTTGCTCAAAAAATCCCTGTTTTTGAGAAGTAAGCGCTGCATCATTAAAAAACCTATATTCCCCAGGATCACCATCACTATTAAAAATCCTATATAGAAAAGGGCTTTAAATGAATGAAACTGCGGATTCTCAACCCAGGACCATTGATACATTGTTTCCCATGCAGGCCATCCCACCAGCAGAAACAACCCCGTAGGGGCCAAAATCAAAGACATATACAAATTTGTCAATAGCAGGAAACGATTGCCTGCTGATCGGTTCCCCATCTTAAGGCTTTCTCTGCCTGCCATGGCTAATATTTGCCCCATAGCAAAGGCAGCAGGAATATCTACTTGCACCATGTTTACGTCCCTCCTTTTTCTTTTCTTCCTTTGAAACCGTTCCTATAATTGGTTATGGTTATTGATATGATTATGATTATGGATATGAACCTTGGTAGGCATTGCGCTCCTTTTGAAAAATATGTTCAAAGGAACGCTTCATCTCCTCCTCCCGGTCAATTTTATTGATGGTATTCGGCATGCCGGCCGGGAAATTTTTGCCGATGGCCGGCCATTTGGCTATACCTCCACGGTTATAGGGAAGAAGTTCATATGTTTCAAAACCGGTTTTACCTAAGAAGCCGGCTATTTGAGCCAGGTTTTCTCGAGTTGTCGTTATTTTTGGCACCAGGGGGACCCTGGGGATAATAGGAATTCCACTATTTTGTTGGAGCCAAAGCAGATTATCAATTATTTGCCTGTTGGGTTGACCGGTATATTGTTTATGCTTTTGGGGATCAAGCAGTTTAAGGTCATAAAAAATAAAATCAAGGTAAGGAAGGAGCTTTTTTTTAAACAACGATAAATCAAAAAAACCCGAGGTTTGGATGGCAATGTGTATATTTTTTCTTTTCAGTCCCTTCATAACTTCAGCCACAAAATCCATGAAAAAAGTTGGTTCTCCTCCGGAAAAGGTAACTCCTCCCTTTGAGGTTTCATAGAAAATCGTGTCCTTCATAAGTAAAGTTATCAACTCATCCGGGGTATAATACCGACCTATATTTTTCAACGCAGTTGTCGGGCATATCTCTACGCAAAGGCCACAAGAGATGCATTTATTTCTTAGAATTCTGTCGGCTGAATCCGGCTGTACAGCATCTTTTGGACATACTTTACGACAATCCCCGCATTGTATGCAAAGCTCGGGATAAAAAGCAATCTCGCTTCCGCTCTCCATGGATTCAGGATTATGGCACCAGACACATGAAAGGGGACATCCTTTCAGAAACACTGTTGTCCGGATACCCGGGCCGTCGTCAAGTGCAAAATGATGGATATGGTATATTAAAGGCAGTTTTTCATGATTACTCATGTTTTTCATAGTATATTCATAATATGTTGCACGCTGTTTCTATTCGATAATTTAATAAATATAGATAAATTAATAGAATTTTGTTTTCAGTGCGATAAAAGTATATTCATACTTGGAGCCCTTGTCAATATACATATAAACATATTACCGCGCAAAATGAAAATTGCCGGCAATCATTTAAATATTGCAATTATATTATTTTTTCATTATTCTGGACAGGATTATTTGAAAAAAATTCCGCCAAGAATATTACACTCTGTAAGTTTTATTTTTTTATTTCCCTCTTATTTTTAGTGTTATTTTAAAAGGGTGTTAAAGAAAATAGTTAATAAGGTAATAAAAACAGTTGCTTAAATAAGAAAAAGCCTATATACTATTGGGGATGAGAAAAAATAATTACCCAAAAAATCTCAGACCAAATGGAGGCTTTTAAATGCATCATA
>DAOURK010000053.1 GCA_030625085.1 Pseudomonadota bacterium
AATCAAAAGCACACCCTACCCCTTTTTTGATAGTGAGAATAAAGGCGAAGGGGGTAGTTTTTCTCATACAAGAAAAATTAGCAGGTAATCTAAAAAATTATCTCATATAACCTTCCAAAATGTCATCCTCATACAGACCTAAGGAAGCCCTTTATCTAATTTTTATCTAAAGTCACCCTCAATAGTTCAAAAAAATTGGGGGAATCTTATCCTGATTGCTTAAAAAATGTTAAAATTAGAACTGCTGTTTAGGGATTGTCTTTGATTTTATTTTATGGTAATCTATGAAAAATAGTCAAACTATGTTATATTTTTTGAATTTCAAAAAATAGCTAAAACAAAAATACTGAACAAAAAGCACTAACGAGTAACTTATCCTTATATTTCTCAACCAAAACACCATTTTAAATTTGAGGGAGGAGGACTATGGCTTTAGATCCAAGACATCATAAAGACTGGGAAATCGCTGAAGAAGCGGAAAGTCGTATGAAAACCGTTTTTGAACTGAGCGAGATACTCGGTTTGGAAAAAACAGAGCTCATTCCTATGGGGCACTATCTAGGCAAGGTAGATTTTGCGGCCATTCTGAAGCGGTTAAAAGATAAACCAAATGGCAAATATATTGACGTAACCGCTATTACCCCGACTCCTCTGGGGGAAGGAAAAAGTACCACCAGCATGGGTTTGGTGCAGGGTCTTGGCAAAAAGAACAAAAAAGTTATAGGAGCCATTCGCCAACCATCCGGCGGCCCTACCTTTAATATTAAAGGAAGCGCAGCCGGTGGAGGATTGGCGCAATGTATCCCATTAACACCTTTTTCTCTGGGTTTAACCGGAGACATTGATAAAGTGACCAATGCTCACAATTTGGCCATGGTAGCCTTGACTTCCAGGTTACAGCATGAATTTAATTATGATGATGCCATGCTGGCCAAAAAGAACCTGAAACGGTTGGATATAGATCCTAAAAACGTAGAAATGCGCTGGATTATTGATTTTTGTGCCCAGGCTTTGCGAGATATTACCATTGGCCATGGTGGTAAAATGGATGGTTTTTTGATGAAATCCGGTTTTGCCATCGCAGTCAGTTCTGAAATTATGGCTATTCTGGCTGTAGCCACCAGTTTAAAGGATATGCGCGAGAGAATGGGCAAAATCGTGGTAGCGTACAACAAAAAGGGCGGACCAGTCACTACCAGAGACCTAGAAGTAGACGGCGCTATGACTGCCTGGATGATGCAAGCCATTAATCCGAACCTGATGCAAACCATAGAAGGACAGCCGGTCCTGGTTCATGCCGGACCTTTCGCCAATATCGCTATCGGGCAGTCCTCTATTGTGGCTGATCAAATCGGCTTAAAACTGTCCGATTACTTAGTTACAGAAAGTGGGTTTGGCGCTGATATCGGTTTTGAAAAATTTTGGAACCTCAAATGCCGCTTTAGTGGTTTAAAGCCGAATTGTGCTGTTATAGTGGCTACAATCAGGGCCCTCAAAATGCACGGCGGCGGTCCCAAAGTGGTACCCGGGAAACCGCTCGATCCCGCTTACACCTCAGAAAATGTCGGCCTTATTGAAAAGGGTTGCGATAATCTAATCGCTCATATTGAAAATATTAAAAAAGCAGGCATTAATCCTGTTGTTTGTATTAATGCTTTTCATACGGATACCAAGGATGAAATCGCCGCTGTTCGCCGACTGGCAGAACAAACCGGAGCCCGCGTAGCTTTATCCGAACACTGGCTTAAGGGTGGAGACGGTGCCTTAGAGTTGGCTGACGCTGTGATGGATGCCTGTGACGAAGAAAACAATTTCCGTTTCTTATATGAAGATACTACTCCTTTAAGGGAGAGAATTAACTTGCTGGCCAAAGAAGTATACGGTGCCGATGATGTAAGTTATACTCCTGAGGCTTTGGCCACAGCCAAGAAAATTGAAGCTGATCCAGTGTTGTGCAAGCTCGGCACCTGTATGGTAAAAACTCACCTGAGCCTTTCCCATGACCCGACGTTAAAAGGGCGACCCAAAGGATGGACCCTCCCCATTCAAAATATAATGACTTATAGGGGAGCCGGCTTTGTGGTACCAGTAGCCGGAGCTATTAAATTGATGCCTGGAACTGCCTCTGATCCTGCTTTCAGAAGAATTGACGTTGATGTGGAAACCGGTAAGGTAAAGGGATTATTTTAATCACTCTTCCTGCTCCTTAAAAGTGAATCAGGAATCTTAGCTGAAACTCAAAATGAGAATTGCTGAAAGCGAATAATCCTCATTAAGGAATGAGCAAAAGATAGAAGCGCAAACACTAAGAAGGGCCAATCTAAAAAAATAAGATTGGCCCTTCTTTTATCAAAAATCATTTTCTCGTAAAAAGCCGGATTTGGCAAATCTGTCATTTCGACCACATTCACTACGTTCAGTGTAAACTCCGGGAAAAATTTTATATTTTTCAGCATCTTGTCTGATGAAAATTTCTCACGTTCGTTCGAAATGACAAGCTATGAGACTTTTTACTGTTGAATCAGAACTTCTATTCATTAAAACCAAATAACTAATGTAATCAAGGTGATCATTACTAAAGAAATGAAAAATTCAAAAAGAAGGCTGCCCACTGTGCCCAGCAAGGCGCCGAGCCCTGCCTGCAAAACCTCCCGCTGATTCTTTAAGGTAAAAATTGCTTCTGCCGTAACTGCCCCTAAAAAAGTGCCTACCAAAAATCCTCCAACCATGGGAATAAAAAATAACCCTACAAAAAGCCCAATTATAGCGCCAATAATCCCATATCGAGAAGCTCCAAATTTTTTAGCCCCCATTCCAGTGATAAAATACTGACCAATGGCTCCTCCTGCAGTCATGAAAAGCAAAATCAATAAAAACCACGGAGAAAAATGCTGGAACTTATCCAGCCAACCATAAATCAAAGCACCGAAAAAAATCAGGGTAGATCCTGGCATATTGGGAATAAGTGAGCCTAAAAGGCCAATGCTCAGCAACACTATCAAGACCCATGTCTGTAAATTCAACAAAATTTACTCCGCAATTTCTTATTTTTAAATCTGCAATCTACTATAGCTTTCCCAAATTAAATTAGACAGGATTAACAGGATTTACGAAATTTTTCTTTTTTTCCTGTTCAATCATGTTTATCCTGTCTAAAAAAATGGTTGGAAAGCCGCATTAAAAAAATGAAAATTCCTATGATTAAGATAAAGATCGGTCAGGACCTGAAAAAAGTAAATGTAAAAATATAATAAATCTTGTGGCTTCCAGCATTATGACAAAACTGCGTTACTCAATTTTATGATTATATTCCACCCATTTTTGCATTACAAACTTAAATACATCGATTCTCAATGTAACCTAAGTTATCTACACAATCAGCAAAATGTTCACTAAGCGTTATAGGTTAAGGATCAATTGATTCTGTATACCGGGCTAAAACCCTGCGCTACTTTTGTCTGAATATCGCTTATGAAGCTATATTTCTCTCCTGGGTGAGCAAAGTATCGATATTACCAAAATTGGTAATTCCGATAATTTCTGTTATTCTGTTATGGCCCATACACTTAATTTATGTTTATTCATTAAGTTTGCCCTGTTGACGTAATTTTTGTTTGACTGATTCAAAAGATTCTCTTGTTCATCATCTCTTGAGTAGGCTATCAAACTATCATAAAAATCTTTCCGGAATTTTCTATGTTTTTTTAAATCAATAAGCACCACTGGTTTTTCTCCTTTCTCATCTGTCACAAATTGAATACCTTTTGTTTTTGTATTTTAGGATTGTCCCCCTTTCGCTTATTTCCTATTTATTGATTATTTCAAATACTCATTTAATTTGACAGACATATTATGATCGATATAATAAACGTATTACGTATAAGGTATCTATGGAAAAATAATATAAATAAGGAGGTAACAATAAATGCCTTTGATCAAACTTCAGATATCAGTTCCTTTATCCGATGAAAAGCAGGAAGAATTACTCGCATCCGTGTCAAAAATTATTGCTGAGAGTATTGGCAAGCCGGAACAGTACGTCATGGCCTCTATAGAAACGGGTCCAATAATGATGGCCGGTAAACAGGGGCCTGCCGCCTTTGCCGATGTACGTAATATCGGCGGACTTAATGGTAACGTAAACAAGCAGATTTCTCAGAAGCTTTGTTCCCTCCTGGAAGAATCATTAGGGATTTCAGCCAATAGAGTTTATATGAATTTTAGTGATGTGTCCGCCGTCAATTGGGGATGGAATGGAAATACGTTCGGATAGGTACATAGCGTCCGGAACCTTCTGTATCTTCGGGACATATCAAAAATACACTTGGATACAGTGTTAGCCTTATCGACTTAGGAGACTGTCCGACAATTTTATTAACCTTGTCATTTCGAGCGAAGCGAGAAATCTTATGGTATTGAAAATAAGAAACTTTTAGATTTCTCCCGGAATTTACACTGAACATAGTGAATGTGGTCAAAATGACAAAAAGTGGCTTTCTCGGACAGCCTCCCAGCAAAAACCGGGGAGGTTATTATGTTTGTAGTCCACGTATCAGTTCATGTAAAAACTGATCAAATTGAAGTCTTCAAAGAAGCCACTCTTGAAAATGCGCAGAATAGTGTGCAAGAACCCGGCATCGCCCGGTTTGATATTATTCAGCAACAGGGCGATCCTGCCAGGTTTGAGCTTGTAGAAGTCTATCGCACTCCTGCTGATCCGGCACTGCATAAAGAAACCGCTCATTATAAAAAATGGCGCGACACAGTAGCAGATATGATGGCTGAAGCGCGCACCAGTATTAAATATATCAATGTATTTCCTGATGATGAAGGCTGGGGGTAATTATGCAATTTGAATTTGCCACGGCCACTCGCATTATTTTTGGCCCGGGCACAATAAAGCAAGTAGCCCCTATGGCAACCAAGCTGGGACATCGTGCGTTTGTGACAGCAGGAGGAAGTGCTGAACGAGTGATGCCCTTAATAGAACAATTGGGCAAGCATCAAATTGAATCCACAATCTTTAAGGTAACCGGTGAACCAACTACGGCGATGGCCATTACTGGAGCACAGAAAGCCCGGGAAGCAGAATGTGACTTTGTTATCGGCATAGGCGGAGGAAGCGTCCTGGATACAGGTAAAGTGATAGCGGCCCTCTTAACAAATAGCGGCGAACTATTTGACTACCTGGAAATTATAGGCCGCGGTCAACCACTTATGCATGATCCTGCGCCTTATATAGCCATTCCGACCACTGCGGGCTCAGGAACTGAAGTTACACGTAACTCTGTCCTGATTTCCCCAGAGCATCGAGTGAAAATAAGTATGCGTAGCCCTTTAATGCTGCCTTATTTAGCTGTGGTCGATCCTGTGTTAACTTACTCAATGCCCCCTTCCTTAACTGCCAGTACCGGCGTGGATGCGCTCAGTCAATTAATAGAAGCCTATACTTCCCATCAAGCAAACCCACTAACTGATGGGATATGCAAAGAGGGAATGCAACGGGTTGCCTCTTCATTAAGAAAAGCTTATGAAAATGGTAAGGACACAGCAGCGCGTGAGAATATGGCCATAGCAAGTCTCTTTGGAGGGTTAGCCCTGGCAAACAGTAAGTTAGGGGCAGTGCACGGCATTGCCGGGCCTTTAGGAGGCATGATACCTATTCCCCATGGAGTTATTTGTGCTCGAATGCTGCCACATGTTATTGAAACCAATATTCGCGCCTTAAAATCCAGAGATCCTAACTCCCCGGCGCTGAAACGATATGATGAAATGGCTGGAATTTTAACCGGGAAAGCCACAGCGCAGGCAGGTGATGGAATGGTGTGGATACAAAAACTTTGTACAGCTTTAGCTATACCGCCACTCACCAGTTTCGGATTATATGAAAAAAATTTTCCGGCAATAGTTGCCAAGGCGAAAAAAGCCAGCAGCATGAAGGGAAACCCTATTACCTTAACTGATGAAGAATTAACAGAAATCTTAAAAAAAGCTATTTAATTGGATAGAACTTTCCTTTGAAATGCGACCCTTGTGCATGAACTTAGCGCTCTATGGACGGACTTTTAGCCTTCTTCTACACAATCCTTAGAACAACTCAACCAAAAATATTATTGCAGACATCCTCACAGGCGGCTAGACGGGCAACAGGGGGCATGAACAGGCCTACGTTAAAGGTTTGACTATTGCCTTAGGCCGGGTTTATAACTTTCTTCTCTTGAACATCTGCCTATCGTGGTTTGCCCTTAAAAAGGGATTTCTTATTAAATTATCTATTTGAACATCATTTTTCGGGGAGGGGATTTTCGCTTTCAAATTCTTTTTTGGCCTGCTCTTTCAATTCTTCCATTTGTTCTTTGGTTAGGAAGAGCCCTTTTTTAAGGTCTGCCGCCTCTTTTCTGTAGCGTTGAGCAGATTCTTTTTCATTTTCAGAATTACACACAGAAAGTTTTGCTCTTGTCTGATGATACAAACAGAGCAATTCCAGGGCATCTACCTTTGCCCAGATATATCCCGTATCTTCGGCAATCTTCAAGGCCCATTTTCCATCATCGCCTGCTTTTTCCACTAAATCGCTCTTTTTGGGATTCTCCTTTTGGAATTGCATAAGGTATAAACGACCGCGCAGGATAAAATGATCCGCCTGCCGCAAGCGAAAACCTTTATCAGCGCAGGTTAATAAGGCCTCATTCACATGGACCAGGCCATTTTGATACTCCTCTTTGGCGTAAGCAAGCATCGCCCAGGCCCAGTCTAATAGGCAGATGCTTTCCAGTATGCCGGATGGTCGCAGGATATGTTCGGCTTGGGCTAAGGCTTTTTCCGCTGGGGCAAGTTTCCCCCGGCAGATTTCATACCAGCCCTGAAGCAGGCGGCAAACCGCAAGGTTATCGTTCCAATGATTTTCTTCACTTTCTTGAATATTCCAGGCATTAACAGCTTCAAACTGATTCCAGGCTTGAATCCGGATCAAGAATTCGGCTTGTAGATTTCCTTCTCTTGCGGATAAGTGTTGTTTATCGGCTATTTGCTTTTGTTCATAGTGAAGGGCCATTTCAAAATCTTCATATGCCTGTATAGAATTACCAAGAAAAAATTCATAATAGGCCTTAAAGGCAAATTCTGTGCGTAACTCCATGAAATCTTTGCCCTCACGAGTCAGAATGAGCGCCTGACATACCGTTGTCCTCGCCTTTTGTATATTCCCCATTGTCATTTCAATTGATGAAATTTCATGTAAAGCAAATGCTTGGTTGTGGTTATCTTGAAGTTGTTGAAAGATTTGTAAAACCTTGTACTGCCATTCAATCGCCTGACCCAGGTTTCCAAGAAATTTATTATAGAGAGACACTCCCGAGCAATGAAAGGCCACATTTGCCTCCCCCAAAATTTTAGCCACTTTTTGCCGGCGTTCTTCATCTTCAACAAAGGCCAGATCACATTCCAGCCCTTCAGTTATAGCCGGAAGATTTTTAAAAACACTAAACCCATATCCTCCCTCAGCTAATCTTGCTTTATATAAATCATGAGCAACCTGAAATTCTCCCTCATCACAGAGCAGTTGCACAGCCTCTACCAGGTCGCGGACTTTCTCAATATTTTTCGGCTTTTCAGCGCTCGGCATGGCTTTTAAAAAATCTGCAACCTCGCGGCGAGTGCCGGCTGTTTTGTGTGCTGCACGAAAATAGTCCCTGATAACCGGGTGGGTGGTAATGCCCTCATCGGTTTTTTCAATAAAAAAATCATCCATCAATAGCTTGACTTGCTGCTCAATAGTGAGGGCATCAGCCTTGGCCAGGGGTGTGTTTTTTAAGGATTTCATGCTGCCCAACAGGGTGACAAAGCTCTTTGTTTCAACTGGTCGTTTAAACAGACTCAGTATTCCTATCAGTTCCTTTTGTCCATCCTTTAATTGTTTTTCATAAAAACTCAGTAAATGCTCAAGTTTTCTACTCAGTCGGTCATCATGTTCCTCCCCCAGTATCTTTTCACCCTGAAACCGGGTAAGATCACCATAACAGCTTCTTTTCACTGCAGCGGCCAGCACACGCAAAGCCAAAGGGTGGCCATATAATTTTTCAACATAGGTTTCCAAAAGATTTGGCTCACCCAGAAGGTGTAACTTTTTCAGTAAAGAAACCCCATCCTCTCGACTGAGTCTGACAAGGTCCAAATGGTGAAAACCAACCCCGCTATACAGTGCCAATTGAGGGAAATGAAAGCGGCTGGTCAAAATCATCAGGCCTTTATGTTGTATACGTACCCAGTGTTGTAAAAAAGGGGTTAACAGCGGATGAGTGAGCCTGCCGTGATTCGGACCGGCTGCATCTTCCTGCAACACTTCCAGGCCATCCAGTACCAGCAGCAGGCGGGCCTGCTGAACAACGTCGAGTATGAATGAGATTGGTTCTATCTCCTGTTTTCCATATATATGGACAATCGGCAGACAGAATTCCACAATTTGCTCTAAAAACTTTCCTACATCCAGATCTTCATAAAAACTCCAGTAAAATACAGGCATTTGGGCCAGACTTTCTATTCTTTCCTTTTTCAACCAGCGACCGGTCATGGCTGTTTTCCCCTGTCCGCCAATACCGGTTATGGCTATCATACGGGTATCAGGGTCATTGGCTAAGCGGTTCAGGGTGGCAAAATCCTTGGCCCTGCCTTTAAAGTTTTCATCATCAGTAGGCTTATGAACGAATCGATCCTTAAGCACGGCTTTAATGTGTGGAGAAGCGGGTAATGGCGTAATGTCCTCAGCAGCCCGGCTGGTACCGGAGGCACGATATTTTTCAACCAGCATGGTTAACCAGTCGGTTAGAGCAGCGTGAAAGTTTCCGGTCGGGTAAAAAAGAACACGAGCCCCATACACCATTTCCACTCGCTCTCTGTGCTGATGGGCAACCTGCATTTCAGAATCATCCAGTCCGACAAAGGCAATATGCCGAAACGCACCCTTGCTGTTGTCCTTGGTTATATTATTAAAAAGCTGCTTTATATAAGGATCGGTCATACCAAAACCAATAAAAATCAGCTTTTCAGAGTTGAATATGTCATTTAACAGACGCACAAAGGCATGATTATCATAAGCTTTGCGATAATCATTCAAGGTGAGTATGATCGAATCTGCTCGATCATGCCGGCCGTGAGCATGCAATACCAGACGTTTATTCCCTCGCTCACGAATTCTTCCGGCTTCCTCCTGGTCCCAGAAAAAATAAGACGTTGTTGCCTTGGGATAAAGCGCAGCTCTGGCATTGGTTAAGCCTGCATCATAATTAAGAGTCAGATAATTGTGAATCGGCAGTTGTAGTAATGCTTTGTGCGTTAAAGTAAAAGCGGCGTCAGTGTGTGGAGAAATTTTGTCCTTAAAGGTCTCTTGGAGATATTCAAAATAATAATGATCCTGAATTTTATTTCGCAGTTGCTGCGCTGTTTCTAATGGATTCTGTAAAGCTTCTTTTTTGAAAAAATCTGCTTCAGGTTGCGTAATTTTTCCTAATTTCAGGCAATGTTCAACAAAATTTTTAAGAAATTCATCCCACAGCGGCCATAGTCCTGCTGAAGCGCCGGCACCGACCAAGGCTATAGCTTCTTCAGCGTCAAGAAGTCTGTACAATTCTTCAAGTACAGGCTTATTGCCTGAAATTGCTATTATTTGCTTTTCCGTTTCTTTATGATTCATTATGATTCATTACATATACTTTTATCTTTAATTATATACCGAGTTCAATCCATGCCCTACCATAACCCGGATTTATTGATTGCCCTGCACACTTTAATTACATACCGAGTTCAATCCATGCCTTATTCATACTTGTCAGCTTAAGGCATGAGAGACAAAGACTAAGGACAGAGGTATACAAGTAGGCAAATTCTCTCTGAACCCAACCATACTTATCTAAAGAATAATATGTTCAGTATACCACATATATACCTGAGTGAAAATAAGTTATTGTAATGAATCATTAGGGATTTCAGCCAATAGAGTTTATATTAATTTTACTGATGTGTCCGCCGTCAATTGGGGATGGAATGGAACTACCTTCGGATAGGTACATCAGGCAAGTAATGACTTTAGGTGCTGTGGTCGAAAACCGGACTTTCTTCTTCCGGCCCGCATGTTGAAAATGAGATGCTCTTTTCATTTTTTAATGCGGCTTCCCAGCCATTTTTTCAGACAGAATTAACAGGATTAAAGTAAAATCTAGAATATCCCTTGTAAATTTATCTTTAAATCTTTCAGGTAGGGCGATTCAAGGGTAGTATCTTGATGGTATGTTTTATAAAGGTGAAACGAATCATCCTTAAGGATGTAAAGTTCTATTTGGCCTTCTTTCGGGATCACTATCCAATATTCCTTCACCCCAAATTTCGCATAAAGCCTTTTTTTCTGCACCATATCTCTATAAGCGCTATTTTCTGAGATTATCTCAATAACCAGGTCAGGCGCACCCCGGATATTTTTCTCACCTATAATATTTAACCTCTCCTTGGAAATAAACAAAATATCCGGTTGAACTACATTTTCATCATCCAAATATACATCACAAGGTGCATAAAAAACTTCCCCCATATCATTTTCTTCGACAAATCCTGTTAACTCAAAACCAAGTTTTCTGGAAATCCTTTGATGAAGTGGAATAGGCGATGGTGTCATAAATAATTCCCCTTCTATAAGCTCATACCTTTTATCTTCCGGAGTGTCAAGGTAATCCTCATAGGTATATTTTTTCTTTTCTACAGCAGTATGGGCCATAAAAATAACTCCTCCTTAGAAGATTAAACCCTGAAAAAAAAAGCAGTGCCCTTTATTTTCCATATTATTTATAATAAATCCTTTTTATCATAAAGTCAAAAACTAATCATATGCCCGCTTGTCATCTCACGTGAATAATGCATCTATTCATCCCGCAGAAATAATTCATGGTGGGATTTGTATTTTGAGACAATTGACGAATACATAGTGTGGATACATAGTGTGGATACAAAAACTTTGTACAGCTTTAGCTATACCGCCACTCACCAGTTTCGGATTATATGAAAAGGATTTCCCGGCAATAGTTGCCAAGGCGAAAAAAGCCGGCAGTATGAAGGGAAACCCTATCACCTTAACTGATGAAGAATTAACAGAAATCTTAAAAAAAGCTATTTAATTGGATAGGTCGTTTCTTTGAAATGCACCCCTTGTGCATCAAGCAATATCTTCCCAAATATCTAAAAATGATTCCTGGTGGGGTCTTTTTGTGAGATAGTTCTAATTATAGAGTCCTTTTTGTCTATTTGCTATTACTGCCCCAATTATACATGAACTTTTATCCGATCCTTAATTTGATTCCAAGATTTATCTTTTTGCACTTCAATATCATATCGATTTTGAATGTTCAACCAAAACCGTTCTGATAAACTAAAATACATGGACAATCTTAATGCCGTATCAGCGCTAATAGTACGTCTTCTATGTACAATTTCATAAATCCTGGTTTGGGGTACATCAATATCCTTGGCTAGTTGGTATTGAGTGATCCCCATAGGTTCGAGAAACTCCTTTAATAGGATCTCCCCCGGATGAACCGGTTTTATTTTTTCTTTATTAGTACTAGTCATTAACCTCTTTGTCCTTTCTCCCGTAATATGCTCTACGAGTAACTGCCATTTTATCAGACAATACTATTTAATTCTTTAATGATAATCTACAATTTTTACCTCATAGGCATCCCCTTTATGCCATTTAAAGCATATTCGCCACTGATCATTTATACGTATACTATACTGCCCCTCCCGGTTACCAGAAAGTGGCGCTAATTGGTTACCTGGAGGTACTTTTAGATCATTTAATTTTTCGGCAGCTTCAAGTATTAAGAGCTTCCTATAAGCAATTTTTTGGATATTCTTATGAAATTTTTTTGCAAATTCACGGGAAAAGATTTTCTCTGTCTCTTTACAAGAAAAATGTTTAATCATATCTAAAATAATAACGTATCACGATAATAATGTCAAACATAATTAACTTAGTGGCCTATGGGCGGACTTTTAGTCTTCTTCTATACACTTCTTAGAACAACCCAACAAAAAATATTATTGCAGACATCCCACTGCTAGGCAGGCAACAGGGGGGCATGAATAGGCTTACCTTTAAGATTTGATTATTGCCTTAGGCTGGGTTTATAACTTTCTTCTCTTGAAAATCTGCCTATCGTGGTTTGCCCTTAAAAAGGGATTTCTTATTAATTCATCAACAAAGGGTTCAAAAGCTAAGTTCGGCTGGCTCATTTTCAGGTAAGTTGGGAGGATCTCTTGAAGGTTTTTGTTTCCAGATGCCAAGATGTTTAAGTATCTTTTTTGTTACAAGTGTCGCGGTAATGAAATTTAAGGTATTACTTGAGAAAAGTCATACACATAGCTACAAAACAGTATTGTTCTTAGTCTTCACTCTCTGGTAGAGCTGTTCCATAACCTCAATAAAGGAAACATCTTTTTGCCAAAAAAGAGGGTAATCTCCCTGTTTCTTAATGAGCACTGCAGGAAGTGTTGTTGGCTGCAAGTACTCGATTTCTTTGGAGAGTCTTTTTTTACCATGCCAAAACTCTTTTAAACTTATAGAGGGCTTTGCTTTCTCTTTGTAAGGTTTGGTAAATAGTGAATCAGCGCTTTTAAGAGTGATTTTTTTGGTATTTAACTCCTCGGATAATACCTTTCCCAGGGGTGATTTTGCCAGTTCCTTTTGCAGCCCATCCTTTGATAAGCCCCTTAATTCAAACAAGAGAAAGGGGTTATGATCAAGTTCTGAAGCCACAAGGTAATAAACACCGGCTATATGCTTACAAGGATTAGCCCAGTCAGGGCAGGAGCAGTCAGTTATAAGGTCCTTATCGCTGTGGGGCAGAAGATGCAGATGGAAGTGAGAAAAGGCTGTTTCTATACTATCAGGCATCTCATTCATCATAAGCTTTGAGATGAAACCGGCTTTTGAGGATATATACTCGATTATCTTCGTCCATTGCGAAGAAGGTATGATGGGGATTTCAACAGTTACATTATAGTAGGGTGTTTTATAGACACCAAAATAAGGATTAACCTTTCCTTTTACCCTGGCAGTTATTTTTCCCTTTGAAAGCTTAAATTGTAATACCCTCCCTCCTCGGGCATACGACCTTCCACGCCCCAGCCTGGCCTCATCGGTAAATTTTTCCAGCGCTTCAATAAACCGCTCTCCCCACCAGGTGCGGCTGAATTTGGCCATTATACTTCCTCTAAGATTGCTTCTTTGTTGAGGGCAATCAATTTTTTAAAGGCATTATTATCAAGCTTTGTTAACCAGGACTCATCAGCGCCGATAATTGTTGAGGATAATTTTTTCTTGTCCTCTATCATACCGTCTATTCTCTCTTCAAGGGTGCCTATAGATATAAATTTATGGACAAAGACGTTCTTCTTTTGCCCGATACGAAAAGCTCTGTCTGTTGCCTGGTCCTCTACTGCAGGGTTCCACCAGCGGTCGAAATGAAAGACATGGTTAGCCTTAGTGAGGGTGATGCCGACTCCCCCCGCTTTTAAAGATAAGACAAATACGGAAGGCTCTGTTTCCGGATCTTGAAACTCGGTAATCATCTGCTCTCGTTTATTCCTTGCCGTGCCACCGTGAATATAAAAGGTATGGCAATGAAGATTTTTCTTTAGATAATTTTCGAGGGCATCCCCGATTTCCCTGAACTGAGTAAAGATTAACATGCTTTCTTCATTATCAATGACTTCTTCCATCATTTCGGTAAGACGTTTTAACTTATGGGAGCGTTTCTCGGAAAATTCACTGGCATCGTGTAAAAATTGGGCCGGATGATTACAGATCTGCTTTAACTTCAAAAGGGTAGACAAAATTAAGCCCTTCCGCTGTATTCCTTCGGTGTTTTCAATTTGGTCCGATACATCCTTTACTACGGCTTCATAGAGGGATGCCTGCTCTTTGGTTAAGTTACAGTACAGTTTCTGTTCAACCTTATCGGGTAAGTCTTTAATAATATCTTTATCTGTTTTTACTCTGCGCAAGATAAAGGGCTCTACCAGTTTCTTGAGTGTTGCGGACTTGATAAGATCATTTTCTTTTTGGATAGGGGTTTCAAAGGACTTTTTGAATTGGGCCTCCTTGCCGAGATATCCCGGGTTGAGGAAGTTAAAGATAGACCACAGGTCCAGGAGTCTGTTCTCAATAGGAGTTCCGGTAAGGGCTACCCTGTGCCGAGTTTTTAGTTTTAGGATAGCTCGTGTCTGAGCTGCTTTTGGGTTTTTAATATTCTGGGCCTCATCCACTACAATCCTATGCCAATTAAATGTTTGGAATAGTTTTTCATCCCTTCTGGTTAAGGAAAATGAGGTGATGACTATATCGTGCTCAAGGCATTTTTTCTGGAATTCATCCTTATCACTTATTCTGTGAATCCCATGATGAATCACAGCTTTTAGATGGGGAGCAAATCTTTCTATCTCCTTTTTCCAGTTCCCAAGCACCGAGGTAGGCGCTATGAGAAGGGTGGGCAGAACATGACCATTTTCTTCTCTTTCATTAATAACTCGCGCAATGATCTGGATGGTTTTTCCCAGGCCCATGTCATCAGCAAGACAGGGATTCAGGCCCAGGCCCTCAAGGTAGGTGAGCCACGACACGCCTCGCTTTTGGTATTCCCGCAAAGTGCCGTTAAATTGAGGTGGATCTTCGATAATATCAAGTTTACTTTTATCATGAAGTTTTTCCATCATATCCGAGAGGGCCTCGTGGTGCTCAAACTCAAGTTCTTCCTCCTGTTGGGAGGCCATTTTCATCATGTCTAAAAGGTTTATCTCGGGTTTTTCCTGAGCATGGGATTGCCAGAATTCTAGCATCTGTTTCATCTTATCCCTATCCAGCTCTATCCAGGCGCCTCTAAAATGCACCAGTGGAGTTTTGGCGCTCACTAATTCTTTCCATTCCTCTTCAGTAACGATTTCACCTCCAATGGAAAGACTATATTGATACTTAATAATGGATTGTAAACTGAAATACCCAGCGCCTGCCGCCTTGGTCGATGAGGGGGCATGAGATGAAGTGCGAAGGCGTACCTTGGCCTTTCTTCGACCGGCAGGTGTCCACCAGGAGGGAATAATGATCTTGTATCCGGCATCCTCTAAAATCCATGCCGCTTCATTTAAAAACCCGAAGGCTTCATCAAGATTAACCTTAAGCCCTCCGGGTTTATCCGTTTCAAGACCATCCCATACTTTAGGATATATACGGGCGGCATAACCAAGGTTCAAGAGCAGTTGTTTCTCAAAGTCAGTTCCAAGGTGCTTTAGTATCTCTTTCTTTGATCCTTTATCACGATGCCAGTAGTCAGCAAGGGCCACTTTATAGGAAGGATCTTTTTTCGATGATACCAGAAAATCAATCTGCCATTTATCAGGCTCTGAGGCAGGGGCTTCTATGAGTTGAAAACACAGATTAAAGCCTGTATCGTAAAATGCTCCGGTTAACTTTTCCCTCCACAATGACCATTTTTGATACTCATCCATGGCTTTTTCTTTTCCTAAGGCAATAATAAGGTTTTCCCCTCTCCTGCGGGGGGATAGGCAATCAGAGATGAGTGTGCCGTCAATAAGTTTTTCAAATTGTCCTGTAAGTGGTGTACAGGTAACAATTTCATAAAGCATATATTCTGAAAAATGTCTAAGTAAGGCTTCCTTAGAGTAAAATTCACATTTATCATTTGGGGCCTCAAAACCTGCTGTACACACGTGGGGCATCCTGGAGATATAGGTTTTTATTTCAGAATTGTACTTCTCTGAGACAATCTCCCAGGTTGGATAAATTTCAAATCCATTCTTTTTTCCTGTCTTATGATATTTTAAGGCAGGAATATAATGGTCTTTTAAGATCATTCCCTTAAATGTACGGGTATAGTGATGCCAGAATAATAAATCCGTGCCCAATTGAATTTCATCGGAGTAATGCAGGGAAATGAAGTGGATATCATTTAATAGCTTAATAACGTTGGTGATTTCAAAACAGGGGACCTCCCACTGTCCTAATTCATATTTCTCCGGGGCCTCAAGCCCAAGATATTTTATCACTTCCGGAGATGGGACCGGAGTTTTATTATAAGATGGGAGAAGAAAGTATTTAGATGAGATATGGGCTTTAATGCGGTATTTATGCCAGTCTTTTATTCTCAAATCGTCAATTAGAAAGGATTCCAGCTCATTTGCCGTAAGGGCGGAAGGGTGGATTTTCTTCTTCGGGTATACTTTCCTCTTTTTATCAGTATCTTCTACCCAGAGATAGAATGATCCCTCCTGAAAGAAACCTTCTTCCTTTTTGGGAATCCACGTGCCATGTATAACTTTCATATCCACCGGCTAAACGTTTAAAATTGTGAATCTACGCCAATAATGATACTGAAAAAAATGAAAAAATCAAAGCGTTTATTTATACAATATCACTTGATTTTTTTTACTTCCATATTCCCTCCACCAAATGAGCTGATATTGAAGCAACGGTTGAAGACGATTGGACTGCTCTGATGGAAGCTGCTTATAGTGGTCACACAGAGGTAGTAAAAGTCCTCATCGAAAAAGGTGCTGTATTAATGCAAAAAATAGTGATGGGGATACAGCAGCAGATCTGGCAGAAGAAGAGGGGTATGGAAATATCGTAGCATTACTCAGTTAGTATCCTTTTTTTTGGAGCGTTGAGGCCGGAATCGAACCGCCTCCTCCTGATTGGTTTATCAAGTATGCTGCCATTAACACCATCAACGCAGAGAAAAAAGAAAAATTATAGCAGAGTTGAGCATTTATTGAAACAAAAAAGTAGCCTATATATCGCCTATAAGTGAAGACCCATTCAGTTGAAAATTAGGCAGTGAAAATTAGTGAAAATCAGGGAAGGTCCCTATTTCCCTATGCATATACTCACCAAAGGGGTGTATGGCAGCATAACTGCACCTGGGACGCCGTCGGCCAATTCAATAGTAATTCTAGTCAGAGGTAAAAAGAGGCTCATTATCATCTTCAGCGTCGTAGTAGGAAAGACCGTCTTCATTTAGGATAAAATATCGATTATTTGCTTCATTTTTATATTTAAATAATGTTTTTAGGAATATCATAAAATAATTTTCCAAAATCAGGAAATGTATTTAGCGTTTATAGGCTTTCATGGGAGACAGGATTTTTTTGATAGTAAAGAAAAAATAAAAATTTGGAAAATCGGAAAAATGGGATACATTAGGCTCTTAATTGTAATACTCGTGTTTTTTATGGCAGAAAATTTTTATAAACCTTTTTGGTTCCGGCTTGTCCGGGTTAGGTTTCTATGCAACAAATATCCGGAACTGTAAAAAACGTAATCTATCAGAATAAAGATAATGGTTACACAGTCTTAAGAACCACCAAACAAAGGACTTTATGTGGAACAGTATATGATGCCAGTGTAAATCTGGCTGATGCTGAGTTCGTAGCTACGGGTGAGTGGCAAAAGCATAAAAAATTTGGATATCAGTTTCATTTTGAAGAATTTACCATCAATGAAAGCGAGCTATTTTATTTTCTCTCTCGCATTGTAAAAGGGGTTGGTAAGAAATTAGCTAAACATCTCATTGAAACTTATGGCGAAAAAGAATTAGAGACCCTTTTAGACAACAATCCAAATGAGCTAATCAAAATAAAGGGCATCAAACAGAAAAAGCTAAAGAAAATCACCTCTAATTGGAATAAATTTAAAGACCTTAAAAACCTCGCTCAGTCCTTACTCCCTTATGGAGCAACTCAGGCAATAGTCAATAAAGTATATCGTCATTTCAAAGACAATAATAAAATATCAGCCCAGATCAAAGAGAACCCCTATATTATTACTGAAGTCAAAGGTATTGGATTTAAAACTGCTGATAAAATTTCAAGAGCTATGGGAATCCCTCCTCATAGTCATTACCGAATTAAGGCGTGTATTAATTATATATTATTATACTATACAATGAGTCAGGGGAATAGCTGCATTAAAAGAGAACTGTTATACAAACTTTTAAATGAAGAAATAACCATAGTAGATGAGAATAAAAATACTACAGATCTTACCGAAGAACAATTCAAACAGGTCATTATCGAGATGGAAAGTGAGAAAAATATCGTATTCCTTAGTGATGATAAAATCACCTCTTCCTTTCTCTATTACGCGGAAAAGTTTATTCTGGATACAGCGAAGAACAAGGGTAGCTTAAAAAGCATCCCTATAGCTAAAAATATAGACAATTACATAGCGTTAAAAGAAAAGGAAATGAAGATACTTTTTAGCGAAGAACAAAAACAGGTTATCGAATTCGCTAATAATGGGCATAGTCTTTTTATACTTTGTGGCTACGCTGGTACAGGCAAATCTTTAATAAGTAAAGCCATATTAGACTTACTCTCTAAAAGGTACGGGAAAGAGCTACTCATGTGCTGTGCCCTGAGTGGAATAGCTTCGGATAGAATCAGAAAATCCAGCGGATATCAGGCTGGTACTATTCAAAGTTTATTAATAAAAGCTAAAAAAGGTGGAGGAAAATTACCCTACAAAGTAATACTGCTGGATGAGACTTCTATGGTAAACAGTGAGATACTTTATAAATTATTTAAAGTATCTAATGCTGACACCATATTTATTCTTGTTGGCGACCCTGCGCAATTACCACCCATTGGTGCCGGTGATCCTTTCCATGATATTATTAAGAAGGAGATAGTTCCTGTTGTTGAACTTACAAAAATTTATCGCCAGTCAGAAGATAAGGTTATTACCTATTTTGCTAACCAGATAAGACAAGCCAGCGTTCCTGGTGATTATAAGAAAAAGTATAATGACTTCGAATATATAGATGTTTCCATTAATAATTATTTTGCCCTTAAGAAGAAGCTTAAAGAGAAAGAATTAAGGAAGCTCAGGGAAGAAAATACTCAAAAAATACTTCAGTGTATCTCCCAGAAAGCTTTTGGCTACCGAAACAATTTACAACATTTTCTTAAGATTAGGGATATCATTAACTTTGTGACCTATTTCCAACTTATCACCCCGGTTAAAAATGGCGTATTAGGTGTAGATAACCTCAATATGCACCTTCAGGATATTTTAAACCCACAATCTGACTCTCATAAGCTTATTGATCTTGGACTGGTAAAATTCCATCTTTTCGAAAAAGTGGTGCATATTACCAACCAGGACATGGATTGTTACTTTCCTCAGGATTTTAAAGATAAAAACAGAGAAGAAAAAATTCAAAGGAAAAGAGTATTTAATGGGATGATAGGGGTCCTTTTTCAAATTGACCACCAGGAAGAACTCCTCTGGGTGTTTTATCCCAATGATAGCCTGGTAGTTGAATATACCTTTGATGAGGCAAGAGACTTACTTAGATTAGCATACGCTCTTACTATCCACAAAACACAGGGGAGTGAGTTTAGGAACGTTATTATCCCCATGTCTTTTTCTCATTTCATCATGTTAAATAACAAATTGCTATACACTGCGGTTACCAGGGCAAAAGAGAAATGTATTATTATTGGCGAGAGCTATGCGTTTATAAGCGCCTGTAAGAGGAAGGATGTCGTTATAAGAGATACAGTGATGAAACAATTAGACAACTAAAATGTCGATAGGCCACTTCACGAATATGGTCTCGGTTTAGAATATAGACCTTCTGTTGAGCATTTAAACCGGCGGAAGATAATAGTTAGCTCTAATGTAAATTCACTCCTAAGAAAAAATATCTTAACTTTCGGGAGATATAAAAAATTATTATGACAGGAAAATATAAAAATCAATAACTGGTAAAAAGAGATCAGATAATTCTCTCTTAAATAAGAATAATTTTTTCTTAAACCCGATAAATAATCACTATGATTATTATTGACGGAAATGAGGCCGCGGCCACAATAGCGTATCAAACAAATGAGGTAATTGCCATCTACCCCATTACACCCTCTTCGGCCATGGGAGAATGGGCTGATGCCTGGGCTGATGCCGGGAAGATTAATATTTGGGGTGCGGTCCCCGCCGTATGCGAACTGCAAAGTGAGGGAGGGGCCTCCGGCGCAGTACACGGTTCTCTCCAATCAGGGGCCCTGACTACTACCTTTACTGCCTCCCAGGGAACTATTACTGATGATCCCCAATATGTATAAAATAGCCGGAGAATTAACCCCCACAGTATTTCATGTATCTGCTCGTTCTGTGGCCACCCACGTGCTTTCTATTTTTGGAGACCACAGCGATGTTATGGCCACCCGGTCTACCGGTTTTGCCCTGCTGGCCTCTAATTCTGTTCAAGAGGTTCCGGATTTGGCTCTGATTGCCCAGGCCGCAACATTAAAAGCAGTAATAATCGGGGACGGGTACACATTTCCATTTACATAACATGGCATTATCAGATAAATAAAATATTAAAAAAGGTTTAAAATACAAGAAATAAAAAGGAAGAAACTAGGGAAGAGACGCTGGAACAAAATTTAAAGCTTTAAATGGAAAGGATGCACAACACCCCTGTTGCAGCAGGTTTTTATGCAAGGAGAATATAGGGGAGAGTATGGGACGGGGAAATTAGAGATTAATGAAGCTTGGGGTCGATTTGAGTCAGCTATGGATAAACCAATAATCTTTTCAAAGCATTCAAAATTACAAATGGCTGAACGAGGAGCATCAGAAACAGAGGTTATCAAAGCCATAAAAATAGGAGAGGAAGTGCCTGCAAAGTTAGACAAAAAGGCGTTTCGCAAGAATTTCCAGTATAATAACCATTGGAATGACAAGTTTTACCGAATATAACAAGTCATGCCTGTTATAATAGAAGAGGTAGATGCTATTACAGTAATTACTGTTTATACATTTTATTTCTAGTGAGGTAAGACATGAAGATAAGCTATGATGAAACAGTTGACGCTCTCTATATTAGATTTGTAGATGAGCCAAGGCAAGTAATAACCCAACGACTTACCGAAGACATAGCGATTAACTATGGCCCTGATGGGGAAGTAGTTGGTATCGAAGTTTTATCAGCCCGTGAGCATGTTTTTAAAAAAGAAGATGGTTTAAAAGTGGTGCTTGAAAACTTACAGGCTGCTTGAATTGAAATTGCGGGGGTCAGAAAAAAAGGTCAGAAAAAAAAGGAAATTGAAAAAAGGAAATTGGGGCCGGGTTCACATTTTCGGTTCAGGCCAGGATTGCCAAAGCGTTGGGCATTCCCTGTGCAGCCTTTGATAGTGTAAAAGTGTAAAAGAGTGTAAAAGGGGGCAGATCTATTTTTTTCATAACTCATCCATCAGTTCAAGTTCGAATCCATATCCTGATCAAAAAGGGAGCGTACTGCGGTCGATCTTAAAAATCCGAAAGGTGGGAAATGTTTTGTTTAGGCAAGATTATCGTCTTTGCCATTTGTTTTCTTGAGTGAAAAATTGTCGTTGGGATAAAAATCAATGGAGTAAATTAACGATGGTTAAGAAAAAAAACAGGTGCTGTTAAAATTGACAGCACCCCGGCAAAGTATTATGAACAGGCCTCTGTGATTTTTCTTTATCCTTGATAAGCGGCATATATAGTGGCCGGGGGAAGGAGGGATGGTTCCTGATTAAATAAGGGGCAGATTTATTATAAGCCCTCGACTTTTTCCGCCATTACTTTTTATGCGAGTAAAAGGCTTAGTGGAATAGCCCATATTTTTTTGTCTATTTTTATAGCCTCAAATCCATTATATATATGTAATTGGGGACTGACCCCAATTAACCTTACCAATAACCAATTATCGTATGTCTATTTGGATAGACAAAAAAACAAATCCTATCAACTACCAAAATCAATTTGTTTCCAATCTATACAGCCGAAGATATTATGTGCCGCCATTTGCCGACACATACCTGAGAAACCCTTTCAAATTTTTAAAAGGTATATGTAATTCCTGCAGTCGAAGTATACCCGCTATGCCCTAATCTATCCTCAATATCTATGCCTTCTATTTTGCCAAAACTTCCATAACGGTAAAATATGCTTCCGAATATCGACCATTTTTGAGTAAAGTAATATGCTAATCCTCCTCCGATATTTAGCCCGCGGCCTCCAGTAAAAGTCTCATCACCGATATCACCATTGGCATTAAAAGAGCTGTTATCTATCTCTAGCCAAGGGAATGCGAGACCAATTAAAAAGTAGGGTTGCAGTTTTCCCTTCTTTCTAAAATAGCCTTTCACATCCAGATTAATAACATTATAGGTGGCCTCACTATCTCCCATCAAAAGAGATGTAGTATCATGTTTTGTATTGAAATAACTAAACTCAATTGCTGCGGAGTCAACTCGGTGACCTAAAACAAAACCCGTTCCGGAACCATTCTTCAGCTTTGGCACATCAAAAATTTCAAAGGATGTATAAAGAACAGACTTGTCATCAAAATCGTCCCGAACATTATTGTAATTATATAAAAAACCTATATACCATCCTTTTTTTGCTTGAGTTGTGTTTTTTGCATAAGCAACAGAGGACATACAAATAACAAGAACAAAAACAAGAACAAAACAAATGCAGTCAAGAAATACTTTATTTAATCTCATCTAATTCCCCCTGAAATTGATTACAAGAAATTATATTTCTAGCAATACATAAATTATTTATACTAAATTAAAAAAAATTAAACCATTTTACCCACTTGTAATTGCTGCATATATAAAAACAGTTTGATACAATCAAACTCATATCGACGTTTTTTTTGCATATTTTATACCGCATTGGTTTCCTTTTTAATTTAGCGTTATTATTATGAATTAATAAATAATTTATTTGATTTGTGGGTGATAGAAGTTATAAATATTATGAAAAGTATTTCTTGATGATTTCTTGTAAAGTCTCAAATCACTCATTTCAACCACTATAACTATCTGATCTTATAAGGCACTGTTTTTATAAATTTGACTTTTTACGAGTGCATAATTTCATGATGCGGAAAAAATTTTATACGATAACTTGTAAATAATTTTTCAATTCTTATAGAAAAAGTAAAAAAGGGGGCAGATCTATTTTTTTCTAGGTAGACCTGATTAAGACGGGATTGTTTTAGAGTGTTGGCGTTATGTCGCACGCAGAGATGGCCTTGCTATAATTCGTTGCCAAAGCTAAGGGCATAATTACATTTACATACAGGTATTGATCAGAAAAATATACCTAATGTTTAAATATAAATAATAAAAACTATTATTCTCACTATTCTATCCCCTTATATATTCTTCAAGCGCAATTACCCCAAATATCCACCAAAGTGCATTACAGCAGTTTAGACGGGCGTTACAATATCAATATCCCAATAAATTATTACCCCAATAAATTATCGGATTTAATTTTTTTAGAATCTCCAATATTTATATTTTTTGTATAAATATATATATTTCTTGTAATTATCTAAATAATGTGGTTAAATATGAAGCATTATTTCATATAAATTATGGGAAATTAAAAAATGCAAAATTTTTATTTTTCTCAAAAAAAAAGGGGGGCAGATATATTTTTTTTCCACAATTCAGCCTGTCTAATTAAAAGTTATAATTAAAATTTGAGGTGATTAATAAAAAAATATCAAAAATTGTTGGCCAAGATGAAGCAATAAACGCCCAACATATTGAATATATTTGATGCATAAGCGGATTTTAAAAAAGGGTAAAAATAAGGGGTGGTTACGGAAAACTTGTAACGCATTGTTAATAGGAACAGAAGTAGCTTTTAAGAAACCGAAATTAAGGAGGTGATAAGTAAAAATGGGGCTCCAAAAAGGAGGTTACGAAAAATGCACAGATAAGTACCTGAATTTACAATTCCAAAAAAGGGCACTATTGGAATCTGAGACCTGATGAAGAAGGGATTAAGACACCAGCCTGTTATCCCCAAATTAGCTTTTATCTGAAGTCTTTTAAAACTGAGACCTGATGTAGAAGGGATTGAGATCTTAATATCGATGCTTTTTCCCTAATCTTAATTAAGGTATTTTTCCAATGGATTCACACCCAGTAGCACAAGAAATAATCCAAAACAAAATCTTTCATCTCAGAGGCCAAAGAGTAATGCTTGACCGTGATCTGGCCATACACTATGGAGTAGAGACCAGAGTATTAAACCAGGCAGTTAGGCGAAATATTGCCCGCTTCCCTGATGATTTCATGTTCCAGCTTACAAAAGAGGAATTGGGAAATTGGAGATCACAAATTGTGATGTCCAATTCTGCTAAAATGGGGATAAGACGAAGACCTTATGCCTTTACTGAACAAGGTGTCGCTATGCTCTCCAGCGTGCTTAATAGCGAAAGGGCTATTCAAGTAAATATCCGGATCATGAGGACCTTCATAAAGATGCGGCAAATGCTTATGAACTACCAGGAACTTAAGCAGAAGATAGAAGAGATGGAGGAAAAGTATGATTACCAGTTTAAGGCGGTATTCGAGGCCATACAGCAATTGTTGGAGCCGCCTAAGGATCAGCCGGGTAAGATAGGGTTCTAAAATAGGTATATAGAATAGTTGGGTGTCAAAATAGTAGGGAGATTGGTCTAAAGATCCTAAGTACCTAAACAATTTTATAGGGTTATTAAAAGGCAATGAACAAATCACCATGTACAATTTCAATTCCCATCAGTGATATTCTTCTGGATGAAACAATCTATCCGCGAGATCGGATTGATCAAAGGCGCGTTGGCATATTTGCCGAAAACATACGGGATGGTTTTCCCTTCGATCCCATCATAGTGCAAGCCCATCCTGAGAAAAGCGGTAAATATCGCCTACTGGACGGCGCCCACAGGTGGAGTGCTTATAAGGCAGCAGGCATAGAAAAGGTGCAGGCCATTATCATGGATTTGGATGGCACCGATCCATTGCTTTATGCGGCCAAAAGGGCCATAGGCCCAAGGCAGTTGAGCGAAGAGGAAACAAGGAATACTGCCAGGCGTGCCTTCCAGAATAATCCGCGGCTTAGCTCTTCTGCAATTGGTAAGGCCATTGGGCGCGCAAGACAAACGGTGGATTCCTATATTGCTGATCTTCGAGCAGCAGTTCAAATGGAGATTGATGTAAAAATATTTCGTATGCACCGGCTTGGCATCCCGCAGGCCAGGATTGCCAAGAGATTAGGGCAAGTCAGAGAAACTATCCGGGACCATTTGGCGGAAATGCTGATGACAGCAAATCCGCCAAATACGGATTTGTCGAGGGGCTTTACAGTATCCCAGGTTGCCGAAAAGCACGGCTGGACAGAGCCGATGGTCTGGTCTTTGGCGCTTGAAGGCAAAGGCGACCTTACACGATTTAAAATGCTCAATTGGGGATTAAGAACGTGGGACTTCTGGGGGTGGAATGATTGCGATAGGCGATTTGGCGATGATTGGCCAGGCCGCATCCCCGCCCAATTGATAGCCCATATCCTTTATTATTTCTCAAAGCAAAACGATTTGGTCTTTGATCCCATGGCCGGGGGCGGTGTGACGCCGGACACCTGCCTTGCCTTTAACCGCAGATGCTGGAGCCTTGATATGATGGACCGACCTGATACCAGGCCTGAAACAGAACCATATTATTGGGATATACAAGGCAAGGGTGTGGAGGACTTGGCATTTCTCAATGCTAAGGACAAACCCGACCTGATTATCTTCGATCCCCCTTATTTTGACAAAAAGGCAAAAGCCTATTCCAAAAAGAGTATATCCAAGCTTCCGAGGCAAGAGTATCTCAAATTCTTTGCTGATTTTTTTGCTTTCATGAAGCGCTATGCCAAGGAGACAACAACACTTGCTTTTATTATTGCCGACTGGCGAAACTTTCAAAATAAACCGGCCGCCGATGAAGTGCCTGAAGACGCCATCTCGATAGCTGATTATCTGAACATTTTGCATGAAACCGGCTGGCGGCACACGCATATCATCCAGGCACCCATGTCCTCAGAGCGTTTTGAGGCCGGGGTTGTATCAGCCATGCAAAAGAAAAAAATACTCGGCGTCACCAGCCGGTATGTGATAATTTTAAAACCCCATACAGGGAAATAACAATGCAATGTATTTTATCAGTAAACATATGCGAGCGAATCTATGAAAAAATGCTTATATCCGTCAGCTAAAAATGGGCTGCAAGCTTGCAAAATAAAATCTCTTATTTCTGATTTTTTTAGAAATATAATATAATAAAAAAATATCAAAAATTGTTGGCCAAGATGAAGCAATAAACGCCCAACATATTGAATATATTTGATGCATGAGCGGATTTTAAAAAAGGGTAAAAATAAGGGGTGGTTACGGAAAACTTGTAACGCATTGTTAATAGAAAGAAAAGTAGCCTTTAAGAAGCCGGAATTAAGGAGGTGATAAGAAAAAATGGGGCCCAAAAAAGGAGGTTACTGAAAATGCACAGATAAGTACCTGAATTTACAATTCCAAAAAAGGGTACTATTGGAATCTGTGACCTGATTAAGAAGGGATTGCGACAGGAACTAAAGAATCAGGTAATTATGATATATTTATGATTATAAAAAATTTACCTTATGATTTTCAAAATAACATCTTAACATCATGACGTAATGCTATAATGATATGGTTTGATATTATGAAAACATCAAAAAAAAGATAAAAAAATTTAACCCGGAACTTTATAAAGAGCTTCGGTTGAAAGCCGCAATGACTCATCGTTCCATCTCAGAGATGGTGAATGAATCTGCAAAAAGGCCTTTACCCGAAGATGCAGGGGATCAAAAATATGCGAACTAAAACAATAACCTTAACACTAAAATTTCCCTTAGATGTATTTTCAGCGCTCAAAAAAAATCCCGAGGAGTTTTCAGAAGAAATGCGCATGGCAGCAGCGGCTAAGTGGTATGAAATGGGTATAATAAGTCAAGAAAAAGCTGCTGAAATAGCCGGTCTGTGTCGAGAAGATTTTCTTACTTCTTTATCAAGATTTAAGGTATCACCTTTCCAGTATTCAGTGAATGAAATTTTACATGAGGCCGGTTATGAATAAAACCAAGGTTTCAAAAATCCATCCTTTAATCGCTTCTTGGGACCTTGGCCAAGGGGAGAGGGTCAAGTTTTAACATTAGCACTAAAATCTATAAACAGCGGCGCTGTATTAGATGATTTGCAAGCACGAAAATGCGCCCGCCTTTTTGAAATTCCTTTAATCGGATCTTTAGGATTAATAGTTGCGGCTAAGAGACGAGGCGTGCTTCCTGCTGTAAAACCTGCCTTCGATCAAATAAAGGCCCTTGGCCTTCATATTGATCCCAAAATAATTGATCAGGTATTACTCTCAATAGGTGAAAAATAAAAATCTAAATTTTTAATTCAACTGTGACTTGGCGAAGTTCACACGAGATACGATCTTAAGATATTTCCTATGCATCGGCTTGGGGTCCCGCAGGCCAGGATTGCCAAGGAGTTGGGCATTCGCTGTGCAGCCCTACAAACGCATTTCTCGGAAACATTGACCTGATTAACAAGAAGGGATTGCGAAAGAAATTATACCGGCATGTTTAGATGTTTTTATATTTATATCAGTATTTATAAAGAGGGCCAATATAGCATAGAACATCGAATAATATGCTCTATTTATAATAGATCCGGGACTGAGATTATTCTCCAGCATCTCTTTAGCATCTAAACTAAAAGAGTTTCTTCTGCCTGTCTAAGCCTATATAAAAAAAGAGCTTTTTTATCTGTCATATTCTTACTCCTTCTTCGGCAATATTTTTCACTATAGGCGATGCCTTCAAAGGAGATTTTTCAATTTCATATCGTGTAAAGATTAAGGGAAAAATGACGATAAAATGTTGGAACCCTATTTCCCATGTAATGTCACCTATCTTTTCCTTTAATTTTTTATCAAGCGATTCGACCTCTATAAAAACATCCATATCCGAATATTCATCCGCATCCCCACGCGCCCTGGAGCCAAATACCCTGAAATCAATCAGATGAAGCACCTTAGATAACCTTTCTTTCAATTCCTTTGCTATTTTATAATCTTTCGGTTTCATATTAGCATCTCCTACTTCCCACTTAATCTCACGCTTAACCATATATTTAAAATTCCAACTAATTACAACATCAAGATTATTAACTTCTACAACTATACGGAAAGCATCCTATCATAATCAAAACACTACTCCTTAATAATGCGTAATGTCAAGCTAAAACAACATGATCGCAGCTAAAAAAAAATAAGGGGGTTGGGATAATGACTTTAAGATGTCTTTCCCCAAAATGCAAAATCTTCAGGATCCTGAGCCCTGAGGGCAAATATCCTCTAAACACAAGCGTAATTGAGACAAAAAACTATCCGCTCAGGAACGATATCATTTGCGGTAAGGCAATTATCGCCGCAACAGATTATGTTTATCGAGCATCCGGCTGAGTAGGAAATCGGCTATAATTCAAGGCATCAGGCACTATTAAGTAAAGAAAAAAATTAATAACATACGAAAAGATTAATAATAGAGAAAGAATATTTACTATCGCAGCATATATACAAAAATTCTTCAAAATGGCTAATTTTCAATATATATTAAAGGTTAATTTGCACTAAGTCTTTATATATAACAAAAAAGGAGACCATCCATATGCATACGTTTCTGAAAAGTGTTGCTTTGTTCTTAGCGGTTAATCTATTATTACTTTTTGTTTTTCGTTTCTCAAGCGCCGAATCATGGGAGAAGATAGCCGAGAAGGGATTTCATGACCCGAGCAATGATTATGCCTGGAGTATGGAAACCTTCCAAGGCCATATCTATGTAGGAACACTCAATCCGATGAAGGGGGGACAAATATGGCGCAGCGGTTCCGGCGAACCCGATACATGGGAGCGGGTCTACCGAAGCTTTCCCCTAGTCAATATCGGCATCCGCTACCTTTATAATGATAATGATCAGGCCCTCTATGCCTGCACATTAAATGGCCGCGGAGCGCAAATCCTGCGGACAACCCACAAACCACGCAGTAAGGGGATAAATATATAGAATATCTTAACTTTGTACTAAAAGCATAAGGAAACCGAATTAAAACTTAACCCTAACCAAAGGAGGTTTCCTTATGCTCCATTCAAAGATAAAGCATTTTATA
>DAOURK010000202.1 GCA_030625085.1 Pseudomonadota bacterium
ACGTAATTTTATGCTTAAATCATGAGGATTTAGATCTACTTATACTCGGACAGGCTGAATTATACAAAACTGCCATTATTTGAAGAACCTTATTAGAGAAGTACTTGCGGATTTTCCAACTGAATTTTTTTATTATAGGGATTTACAGTGCATGCCGAAAAACTTACTGAAACAATACAAAAGATTAACGAAGAGCGGATTCGGATTGAATCGGATTCAAAGAATAATCCGCTCATGCAGATGTATGCCAAAGTTAAATTTCTTGCAGATTTCTACCGGGATACATCAAGCCTTGATCGCACCAAGCAGGTCTCGCTGGAGCTGTTCACATCGCCTGATTTCCATACCCATACTTTCCTCAATATGATGGCCAACCCGATAACCTCTTTCTCATTTCTTGCTTTTCCCACCTTTGAGATCAGGGCAGTGCCCCAGCTTTTACATCCCAAGAATCCCGGATTGTCCAAGACAGAAAAGAACCTGATTGCTTATACAAACGCCATACACGACTTTATTCATAGCGGGGCGGGAGCGTGCATGACGTGTGTGTATCATGTTATTGAGCTTTTTGACGACACACCAAACCACAAGTGTAAAGGAAAGCGGATAGTCTGAATTTCCATCGGGATACTCAATAACTTTTCCATCCATATCGCCAAAGACTAAACCGAATAAAAAAGGTAAAAGATCATGAGTAAAGTGGCCAAAGTCGCCTTTTCAGGTTATGAGAGCAGCATCACCAAGGCGCTGGACTTAATAGATGCATCGGCAAAACTTCCGGATACCGGCCTTATTATTATCAAACCCAATCTTACCAATGGGGATAAGCCTCCAGTAACTACGAATGTAAAGGCTGTTGAGGCAGTCTATAAATATTGCAGGTTGCACTCTAAAGCCGAGATTGCCGTTGGCGAAGGCTGCGGCACCGGCTGCACAACCGATACATTTAAGGCCAATGGATATGTCAAACTGGCCAAGACCTATGGTCTAAAACTCATTGACTTCAATACGGAAAAAACAATTATAATCAGACAAAAAGATGCCTTGCAGGTAAAAGAATTTCACCTTCCCGAAATTGTCCAAAATGCTTTTATCATCTCAGTACCGGTGCTCAAAGACCATTGTTTTACAGTAACCACCATTTCACTGAAAAATATGTTCGGGATTGCGCCGGCCCCCTTTTATTCAGGCTCTTGGAACAAATCAAAACTACATACGCCATCAACACACAAATCTGTTGTTGATATTTGCCTGTATAAAAAGCCTGCTCTTTGCATTGTAGACGCCTCTGTGGCCTTGACCGGCATGCATCTTATTGGTAAACCAAAAAAAATCGGTCTGATATTGGCCGGTTTTGATCCCGTGGCGGTCGATACACTTGGCAGCCGATTACTCGGACATAACCCCGAAGCAATTGAATATTTAAAGCTTGCTGACGGCCTTTTGGGTGAAATGGATAATCTTGAGATAATAACAGGATAAATTCGATTGATCGACCGATAAATGCAAAATTTTTGAATTTTTAATTGATGGTCTCGTAAAAAGTCTAAAATGGGGATATATATACAACATAACTTCTTGAATTTATGCAACCCAAATTTTCTAAAAACGACTTTTTACGAATGCATCTTAATTGAAAGGAACAAAATACTATGAAGTTTCTTGAATTGGTGAAGAAAAGACAAAGTATAAGGAAATATTCTTCTCAGCCGGTGCCGAGGGAACTCATTGATAAATGCCTGGAGGCGGCACAATTTGCACCTTCTGCCTGCAATGCCCAACCCTGGTCTTTTATTATAGTCGATGACGAAAAAGGAAAAAATGCTCTTACAGACAAAGCCTTTTCAGGTATTTATTCCATAAATTCCTTTGCCAAAAATGCATCTGTAATCATAGTGGTGATAGCGGAACAATCTACTTATGCTGCTAAACTTGGCGGATATTTTAGAGGGACCCAATTCAATTTGATTGATATAGGTATTGCTTGCGAACACCTCATTCTTCAGGCAGCCGAACAAGAGATAGGAACATGCTGGCTGGGATGGTTTAATGAAAAAGAGGTAAAAAAAGTTCTTGGTCTTTCCAACAAAAAAAAGGTGTATCTCTTAATAAGCATGGGTTATCCTGAAGCAGAATTTGTGAGAGAGAAAAAAAGAAAATCATTGAACGAAATCAGAAAATATTATTGATCAGGTTACCTATGATATCAACGAGCTTTCCTGACCAGTCTTTCCTTTCCTACATTAGCAGCGTAGTACCCTAGCTATTACATCCAAAAAATCCCGGATTGTCCAAGGTTGAAAACGATTAATTGTATAAAATTCATTCTACAAAATTAATGGCTAAAATGGTATACTGTAGTGTAAAGTAAATGCTCCTTGATCTATAGGGGAAAAAATACCTTAATCTATGCAAAGATCAAGGAGCCTATGAATTTAAAAATATTATAAAACACATTTCAGCTCTTTAATAGCAAATTTAAGCATCTTACATGGAGGCTTTTAGGTAATGGAGAAGGTAAAAATTGATGAAATCGAATTGGTCCTCTCCCATGAGGATCAACTCGAAAGAGAATGGATTGGACAAGAGGAATTAATGGAACAAATTCTGGCCTGCTGGTTAGTGATTGCTCCCGATGATATTCCTCTTTGTCCGCGCTTGCTGGGTAAACCGGGTATGGGGAAAACAACTCTGGCAATTGCTGCAGCCAAAAGAATGGCTAAACCGGTTTATATTTATCAATGCACTATGGATACACGGCCTGAGGATTTAATTATCACACCTGTTTTGGCGGAAAGCGGCAAAATACAATACCACGCCGGTTCCCTGGTTACAGCCATAATGAAAGGCGGAGTAGCCATATTGGATGAAGCCAATCGGATGAGTGAAAAATCCTGGGCTTCTCTGGCCCCTCTTTTGGATAACCGACGATATGTGGAAAGCATTGTGGCCGGGATAAAAATTCAGGCTCATCCTGAATTTCGCTGCTGCGTCACCATGAATGATGATGCCTCCACCTATGAGGTCCCTGATTACATTATCTCCCGCCTTCAACCAATGATTCAATTAGATTTTCCTCAAAAAAAAGAAGAGCTGGCCATTTTAAAGTACAATCTCAATTTTGCTCCTGATGAAATCTTGAACCTTACCCTGGATTTTCTCCAACGAAGTCACCAGGCCAGCTTGGATTATAGCATTCGCGACGGTCTTACTATAGTTCGGTATGCTATGAAAATGAAAAAATTCCTCTCTCAGAAAAAACAGCCTTCCTGGCAAGATGCCTTTCAAAAAGCAGTAGAACAAGTCTTGGGGAAAGACGCCCTTGATGTGAAAAAAAAATCCTCTCAGATCAACCAGAAGAATTTGACCAATTTGGCCTTTCTAGAAGATTTTTTTATGAATGAAAAAGATTGGCGGGAAGGAGACCAGGAAGACAGTTAAGAATTGAACTGAATGAAATGCTATGAAAAAGAAAATTCTTATTAAAGACGGCCGCCTCTGGTTGGACAATATCTGTCTGGTGCCGATCATTTCCGGGAAGATTTCCATGGCCAGGCACATAAAGGAAACCTTTTTAAATATAGCCTTTGATTGTCTGGCCATAGGATTGCCTGAATCTTTTTTCCCCTTAACCTTACAGGGAGTTCAATCCCTCCCTTATATTAATGTGTTGTTAGCCCGCGAGCGAGACGGCTATTATCATCATTTTCCTATCGATCCATGTGACGGCATGGTGGAAGCCATAAGATTGGCTATGCAGGAAGGGCATCCCATTCGATTTATTGATCGGGAAATGGGTGACTTTTCCGGTCCCCTTTGGCTTAAATCCTCTTTATTCGGATACAATCTACCCCAATCGGGGTTAGTTCTTCCTGATGAATATGCTGCAGATAAAATAGGGTTTTCGGCTTATATTCAAGCTGTTTTTCCAACATTTACACCCTCCAGGACAAATACCCCTTTAGATCAACAAATACCCTATTCAAACCTAATACAGGGCAAAAAGGAAAGAAGAAATAATCCTCCCCTCTTTCACAAAAAAGATAATAAGATAGGAGATGATTTTCAAAATAAAACCCTGAAACAGAATCAAGCAGAAGATATTCAGGCTAAGTTTATGGCCTCTCAACTTCAAGAACTGAGTTTAATGCATGGAAAGGTGCTTTTCGTTTTTTCCGTGCATCATCTTCCTGCACTTCTTCATTATTATCAAACCGAATTCGCCGCTGTTCCCAATGGGAAAAAGCCCTATGCTATGAACCTTTATTCAGTTCACCCTGATTCTCTTTACTTGATTTTAGGCGAGATTCCTTACTTTACCTATTTATATGAAAAGATAAAGGGCACCCTTTCCTTTGAGGAATTTGAAAAAACAGAAGGTATAAAAAAGTTATTCATGGAAACTCGGGATGAATATCACAAAAAATTCTCCGAAGAGATCTACCGGGTAAGTCTTGGGGATATTCAAACCGCCCTTCACTATATAAGAAATCTATGCCTTCTGAAATACCGGCTTACCCCTGACCTCTATGAAATGGTGGTAGCTGCCAAAGGGGTTATGGGAAATAATTTTGCCCTTGCCTTAATTGAAACAGCCAAATTTTATCCTTTTATGGATATCACCCCGCCCTACCCTACTATCAAAATGACTGATCAATCAGTGCGCCTTGGCCATTGTGTTTTCCCAGCATTTCGAAGGGTGCCGACCCTGGCCAAGGAATGGAAGAGAATCAGTTTGCAAAAAAAGCCGAGTAAAAAACAAAAAAAGAAATGGAAGACCTATTGGAACCCAAATACTGTTTGTTCATGGCCTCCTGAAGATGAAATTATTGAAGACTTTTGCGGCTATATTCGAAAACGTGCTCTTAAACTGGCAGGGCTTTCTCACGTTCGGGTAGAGGAATTTAAAAGCACCTTAAAAGATGGCATTCATTTAAGGGAAACTTTGCGCAACTGGCACATGGGGAAAATTTATGTTAAAGAGGAACCTCAGATCCACGGACAAGTGGGAGCGCTAATTTTTATTTTTGATGAGGACCAAAATGGCCAAAAATATCCCTATAAATTAACCTGGTTGGCTGAGCATGAACATGAATCCACTCTTGCTTTTTATGCTACCGATTTTAAAAAAGATCTTGTTGGGCCGGGTATGGCTCGGTGCTTTTATGGCGGCGCTCTTTTTATATATCCTCCTCAACTCATTGCTGATGTATGGAAAGATGGTCGTTTCACTGAAGCAACCGATAAAGCTGAGCTTCTTATGATGGCCGGGCTCTATTATTCTGAAGACCGCTATGTGGCTGTTGTGGCCAAAAAAAAACCCTCTTTAGCTATAAAAAATTATGCTGCTCTCCAGAAAAAAAAGTTAATTTTTCTTCCCCTTTCTTCCTTCAGTCATACAACCCTGCAAAAGCTTCGTTATTTTCATGTTTTAAACGGCAAACATGTGCGCAGTTGGGCCTCTCATTATATTCGTTAATCCCTAACCCGGAAAAGCTGGAACCAATAAGGTTTTGAAATTTTTTTATCATAAAAATCACAAAATTCAGAACTAAGCACCCAATACTTAAAATCTGACTACCTGGACAGCATTTTTTATTACTTGCTTTCAAAACCATAAATATTCTTGAAAAATAAAAATGTGAGAACCTATCTATACTCAATAGCCTTCCGAAAAATAAGTATAAATCCCTTTAGCTAACCACCATACAAATGATGAAAAAAAATCGACAAATGCCGGTAATAAAAAAAGCAGAAAAACTAAAATGGATATTCATCTTTAATGAAGGTTTCACTTTAGTTGAACTGCTTTTGGTTATTTTGATTGTTGGTATCATCACAGCAGTTGTCTTACCACAATTTCAAGATTCTTCTATGGATGCGAAAATCTCTGCCCTCCAGTATAACCTTAATATCGTTCGAAAGGCTCTTGAATTATATGCCACGCAACATAATGGAGAATATCCAAATGCAGAAAATCACAACACTTTCGTAAAACAATTAATTAATTACACTAACTTGAATCAACAGGTAACCACAGCGAAAAACCTGGAATACCCTTATGGCCCATACCTTAAAAACAAAATCCCTAAAAACCCCCTTGCCAATAATAAAGATATTGCAGATAAAGTATATATAAGCACTGCTAACGATCCCCTCGGGACATTTCACATTGACCCGAGTAAAGGGGGGTGGTTATATAAAACAAAAACAGGAGAGTTTATCCCTAATATGTATACAGATAAATTCCCTAAGCTAAAAGAAAATCTTGCTACTGAAATCAGTTCCCCTTTCATTTAAGAAACTACAGAGTCTACTTTATCTACTTTATAAAACTCCAAATGATTTCAGCATATTGCTTAAGCAGTCTTTACCATCCCGAGCAGATTATATTCAAAGATTTTTGGATCATCTTCCATATGGCAAGGACCAGAAATGTGGTCACATTGCCTCATTAAATTCATCTCTGTATTTGACAATCCCGGAAACACCTTTCATCACTGATTCATCCAGAATCATCGCCATAAAAGCATCATCAGGAACCCCGTCCCACTGGAACCTTAATCCAAATTCCAAAGCCCGCTGAAATCCAAAACGAGGGTAATAATTTTCATGGCCAAGTACAATTACAAAAGGGTATTTTGAATCCTTTATTTTCTTAAGCCCTTCAATTACAAGCATTGATCCAATGCCCCTGTTCTGAAATTCGGGCAATACCGCCATTGGGGCAAGTCCCATACCTTTGATAACGCCAGTGATAATACCGGTCGGGATTTTAATTATTGCCGGACTAAAAAATACGTGGCCTACTATTTTATCATCCAAGGCTGCTACTAAAGAGACTATTTCTCTGCATGATCTACGAATCTTATTGACTATACGACCTCAGCTCTGACGAACGAAAAGAAAGAGCAATATATACGGGGCATATGAGGTGTAATAAAAATATTTTTTCGCATTCTTTTGGGGAAAAAGCAGTATAACCTATTAAAAATAGTAGGGCATTCATTTTTAACTGGCAATTAC
>DAOURK010000033.1 GCA_030625085.1 Pseudomonadota bacterium
AGGGGAACTCCAAGGAGTCCAACCACTCATCATGTCTGCTTGAAAATAGGGAAGGCTCAGTTCATACCCCCTTTGGCCTGTTTCATAATTAGAACTTAACAGCATATTCATTATTTCTGATGGCAAAGATAGATTTGGACGTGGGACTGTGCCATACAAGGGATCATTGGGATTGTAAGGATTGCCGTGATAGAGGTTATCGCCGGTAGGAAGTAAAATATAGTCGCCA
The DNA here is from genome assembly GCA_030625085.1 of Pseudomonadota bacterium. GTDB lineage: Bacteria > SZUA-182 > SZUA-182 > DTGQ01 > DTGQ01 > DAOURK01. The sequence goes on from DAOURK010000033.1 coordinate 230, forward strand.
TAAGGATTCTGTGGGTTAACGGGAATAGCATATCTGTCAGGATAATAATTGGGAGATCCACTATAGTTATAAGGTTGATTCCATCCGGAAGGGCTATAAGACTGCTGATATCTGTAAGGATTATAAGGTTGCTGATACCCACCAAAATAAGGTTGATTCCACCCATAATTATATGGCTGGTTCCACCAATAGGGCGAAGGCAAAAAGCCGACTCCTGGAAGATGATCTATGGTTATATGGATATAATCGCCCAGAAAAGCAATATTCGTGGTCTGGGTGGGAGATCCGCCTAAATCAGGAAGCGAATGCCCATCATTTTCGAAATCGGCAATACTATCCCAATTTTCCTCGGATACATCAAGCTCCCAGGTAGGGTCGGTGAAGTCTCCATCATCTATAGCAATGTAATACAGTTTGAATTCATCACCTCGAATCTGAATATATTCAAGTTCGGCTGAACCCCCATTGTACTCCCGCTTTTTCCAGTGAGTATTTATATATTCAGCCAAAGAAAAGCTGTTGCTGTGGGTATATGAGTTGAAGGTCTCCTTATGCCCTGTGACATATTCATCTTCATCCAGAAAAATGGCCAACTCATCATCATTATTGTCATCTTTATAATCACCGGTGTCTTCATCATTTTCCGGTTGGTACCGGACCCTAAAGGTATTATTATCATTATCCTTCATATATAGGACAATATCGAAATTTTTATCAGCGTCAATGATAAATTTGATGTATTGGGCTTCATCATAGTCTATATCACTAAACTCCAATTGGATATGAGCCTGAAGATTAGTGGTAAATAAAAAAATACTGACACATACACACAAACAAATTCCTAATACTTTCAATAACCATATTTTTTTCATCAAAAGTCCTCCTTAATTTTGATGTATAAATCTCTTTTAATTGAAGAAGTCCAACTTTAAAACATCTTCTGCCCTATTTATAAATATTACCAATAAAACGCATACTTTATGCCACTGTTTATAAGGGATTCTCTATTTTTGTGTAAGGGATTACCTTACAATCTCTTTTTATTTTGTATCTTTGTCTATCTTTTTTTTCATATCTCCTGCGAATTGGCTCTTCAATCACAAGAGCAAATTCTTAAAAAAATGTATCTAAAATCCAAAAAAGCCGGTGTAAGGATTTGAAAATCCACCCATGGGAAATGATCCCAAAGCCCCATTGTTCGATGTGTTATTCCACATTGGATTCATTATTGTGTTTATTGGATTGAAACTTGTAGGATAAGACCACGGATTATTCCCCCAAGGGGAAGTAGGATTTTGAAAAGTGTATGGATTTTGAAATGAAGAAGGAAATACTGATGATTGACCCCAGGATGGTGAATTGATCAATCCAGGAGTAGACCATGGATCTGTTGGGTAATACTGAGGAGAATATATTCCCGAAGGGCCTTGATTTGCATACATTGAAAATGCAGAAGGATTGTTAAAACCGCCATAGCCATAGCCTCCATAGCCTCCTGCAAAAAAGGGGCTTCCTCCATAGCCACCAGGGCTATAATAAGGGAAAACTCCGTACCCTCCGCCATTTGAATATCTATTAGGTTCATAGGAAAATTCGGCTATGAGGCAATAGGGATTATCCATATAGGTGTCCCATACATCAAATGTGTCATTTGATTTTGAAAATTCAATAACAAAAGTTCTTTCTTTATAATTAGAAAGATCATCGATAAGAGCAGGCGCATCCCCTGATGATGTTACTTGAGTAATCTTAGAGACATCAAAATCATTATTTAACTCATCAAGAGAATTTATTCCAAAGGTTGCAATATCACCATCATGCCCTAAAGAGATCATACTGACAGCCTCTTTGGTGAGCATCAGTATTAATTCCCCCTCGATTATCTCTTCTATTGGTCCCAGTGTTTCATGGGAAGGGCCGATTTCTTCTGTCATTTCTATATTTTCTTTTTCCGATATGTCCCAGATTTGAACATTGCTGCGGGAAACAGTAAAGGCAAGGTCTCCTTCAACGGCTGTATCTTGTAAGTATCCTGAGGCACTATTGTCGGTGCTTTCATACAGCTTATGGGACGGCAACCTATACCCCTGAATTATTTCAGGTGCTGCCGGATTTGACAAATTTACACAATATAAGCCCTTACAATAATCGGACACATAAGCTTGCTGACCCTTTAAAAAGATCTGCCAAGGCCAGGCCATTTCTACAACAGAAATCAATTGAGGGTCATCGGGCGATTGAATATCAATTATCAATAGTCCTTCTTCGGAAGCCGTACCCAATAGAAAATGATCTAAGAGGGCTAAGTCCTTAATCCGGCCCTTATCATAATCAAATCTACTGATTCTACTTGGATTTTGAGGATCAGATATGTCAAAAATATAAATATCATGGGCAGCCATAAAGGCCAGGTTATCTTTTACTGCAATCTGATTAATAGTGATATTACGGTTAAAGTCTACATGGGCTGTAGAGAGCAGATTAAGATTTTCAGGGCTGGAGATATCTATTTGGACAAGGATTCCTTCATCTTCCATGTCCTCATCGTCAAAATCACTATAGAGTAAATAAAATCGATCATTATTGAAAGTAGCTACGGGGAAATTGGCCTGCTCAATATCTATTTTTAGAGTGTCAATCAAAGAAGGATTGGCCGGATTAGAAATATCAAATACGCCAACTATATCCTCATCGTCAATATCATAATCAAAATCATCATAACCCTCAGCATGGGAAATCCAATATAAATAATTCTCATGAAGATATAAGTCCAGTGAAGGATAATGTCCGACTAATATACGTTTTACTCTGTCCGGATTATCGGGATCACTCACATCGACCACCCATAAATATTGGTTGTTATCTTCCCCGAAATCTTCTGAAACAGCAAGATAGACATATTCACCCTTTGCTTCAACTGCCGATATATATTCATATTCATCATCATCAGGGATAGGAGGGGGGGTGGGATAATTGGTTGAGTAAGGGTAGTAGGGTGATCCATATGATCCGTATGAGCCATAGGAGCCATATGAAGAAGGAGCATATCCATAACCACCATATTGATTATTAGGTAGTGCACCGGAAAAGCCGGTTGGGGAGTAATTCATACTGGAATATGGACTAAATGAAGAGAAAGAGGATATGCCCGGATTTCCCCAAGAAGAAAATCCTTGATTTGTCCATGATGGATTAGTATACGAGAAAGGATACTGGGCCTTTCCCTGATGAGGGCAAGCCAAAAAGAAACATATTATTAATAAGGTAGATAGTGCAGTGCATACTTCCGGTATATAAAATATTTTTTTTATCTTTAAAATAACTGAAAAATTCCCTTCCATCTTTTTCCCCTTTTACATTTTTTTACTCATGTTAACCATGCTCCAACAACCTGATTATATTATCTTTTATTTGGAAAATGACTTTAAAACATATTATTATGTATTATGAATATTATCAGTAAATTTGTACTTAACAAGTAGGGGAATCCCTATTTTTTTGTAAGGGAAAACCCTACAGCTTTTCTTGCATTTTATATCCCCTTTGAACTACCTGCCTTTCTATACCTCTTATTATTGAATGAGGTCAAAAAATGAATATGTAATATAATTAGACGAAAAATTATTTCAATTAGTTATGTAGGGGAATCCCTATTTTTTTATAGGGAATTTCCCTATTCTTGTTTTTTTATGGTATTTAATCTTCCTCCTTGATGGTTATCCTGAAAATATTTTTAATATCCTCATCGTGATCATTAAAATCAATATAATAAAGCACTACTTCTGTTTCCCTTTCCTGTTCCAAGCTTCTTTATCATAGATCATTTTCATCCTATCGAATTTGCGTCTTTCAAAAAGCGCTATATATAATTTTTTTTATTTATAAATTATCGATGTAATCCACTATGCAACATTAATAGCAAATTTAATGCCGGGAATAAAAACAAGGGGCGCTTGCCCTGAACTTATAATAATTTCAAGGGTTAAGGCTTATTGGTCACCTGACTCTGAGAATATAGATGCGGCCAACTTTTTGGCCTTGAATATGGGCTATAAGTATTTTGGAGGGCTTACTTATTGATTGTATGGAGATTTCTTTAAGGCCAAGATCTTGTCCTTAAGGGCCAAGATTTTGGCCTCCCCTTATTGTCAATGAGAAAAAATAAATCTGACCCTTTTTTAATAATAGGTCCTTTTTATTTGTCGGTATTTGACTTATATTCATAATAATCCCCCAATAAATGATCTCTGGCTTGCTCTTGATACTTGGGGTCCAATTCAAAAACTCGATTTAGAGCTTCCTCTAACTTTGGTATTACCAGATTTCCCTGTCTATCATGATGAGGCAATAAACGAATCACTGTTCCTTCCGGCCTTTTTTCAACCACACTGAAGGATTGATCAGGAAGAGATTGAAAATACTTTTTATCTTCCCAATCTTCAGCATAACAAATCTTTTTACCTGAAAGAAGAATGCCCAACAAAATAACAATCAGGCAGGCGAGGATTCTTTGGCAAGACCTTGATGAAAGAATATTAATTCGGCTGTGTAGAAACATTTTTTCCCTCCGATCAAGAATTCTTAAGCTGCCATACAGTACCATAGCTCTAAATGAATCCTTTTACTTTTATTTTAAAAAATCTTATCTATTATATAAATCGGAGAGTAGTTAGCTTAACTTTATAAGGTGGTAGTTAATAATTTAAATTTTCAATTTAATAAAATCACAATTATTAATAGTACAATAAGAACAACACCGATCTCTATTATGATCATCATGTGAGATGAAATTAAAATGGATAATGTTTTAGGATGAGAAAAGAGGTTGTATCTCTTATAAATATAACCTCTCTTTTATTATAGCTATTATAATTATAATTCCTTCGTAATTATCAAATCAGGTTATCGTCTACTACTCAAATTTTAAAAATATCGTAACTACTCAATAACTTGTGCCTTTCTTTGGCTTTTTTATTTATCATGGAGTTTATCTCTAATAACCCCAAGGATATCCACCATAATTATTATAAGGCTGAGATCCATAAGGGGAACTCCAAGGAGTCCAACCACTCATCATGTCTGCTTGAAAATAGGGGAGGCTCAGTTCATAACCCAAAAAGGGTATATACGCATCAGAAGCATCATAAGCAGAATGTGCCATCATATTCATTATTCCTGATGGAATAGATATTGGAGGACGTGGGACAGTGCCGTACAAAGGATCGTTTGGATTATAAGGATTGCCTCGATAGCCGTTATAGCCGGTAGGAAGGGAAGTATAGGCGCCATAAGGGTTCTGTGGGTTAACAGGAACGGCATATCTGTTAGGATACTGATTGGGAGATCCACTATAGTTATAAGGTTGATTCCATCCGGAAGGGCTATAAGACTGCTGATACCCGTTAGGGTTATAAGGCTGTTGATATCCTAAATAATTCGGGACGGGAGGGCTGAGGTAACTTGTAGGATAAGGATAATTTACCGGATAATTTGGTTCTATCTTTTTGGTAACGTGAATATTCGAGTTATTGAATTGGATATACGGATTGGCAAGGTCAGAAATTTTTCCATCATCAGCCTCAAAGTCATCAAGATCATCCCAATCAGAGGCATCTCTCTCCCAATATGGGTCATCAAAGTTATCATTATCATCTAGAGTGATGGAATATAAACTAAAGTCAAGACCAGCAATAATAATTGTTCTGACAGTAGCCTCATTGGTATAATTGTAAGTTATATCATTATTTTCAGACAAATGTTTTGATGTTAGATAGCTAAAAAATTTTGCCGTATAAATTTTTTTCTTGCCATCTGCATAGTCATCATCATCTCCAATCCCCACTATAAGGGAGTTATTGTCTGAAGTATCATATTCCTCATAATAATCATTGGTATTAAAGGAAATTGAAAATTTATTTCCATCTTCGTCCACCATATTAACCTCGACTACATAATTTTCATTGGCTTTGATTTCCCATTGAATGTACTCTGCTGATTCATTGATATCACTAAAACTAATATTGGGACGGGTCAGGACATCAGGACTACTAGCCCGGGTTGCCTTGGCTACTAAGAAAAGGGCTATAAAAAGCAATAAATTTATTCCTAATATTTTCAATAACCATATTTTTTTCATCAATTTTCCTCAAACAATTTTCATTATAAATCTCTTTTAACTGAAGAGGTCCGACTTTAAAACATTATCCCTTTGCCTAGTTCCTCTCATCCCTATAATAAAAAAATAAATTGTTTTATGCCTGGGTGGTAAATTATTCTATTTATTACAAAATATTATATAGCAAAAACTATGCCTACTATTCCTTGCCTTTCATTCCTCGTTTTATTTGGATGAGGATGGAAATTTATATATATCTTAATTAGATGATAAATTATTTTAGTTATTATGTAGGGGAAATGCTATTTTTGTAAGGGATTACCTTATAATCATTAAATAAAAAGTATAAAGTAGAGTATAGCTGTTAAATAGTTTGGCACTCGTTTTGAACCCATAAAGATGCATAATGGACCAGTTTATTAATGTTTTCTATATTCAATTTTTTCTTAATCCGGCCTCGGTATGCCTCTATTGTTTTTACACTCAGACATAATTCCTCGGCTATCCTATGTGTGCCATAGCCTTGTCCGATTAATCGAAACACTTCTAATTCACGGTTACTAAGAAGCTCTATAAGGGAACTAAAACCGATAGATTGACTGTCTATGGATTTATCTATCATGGACATCTTGTTACTTAAATATATATCTTTGAGCAGCACTCGACAGATTGCTTCTACAATTCTTTCAGGCGTTTCATGTTTCATAATATATCCCTTAGCCCCTGCCTGAAAAACACGCCTGGCATATAAAAGTTCATCAAGCATGGAAAAAACTAAGACAGGCAGCTTTGGATATTGCAGTCTGATTCTCTCGATTAGTTCAATACCACTGAGACCTTTAAGAGAGATTTCAATAATGATCATATCAGGTTTCAAAGTCTTAATAAGCTCCAAAGCGTTATTAGCATCCTTGGCTTCCCCACAAACAATGAGGTTTGGAATTTTGTTAATAAGATAACTAAGTCCTTGATGCACAATAGGATGGCCGTCAACAATAAGAATTCTATTTCCATCTTTGTTGGTTTCATGATGTTTATCAAAGGACATGCCTTTTGCTCTCCTTGAAAATTAAATATGGGATTGGTTTGAATAAGACAATTATTAGCAGTGCCTTATTGTTCCAATTATTTTGACATATCTGGCTACTTTAGAAGTCCTGTGGAAAATATGCAGATCTTTCATGCACACATAATAAATAAAAGCCTAAAATTGGAATTTATCCTGACTATAATAATCCTAATTTAAATATTTTAGCCCTAAAGGAAGTTTTTGATTCCAATAGCTCAAATTTAATAGGTTAATATTGTCAAGATAATAAGGGTGGGGCACAGCCTTGCAGTATAGGAAGGGAATATATACCATAACTAATATAAGCTATAAAATTAAGATGTTTATCCATATGGTGAGCATGATAAGTGTTGTAATAAACTTGTGCCAGGGTTAAGACATTTGCAATAAAAGAGGTTTTAAAAAAAAGAAACAATCTATTCTTATCTGTTTTATTCTTTAGCATTTTTTCATTATCCTTTTTGGAGATTTATACGTACCATTCTCATTGTTTACTTTCCAAACATAAGGAGTTTTAACTCCGGATCTTGAAAAATTATCTCGCTAACAACACCTACCTTTCGAACCCTCGGTAAAGTTTGACTGAGGGAGGATAGAGATATACAGATGTATTTTAGTTAGGCGAGAATTTAGTTTGATAATTACGAAACATTTCATAATGAAATCTATGTTTATTGAATTTTGTTACTGTGAAAATTTTGTTAGATAAAATTCGAAAAGATGGGGTATGGAAGGTGGGAAGTGGTTATAGGGATACCTATATGTAGGTTAGACGAAATAAATTTCCAAATTTGTAAGGTAATCCCCTACATAAAAATAGGGATTCCCTTACATAATGGCTGGTAATAATTTTTTGCCTCATTGAAAAATCATGGGGAAGGAAGGGCAGGTGTTTCATGGGATAGCTAAAAAATTAGAATTACTCCCTTGCCAAATGCTAAGGGAAAAAGGAAGGTGGTGAAGAAATATAAAATTTTGTATAATCCGGATTGTCAATTCCAGTATTTATCTCGCTTACGGTGTCGTAAGTTTTTTATTTTTCTCAAGATGTTTGAATGATTCAGGTATATATAGCCTATAACCATTCCACCGAGATGGGCTATATGGGCGACGCCATCTACCCTTTGGGATACTGTCGAGTAGAATTCAATAAGACCAAAAATAAGAGCAAAATATTTAGCTTTTATCGGGAAGAGAAAGTTTAAGTATATGATTCGGTTTGGATAAGTAATTGCAAAGGCGAGCAATATTCCATAGATAGCTCCGGATGCGCCTATGGTGGGGATTCTTGAGGAAGGATTGAATAAGGCGGTGCAAAGCCCTGCTCCAATTCCGGTAATAAAAAAGTATTTTAGAAAGAAGCTTGTTCCCCATTGATATTCGAGTTCACTACCGAACATCCAGAGAGCAAAAAGGTTCATGATAAGGTGCATTAATCCACCATGGAGGAATATATAGGTTACCGGTTGCCAAAGAAAAAATCTATGCCAAATATAGTAAGGCCGTAGCCCGCAGAAGGCTATCAATAGACGACCTAAAAAGAGTTGAAGGAAAAAGATAACCCCCATGATTATCATTAATTTTTTTATGCCTTTACTTAAAGAGGGGCCAAATGAAGAATGATTTGGCCTATATTCATAATAACGATACGACATGTTTTCCCCTGTTCTGAAAATAGCGGAATTTATTAGTCTTGATGATCATCAACTATTTAACCCTATAACGTCACTTATTTTTTCGATCATTAAGGTGATTGGGTTTGCCTTATTTTGATAAATTTTGTTATTCATTTAGTGCCGGGTGTTTATGAAACAAGTGTCGTTGTAGGGTTAAGTTCATTAATTATACCATCATTCTCATGGAAATAGTATACTAGCACGATATATCGGATATTGCATTAAAATTTTGCAATAGATTTACGCCCATCCCTATATTTTGTTATACTATTTGTATTCAAGCACTGTGGAAAATGCCCCCTATCCAATTAGTGTTAAATGACCCCTTGATGGTAACCTTTTGGGGGTCAATCTTAAATCTAGGCCAATCCCCCTATTCTCCCATATTATAAAATAGTTAGGCCGAGTTCAAAAAATTTTTTTATATCGAAAACCATTTTAAGAATGTCTTTACTTACAACTATTTAAGACTACTAAAAATCCCATTTGTCGCCTTATATCGAAAACCCTGGAAGATAATCTTAGATAGTTGCCTGAGTGACTATTTAATGGTATGATGTGAAAAAAAATGAAAGCCAGGCGTAAAGGAAATTTATATAACATATCTGTCTTTTAAAGGAATAAAAATGTTGGATCAAAAAATTGACGCATCATTACGATTGATTGCCTGGGAATTTACCCAAAAATGTAATCTTAAGTGCTTGCATTGCCGCGGTTCAGCAAGTAATGAGAATTCTCCGGAAGAGTTGAATCTATCGGAGAGCCGATCTTTTGTTGACACATTAAAAGATTTTAAATCTCCACCTATCTTAATTTTTAGCGGTGGAGAGCCGCTCACTCGCGAAGAATCCTTTGAAGTCATTGAGTATGCTTCACATAATAAACTTCGGGTAGTTCTGGCAACCAATGGGACCTTAATCAATAAAGATATAGCCAAGACATTAAAAAAAATTGGTATCCAAAGAGTAAGTATCAGTGTGGATGGGGCTACAGCGGAAAGTCACGACAGCTTTCGAGGGCTTTCAGGGGCTTATGTCAAGGCTATGGACGGAATTGAGGAACTGAAGCGAGTTGATTTACCTTTCCAGATTAATACTACCATCACCCGAAGGAATCTCAAAGAGATTGAGGACATTGCCGAATTGGCTGTAAAAATAAAAGCCCAGGCTCTCCACATTTTTTTGTTGGTTCCCACCGGAAGGGGTAAGGATCTCGAAAGAGAAGAAATTTCGGCTATTGAGTATGAAAAGGTACTGCGGTGGTTTTATGAATTCGGCCGGGAATATCCTATCCAGGTAAAGGCAACCTGCGCCCCTCACTATTATCGTATTGTTCACCAGTTGTCCGGAGAGCTCCCCTCTTCACATGCATCTAAAGGGTTAGCCGCTTATAGTCGGGGATGCCTTGGGGGAACCGGATTTTGTTTTATATCTTACAAGGGAGACGTATGCCCTTGTGGTTATCTTCCTGTAGTAGCCGGCAATATCCGGGAGCAACGCTTAAGCCAAATTTGGTCCGAATCCCCAGTTTTTCTGGATCTTCGAAATCCGGATAAACTTCAGGGTAAATGCGGGCGATGCGAATATCGATGGATCTGCGGTGGGTGCCGGGCACGCGCTTACCATACGTCCGGCGACTATTTGGCGGAAGAGCCATTGTGTATCTATCACCCCAAAGAAAATAAATGATTTTATGGATTTTTTCAATTTTTTGTCTCACATCTCCAAGCCAACGCGTTACATTGGAAATGAATTCAATGCCATCCAAAAAAACTGGGATGAGGTTCAATTTCGCATAGCTTTGGCTTATCCTGATCTCTACGAAATAGGCATGTCCAATTTAGCCCTTAAAATTTTGTATGGGATCCTCAATAACAGATCAGATGTCCTAGCTGAACGAGTATTCTGCCCCTGGCCCGACGCAGAGCAAAAAATGCGTGAAAGCGGGACCCCGCTCTTTAGCCTGGAATCCAAAAAGCCATTAAAACAATTCGACCTTTTCGGGTTTACTTTGCCCTATGAATTATGCTTCACCAATATTTTGAATATGTTAAACTTGGCAGATATCCCCTTTTTCTCTTCCCATCGAGATGAGTCCTATCCTTTAATCATAGGCGGAGGACCCGGAGCTTTCAACCCGGAACCCCTGGCGGATTTTTTTGATTTATTTGTCTTAGGAGATGGGGAAGAAGTAATTCTCGAACTGGCAGACTTAGGGATTCAGGCTAAAAAAGAAAAATGGTCGAAATCTTTCTTGCTCAAACAAATGGCCAAACTGTCGGGAATATATGTTCCCTCCCATTTCAGGATAACATATCATCCTGATGGTACTATCCAAAAAATTATTCCCTTACAGGGGCAGACTATTATTGAAAAAAGGCTTGTTCAGGACCTAAACCAGGCATTTTACCCCACCAGTCCGGTAATTTCAAATGCCGAAACAGTTCATGACCGTTTTGCTCTGGAGATTGCTCGAGGATGCAGTCATGGATGCCGTTTTTGTCAGGCCGGGTCCCTGTATCGTCCGGTGCGGGAGAGAAAATTAGAAACCTTGCACAGCATGGCGCGAGAATCCATCAAACATACAGGCTATGAAGAGCTTTCTTTAGTTTCTTTAAATTCTAGTGATTACAGCCAGTTGGAGAAATTACTCGGCCTTTTAAGGAAAGATTGCCAAACCCACATGATGGCTCTCTCTCTACCCTCTCTGCGGCCGGGGACATTGACTTCCACCATCATTTCTTATATTAAAGGAATCCGCAAAACCGGCTTTACTATTGCTCCGGAGGCAGGCACGCAAAGATTGCGTAACGTCATCAATAAAGGGATTACCGAAGAAGATATCTTTAGCACAGCGCAAAAAATCTTTGAACAAGGATGGGACTTAATTAAGTTATATTTTATGATTGGTCTGCCAACCGAACAACCTGAAGACCTGGAAGGGATCGTCTCTATTAGTCGAAAAATACTAAAGCTGGGGAAAAATTTAACCAAACGACGAACCAATATCAATTTGACCATTTCACCCTTTGTACCCAAACCTCATACTGCTTTCCAGTGGAGGCCACAGGAACCCCTTGAGATATTACAGGAAAAAACTTCTATTTTGCGTCAACAATTGAATCATCGCGCCTTTAAGGTAAAATGCCGGAATCCGGAAGTAAGTTGTCTGGAAGCAGCGCTGGCCCGGGGAGATCGTCGCTTAAGCCAGGTATTAAAGAAAGCATGGGAATTGGGTTCCCGTTTTGATCAATGGACTGAGCAATTTTCTTTCAGCCTTTGGGAAAAGGCTTTTGCTGAAAACAACCTTGACATCACCTTTTATGCCAATCGATCTATAGGAGAGAAAGAAATTCTGCCGTGGGAGCACCTTTCTACTGGTATATCTCCCCATTTTTTTTCTTCTGAGGCAGCTAAAGCAGTGCAAGAGATAGCCACACCCGATTGCCGATCCACCAATTGTCAAGGATGTGGAGTTTGTAATAACGAACAAATGAAAACCCCTCCCCTGCCAAATTTGATAAACCTGGAAGAAGAACCTGTTCCGGAGGAAAAACCCTCGCAACATGTTAAAATAATAGATGAAGCAAAAAAACAATTAGGACAAAAGACATGCCAAATCAGGGCCAAATTTCATAAAAAAGGCCCTGCTGTTTATATGTCTCATCTTGATTTGATGAGAGTCTTTCGTAGGGCAATTCGAAGGGCTGGGCTTCCCATTTCCTTCAGTCAGGGGTTTCATCCTCTTCCGCGAATATCCTTAGGGCTACCCCTTCCGGTAGGGATAGATGGTTTGGGTGAATATGGAGATTTTATTTTCCGGGAATCATTAAATCCGGAAGAATTTTTATCTAAAATTAATGAACAACTCCCAAAAGGAATAAAAATATTACAATGCAAACATATCCCCCTGGAATCCAGATCTCTTTTTGTTTTAATCAACTGCGTCGTCTATAAAATCAAAATTCTCCCGAGCGATTGGGAAAATGAGTTGAGGCACATTGAGCATAATAAACAACTAGCCATTTTTCTAGGCCAGGATGAAATTTGGGTCCAAAAGAAAAAAAAGAAGCCCCCTAATAGAAGACAAGTAGGGACAGATATAACAAAACGAATTAATATACGTCCCTTTATCCGCGACATTAGCCTGCTTAAAGAAAACAACCATGAACAAGACCATGGGTTTCGAATGTCCCTGGCCATAGCGGATGGAAGCGTTCATCCAGCCCGGGTTTTAGAATCCCTTTATGCCGGCTTAATTGATATTTCAAAAATTCCTCTTAAAATTACTCGGCAAGAGCAATATGTACTTCTTTCTAATCGTCAGTGGGACCCGTTTGATATAACTTAATTCGTAACCGTTCAGTCCCCTCAACTCCTCCCCCTTGATGGATAACTTAATTCGCTTCGTTCATTTCCGGGATACGGGAATGATGTAAACCATTCCATTGTAAGGCTTCCATTACCGCCTGGCCTATGTTAGTAAGATGATCGCCGATTTTCTCAAAATTGCTGACCAGGTCTAAAAAAATAAGAGCGGAAAAAGCATCACAAATTCCTTGTTCCAGTTGTTTAATATGGCTATTTTTGAGTCGATCTCGTAAGGAATTAATTTGAGATTCCCTTTGAAGAATAATCTGCGCCTGATGAATGTCATTACCAGAAAGGGCTTGAATGGTGATGTCTATCATTTGACTGATTTGTTTAGATATTTCTTTAATTTCCAGCAAGGCTTGATCAGAAAAGGAAATTCTTTTATTAGCCTTTTGTTCGGCCAATTCTTTCAAATTTACCGCATGATCTCCAATACGCTCTATATCGTTAATCACATGGATTAAGGCGGGAATTTTTCGGGATTCCTGAAATTTTTCATTATGCGGGAAGTAAGTAACTAACGACTGACATCTGAAGGATTATAACTGAATGATTCAATAGTACTTCCAACCCGATCCCAGAATATCTGCTGATCTATGGAACCGGACCAATAAATCATAAAGGCTTTCCCGATGATTTTATCTTTTTGAACCGGTCCAAAAGATCTACTGTCCATACTCCAATCCCGGTTATCACCCATAACAAAGAAACAATTATCCGGGACCTTAAATGGGCCGAAATTGTCCAATTCGGGGTAATCAAATCCATGATAGCTACGATGAACTACATAATCTTCGTGAAGTTTTTTCCCATTAATATAGCATTCTTTTTGGTGAATCAAAATGGTTTCCCGCGGAAGACCAATAACCCGTTTAATAAAATACTGAGTTTCATTTTTGGGATATTTAAATACAACCACATCACCTCGGCGGGGGCAGGAAAATTTGTAGACTAATTCATCAACTAAAATATGATCGCCATCAAAAATAGTAGGCGCCATTGAAGTAGCTACTACCCGATAGGCATGAACAATATTACCTTTAATGACGTGAGAAAAAAGTGGATTGATAATATACCAGGAAAAAAAAACGAGGGCAGCATAGACATATAGTTTGTTGTAAGATTTTAAGTGATAGTGATCTCCCTTATTTTTTGCTTCTTTCCAGCCTTTTAGAAAAACATAAAAAAAATATATGAATCCCAAAGAAAAAAAAACTAAAAAATTTGCCGGATAAGGAAGTATCAGCATCAAAAAAGCTGTAAGCAAACTAATGCCGAGGGAACCTATATAATACATTATTCCTTGGCTGAATTCGCCATTATAAACGTGCCCAAGCCCAATAACAAGTATTGTTAAAAACCCGGCCACACAAGGGCGACGTTTTTTGGGTAATGAAAAGTTCGGATCTAAAAAAATTTCTTTATTTTGTGTTCTTATTTCTCCCATGTATCTCCCAGTATCTCCCATGTCCTAAAATTTAACCCTCCCGAGAATAGATATCTTTGCTTTGCCTATTAAAACCACAGATAGACGCTAATAATGTATCGTATAAAACTCCAAAAAGGGGCTAATATTAATTCAATATTGCTTTAAATAGCCGTAAAAAATACTCATTTATTGCGCTTAGCTTTATACCTAAAAAAATTTTTACTAAAAAAATCACCAGGTCCGCAGATAAAGGCCTGTGATTTTCAGCAGATTTTTTAACGCTTTTTGATGATGCTGAAAAAATTGTCCGATAAAAAAAAATGAGGACTACCCGCGAATAATAAATTTTTGACATGACCCTTATAATTCGGGATAGGAATTCTTAATGAACGTTTTGCATGTTCTTGATCATTCTCTGCCATATATCACTGATTACAGTCTGCGAAGCCGATATATTATAAAATTACAAAAAGACCTTGGAATTAAACCTTTAGTAATCACCTCCCCTCACCATGAAATCAGCTCTAGTCCTATAGAATTGATTGAGGGAGTGTTCCACTATCGCACACCTTTGCCCCCAAAAAAACCTGGCAACAGTAACCAATGTCCATTTATTAATGAGAAATCATTGATCCCGGCTCTCGGCCGGATTATCGATCACGTGACAATCAATAAAAAAATTCATTTGATTCACGCCCATTCTCCCTTTTTAAACGGATTTGCCGCTTTAAAAATATGCCGCCAAAAACAAATCCCACTTGTCTACGAAGTTGGAAATCTCACAGGGGAAAAGGCCCTCAATTATAACCAGGGTATAGCCAATCCTGCCGCTCATGCTGTTACGAAAAACCTGGAAATTTTTTTATGTCGACAAGCCGGAGCGGTTGTGGTTACAGAAGAAAAGATACGACAGCAGATTATCAACCAGGGAGTAGCACGGGAAAAAATTTATATGGTCCCCAATGGAGAGGATATATCTTTACTACAACCCGTTCAAAAAGATGAGGAATTTATACAGAAATACAATTTAAAAAATAACCCGGTATTAGGTTTTATTGGTTCCTTCTTCCACCATGAAGGAGTAGATTGTTTATTAAAAGCCTTTTTAAAAATCCATGAAAAAGTTCCTGAATCAAAACTATTGTTGATTGCTGATAAAGAGAAAACAAAAAAAATCCCCCCCTCGTGCAGGGATGTTTCGGGACATATCATTTATGTAGGACAGGTTAAAAAAAAGGATATTCAACGATATTACTCACTGATTGACATTTTGGTATATCCCCAACTAAAGCAAGACGTGACTGATAAATTTTCCTCCCAACAATCCTTAAAAGCTTTATCTGTGGGCAAACCCATCGTAGCCAGCGACACGAGTGATTTACGTGAGCTACTCATCAACAAAAAAACAGGGTTATTTTTTAAAGCCGGAGATATTTCTGATTTAACCGGTAAATGTTTAAAATTAATAATGAACAAACATCTTCGACAAGATATTAACCAATGTGCTCACCAACAGGTAAAACAGGATCGAAAATGGCTCCAGGGCCTAGCGCAATACCTCAAGGTTTATAAAAGTTTACTCTCTCAATAAACCCATAAGAATCCCTTTTACACCCTTCACTAAATATCTCAAGTAAACACTCATGAACGAGTTATTCACCCCCCGAGGATGAAAAATTTAATTTTTTTCAGTAAAGTCTATTTTTCAAAGTGTGTTTTCATGATAAAGAATAGCACAAGGCCAACCAGTTTTCCTTAGCCCTAATTTTATTGGCCTTGGATTGCTCATGTATGTGATATTTCCTGATTATTAATTATTAAAATAAAAATAATGTAGTTAATTTTGGTAAAAATGACGATTTTACTTTTTACGATATATACCGACGCAAATAAATCTTATTTGAGGTTCTCCCTAAACTATTATGAAAAAAATAACCGGAGCGTCTTTAATGCTTCTTAAAAGTAAGGAGGTGATGATTAACGACAAGGATTTCTCAGTTATATTAAAACAGTCCCCATATAGTAAGTGTCATTGATGTCCTCCATATTGAAATATTAAGCATGGAGGCAAAGCCAACGGAAAATTAGATTAAACAAATAAGGGGGTGAAGGATTATGTAGAATAAATATTATTCTCGCAAAAAATGCCTCTAAGTAAGAATTGATTATATCACTGGAGCCAATTTGCCAGCCAAAAAGATTGCTCTTAGTGCTGTAGTCAACAACCAATTTTAAACCCAATATGAGGAGAGTGATACAATGAAAAAGTTATATTCAATGATTTGCATATGTGGTTTGATAATCGCCATGGTCGGTATGATTAGTATAAGGCCGGCTATCGGCCAAGATTGTCAAGAGGTTGAAGTTGATGTCAAACCAGGCAGGAGAAATACAATTAGACTCAATTCCATGTCATGGGTGCCGATAGTCATATCTTGCGATCCTAATACAGGCTTAAATGCTGCCGATATTGATACCAACTCAGTGATGATTAATGAGGAGAGTGTTCAACCTTTAGGAGCCATGCTTTTAAGAGGAGATCTAATATTATTTCATTTAGCAAATAATTTAAATCTTGTAGAAGAAGACATAGTAGACGGCGAAATTGACATAACAGTGACGGGTAATTTCGTTGTTGATGATATGCCTGCTGGCTGTTTTGTAGGAGCAGACACTGTAAGCTGTATAACCTCCAGATTTAATTTTGGGTCTTTAAGAGATTCTAATTTTGGGTCTTTAAGAGATCGTTGGAATACTCGGAGAGGACAGTAACCATATCAAGCAAAATAAAAAAATGGGCGCCCACAGCCAAAAAAATTATTTTTGTTGTGTCTTTGGCAATAGGCAACTTATAAGGGTCCGGCATCCAGGCTAGGAATGCCGGACTCTTAATGCCCATTTAATCTTACCTCCTAATCTCCCTTTTTTTAGCCCTCCAAATAAATATTCAGAAGATGTTCATAAAAATAATGTCGTTTTTCATACACCATATACGATATTATCCTATGAATAAATTTTCAGCACCCGAACAACCGACTATAAACCCTTACTTTTAGTATCATATTTTTGCGGGGCACAATTTATGCTACCCCTTTTATAAGAGATCGAAATATAAAGCTGAAAAGCAAAATGAAAAATGGGGGGAGAGAGAGAATACCAGAAAAATGCCCTTAAAAAGAGCAAGAAAAACATGTAATCTTTTTTATCAAAGTCGTCCGCCTCCAAACAGCTAAAAATTTTTACTTTTCTCATAAAATTTTCCCAAGAAAATTATGAGATTTCAACATGTAAAGATTTTAACTGAAAGGCAATGAATAATTTTTTTTCTAAGGTTTTTTGGTGATTCTATTATTTAAGGTTAAGGTAAGGAGTAATTAGTTATGCCAGATAGAACTATGGTAAGTAAAAAATTTTTAAAAGTGCTTTTAACTTCCCTCTCTCTTTTAATGTTAATTTCTTTCACCTTTGTATGGGTATCAAATGCTCAAGATTATTGGACAGCCCTTCCTCCCTATAATACCTTGTGGCCGTTATGGTCGCCGGCTTTATCACCTCTTGATGCGGATGGTGTGCCTGTGCCGGTGATTACCAGTTTAACCCCCGGGACTGTGCTTCCTGTGCAACCTGGATTAACGTGGGACCCGAGTTTGGATTACCCCTGGCTTCTTTATAATACTCCTGTAGGATTGGCCCATTTTGATCCATTAAATGGGGTAAATTACTGGCCTCCAAGTAACTTTATTGATTCAGCCGGAGCAGCTCTTCCCATTATTCTACCCGATCTTTATGGCAGTTTACCTCCTACAGGTGCACCTTGGCTGCAGCAAAATGTTCTCTTTGCCAATTCCTATTTCTTACGAAGCTACCCTGCCTTCTTAGCGACAGCAGATCCGCAGTTATTTTCGAGCGCGACACCCTATCCTCTTCCTCCAAATATAATAGCAGCGCTTGGACTTGGATTGACTATACCGACCTTGGGAACAACGTTATATCCACCTCCGGGTATTCTTGAATTTTTAAACCCGGCCGGCTTATTAGGTTGGTAAATATTGTAGAGACTTAAAAATCATAAATTGTCTGGTCCCGATAGAAGGTTCGGCCAACCCCCTATCGGGACCATTTTTTTTCTTATCAACCAATAATTTCTATACCCTTATGTGGTTTGTTATTTATTTCCACATACGCGCCATTTTTGACACCTTCCAAGCAAAGACGCGCTATAGCACTGAGCTTTACCGCTCTAACTTGACTGCCTTACTGAACCTTGTTATATTTTAGAAAAAAACGTAACAGATTTAAGGGGTTTATTAAGAAAAAATACAATAAAAGAGGTCTGGTATGAAAAAAAATATCTGGAGGCTATTATCCTTAAGCGGATTATTAAGCGTATTATTTATATTCCTTTCCTCAAGTCCATCATTGAGCAAAGAAAAAAATACGCCGCCATTAAATATCGTGATCATAACAGTTGACACCTTGCGAGCTGATCATGTGGGGTGCTATGGCTATCGGCCAATCAAAACTCCCCAGATGGATGCCTTGGCCGGTGAAGGGGTCTTATTTGAACAGGCCTTTAGTCCTGTACCCACTACACTTCCAGCTCACACTTCGCTTTTTACCGGAATCTATCCAATTACACACGGCGTCAAAAACAACGGGGCCTTTGCTCTGGGTGAATCCGCCGTTACTTTAGCCGAGCAGCTTAAGGCGCAAGGGTATAATACTGCGGCCTTTGTCTCCTCCTTTGTCCTGGATTCCCGGTTTGGTCTTGATCAGGGTTTTGATGTATACGATGATGATCTGGTTACCGGAGTGCAGACTCCTGCCCTGCTTCAAAAAGAAAGGCGTGCCGAAACAGTGACCAAGGCAGCTATTCAATGGTTAAATACAACCAAAAAAAATAACCCCTTTTTCCTGTGGATTCACTACTATGATCCGCACGAGAAATACGATCCCCCTCCGCCCTTCGCAGATGTTTATGCTCACTGCCCTTATGATGGAGAAATCGCCTATACTGATTCCTGGATCGGGGTCCTTATTAACAAGCTTAAGGAAATGAAGATTTATGAAAAAAGCTTAACCATATTAGTCGCAGATCATGGTGAAGGTCTGGGAGAGCATCAAGAGGATACCCATGGGATTTTTCTTTACGATTACAGTTTACATGTACCCCTGATCTTTCGGTATCCTAACCAACTCCCGAAAAATCATCGGATAGATTCTCTGGTGCGATTAATTGATATTGCCCCAACTATTTTAGCTCTCTTAGATCAAAAAATCCCGGATCATATCCAAGGGGTCAATTTGTTGCCCCTCATGAAGGGGGAAAAAAAAGATTTACAGTTAACGCTTTATTGTGAAACAGAATACCCTCGACTTACCTATGGTTGGAGCCCTTTGGAGGGAATACGCACTGATGCATGGAAATATATTAAGGCCCCGGAAAATGAATTATATGACCTCATTAAAGACCCCGGTGAAAAAAAGAATGTAATACAAAAAGAAAAAAGCCTATCTAAAGAATATCAAAAAAAATTCACCAAATTGCGCCAACAATTGATTTCTTCACCAGGCTTTTCTCCCTCTCAATCAGTGACCCTGGATCAATCAGCCATAGAAAAACTCAAAAGTTTAGGCTATATTTTTTCCTCTGACTCAAAGAAAAAAAAATCTACCTATCCTGACCCTAAGAATATGATTGGGTTATTAGCCTATTTTACCAAGGGAGCCAAATATCTGGCCAAGGGGAACCATGAAGAGGCGGTTACCGAATTTAAAAAGGTCCTAAAAAAGGACCCCCAAAATATTGACGTTTTTACTTGCTTGGGCGCTGTTTACCAGGCCATGGGACAGAATGATCTAGCTATTGAAGCATACGAGCAGGCGGTTTCCTTAGGTCCGGATCATTTAAATAACCTTCTTCAACTGGGGAATCTCTATCTAAAGACAGAACAAGGAGAAAAGGGCAAAGCCATTTTTGAAAAAATCATAAGCTTAAATGAAAAGTCCAAGGAAGCTTATTTGAATCTGGGAATATTTTATATTGGCAGGGAAAAGTGGGATGAAGCCAGGCCTCTTTTGGAAAAAGCCCTTGAATTGCAACCTGAAAATATTGTAACGAAAAATCATTTGGTCTCAGTTTATCATAAGCAAGGAAAAACGAATAAGGCAATTGCTTTTTGCAGTGAGATATTGGCCATTAATCCTAAAGAGCCTTCAGCCCTTAACAATCTGGGCTGTATCCTCATGGACCAAAAAAAATACCCCGAGGCATTAGAAACTTTGCAATTATTAGCAGAGGTGCGACCTGACTACTCTCAAGCTCAACAATATATAGGAATGATTTATTTTCATCAACGTGCAGTCGACAAGGCCATGGATGCCTTTCAGAAGGCTGCTGATATAGATCCGAAATGGGTTGACCCCCATCTAAATCTGGGTATCCTCTATGCTCAATATAAGGGTGATCTTAAAAAAGCCCTCCAGGAGTTTCAAAAGGTCCTGGAAATTGAGCCGCAGCATACCCTTGGTCGTCAATTTCTGGAACAAACTCAAAGAAGCCTTGATCGATTCAAGCCTCAGTAAATAAAATAAAGATATTCTTCTTGACCGGCAATTCTAATTTTGAAAAAATAGAGATTGGTTATCAATATGGGTTATAATGAGAACTGCCGGTTTTTGACAAAATTTCTTAAATATCTTTATTTATTAGGATAGTGCTAATAAGGCTTATGGTAAGGCTTGGGAAAAATTTTCAAGGGAAAAGGAGCATATGAGCACAGACGGATATTATGGACGTTTTGGGGGAGCTTTTATACCGGAGATCCTGGTAGCTACCCTGAGTCAATTAAAAAAAGAATTTTACGCAGCCAAAAATAATCCGGAATTTTGGCAGGAGTATGTCTCCCTTATGTCAAGTTATTCCTGCCGACCTACTCCATTAACCTTCGCCGAAAACCTGACCAGGGATTTGGGCGGCGCAAAGATTTATATAAAGCGGGAAGATTTAAATCACACCGGAGCTCATAAAGCCAATAATGTCATGGGACAGGGACTGCTGGTAAAAAAAATGGGTAAAAGCCGGGTCATTGCCGAAACCGGCGCCGGCCAGCATGGAGTGGCTACAGCTACCATGGCGGCCAAATTCGGCTTTGATTGCACT
Organism: Pseudomonadota bacterium; assembly: GCA_030625085.1. GTDB lineage: Bacteria > SZUA-182 > SZUA-182 > DTGQ01 > DTGQ01 > DAOURK01. The sequence goes on from DAOURK010000033.1 coordinate 22,054, forward strand.
ATCTATATGGGGGAGGTTGATGTGGAAAGGCAACGGCCGAATGTCTTTTGGATGGAACAACTGGGAGCCACAGTAGTTCCAGTGAGGGACGGAACTCGTATTCTCAAAGATGCTATTAACGAGGCCTTGCGGGACTGGAGCAAAAACATGGACACTACCCATTATGTGCTGGGTACAGCGTGCGGTCCCCACCCTTTTCCTGAAATGGTGGCCTATTTTCAGTCTATTATTGGCCAAGAATTAAAACAACAGATGCTGGCTCAAGAAGGACGACTGCCTGATCAAATCTATGCCTGTGTGGGCGGAGGATCTAATGCTCTTGGTATTTTCACCGAATTTCTTAAAGACAAACAGGTGGAATTGCATGGAGTAGAAGCCGGTGGAGAGGGGCTAAACACCGGGCGCCATGCGTCTCGTCTATCTTCCAAGGATGGAAGAGTCGGCGTAGCTCAAGGGTACAAAACCTTTTTCCTTGAGGATGAGGAAGGACAAATGAAAGAGACCCATTCTGTGGCAGCCGGCTTGGATTACGTGGGGGTGTCACCTATTTTGGCTCATCTTAAGGAAACCGGTCGAATTCTATTTCATGCAGCCACAGATAGTGAAGTAATTGAAGCCATGAGAATAGCCATGAAAAAGGAGGGCCTTATTCCGGCACTTGAATCTGCACATGCTTTTGCTTATGCACTTCAGCAGGCCCCAAAATTAAGCAAGGATACAATTATGGTCATCAATCAGTCGGGACGAGGGGATAAGGATATTTTTACTATAGCTGACGCTCTGGGAGATGATCAGTGGAAAGAATTTATCAAGCAGAAAGCCAAAAGCTATGAATCTTACTGAGTATATTCGAGAAAAAAGAAAAACAAAAAAGATCCTTTTTATGACGCACCTGGTCTGCGGGTATCCGGACTTTGAGACGAACAGAGAAATTGTCCGGATTATGGTTGATGCGGGTGTGGATTTAATAGAATTACAAATTCCCTTCAGTGAGCCTATTGCTGATGGACCAGTGATTCTAAGAGCCAATCAGCTTTCACTTCAACAAGGGACCCACGTTGCTGATTGTTTGTCTTTCATGAAAGAAGTAAGCGCCCAATACCCTATTCCCTTTCTTTTCATGACCTATTATAATATTCTGTTTAGCCGCAAAGTGGATAATTTTTGTCGGGAAGCTGAGCAAACAGGAGCATCAGGATTGATTGTACCTGATATTCCCCTTGAAGAAGGAGCAGAATATCTGAAAGCTTGCAGCGATTTTCATCTTTCCCCTATTTTGTTAATGACTATTAACTCCAGCCCTGAGAGATTGCGCCTTATTGCCAAAGCAGGGGAGGGATTTTTTTATTGTGTAGCCCGCAAAGGAGTTACCGGCCCTAAAACCCATTTTACCCAACAAACTATCGATTTTATTCAACGCTGCCATAAGGCTACTAATTTGCCTCTCGCCGTTGGTTTGGGCATCTCGAAGCGTGAAGATTTTGAATTTCTCCAGGGAAAGGTAGATATTGCGGTTATCGGAAGCGCTATCATCCGGGTTTTTGAACAGGGAGGATACGAAGCACTCCGTTCCTTTTTAAAGGGCTTGCGGTAACAGACCATGCACCCGACCCAAAACATCCGGCAGGCCCTTCAAGACCCTGCTCTCTATCAATTCTTACAATGGAAATATCAGCAAAAATCCCTCTTGAAGCGAGGCGGCCAAATATATCCGGTAGCTGTCTATCCTGCCCCAAAAAATCAACAAAAAAATCCTGAGTCCATTTTATCAGGATTGGATCTTCACCAGACATCAAAGGAAAGCCTGATTATCCAAGACCCTTGTTATCGCAATTTATTTAAAAGCATGGGCCGCCCATTGATTGACCTTCCAACTTACACCATGTCCGAATTTCACAGCAATGGTTTTTTGAAATTCCAATGCGGATTAGGTTCCTATTTTCAAATGCTGGATACCTGTGAAGCCCTGGAATGGGAACTTTTAGTAACGTGGTGCAATCATTACTGCTGCAGACGAACCTTAGGCCGACAAGACAAAAATTTTCTTAGATTTGAAGCTCAATTGCCTCTTCGCCAAAAAGTACACTCCTGTGTGTCCGATCCAATCCATAGCGGAAAAGGTCGCAGTGTGGGCTTGGCAGTTTCAACTCTTATTGCCTTTTATGATCATAATAAACTCTACCTCTGGCTCCAACGCCGATCTTCTCAGACGCTTTCACTCCTGGAAGGGATGTTCCATGTTTTCCCTTCATTCATGTTACAACCCACCAACCCTCATCGAATAAAAGAAGAATTCTCCATAACCCATCATTTTAATCGTGAATATATGGAAGAATTATTCAATCGCCCGCAATTTTCAGCATTGGAAGACCCGCCTTTTGATTTCTATCAAGATCCTTGCTTCCTGAGATTACAAAGTTACCAGGAACAAAAAGAAGCTCTGTTTTTATTAACCGGCGTGGCCGTAAATCTTTTGAATCTGCGTCCGGAAATCTGTACTCTTCTTTTTATTAAAAATCCGGAATGGTTTGAATATCACTTCAGGCAGGCCCCTTCACAACAACGATTTTGCTGCAATGAAGAGTTTTTAGAGGGGAAAAATCAAAGAGAAAAAATTTTTCCTTTTGGCTGTCCAATTCCCTATACAGATCCGGATGACGATCTCATAAAGACAGGCAACCTTTATCCTGACAAAATGGTCCCCTCAGGAGCCGCAGCCTTTTGGCTGGGAATAGATACTCTGCGGAGCATTACATAATAAATTTTAGTCTATTCTGATTTTGGAATAAAAACATAAGCTTGGAATAAATCATCTTAAAATATTTCAAATGGTACATTTCTTAATAAAATACACTAAAAGTATAAAATATAGTTTTATGAGTAGTAACTTAATTTTGAATTGCCGATATTAATTAATACATATTTTAGGCAATGTTAAAAAAACAAGCATTATATCGTCATATATAACTCTTATGAGTCTTTAAATAAAAAGATCCCAAAATCAAGTCAGTATTTTTTTTAAATTGTGTTCCTTTCCAATAAAAAAGGAGGAAAAAAATGAAAGGAAAAATCTCAATTGCAGTGTCATTAACTTTTATTCTTTTATCTGTATTTGTGGCCAATAGCTACGCATACCAAATTCCGCCCCAATCTTTATATAATTTCCAATCTTTCTATGATTTTTTCCAGAATAGATCATGGGAAGAATGGGGGGGGCAAGCATATGATAACGAAATTACTTTAGAATGGATTCAAGAACAAATTGAGGCTCTTTTGAGTCAACTTGAGGGAATGGATATTCCTATCCCTGTCGAGGTAGAATTTTACCTGAAAGAGGTTATCCAGAATGCTTTTGACAATTTGATAAAAAGAAGGATATTCATTCCCAATTTTAACAGCGAATTTTTAGATAAACCAGATTACAATTTTTCTTGCAATTATGATGTGATGAGCAGAAATATGGATTTTACCACAGACAATTTCTTTTCAGGCGAAAACATGAATATTTCAGTTGATTTCGGCGGTAATTTTTCTGCTGATACAAATAGACCCTGGAATTTAGATTTTTCCATACAAAGCACTTCCTTTAATCCAGGAAAATCTGCCTTCAATCAAGCAAGAACTACAAGCAGACAAAACATAATACGACAAAGAAGGGGAAAACACTTTCAAACAAGAATCCCCTCACGCATGGGCCAGTTTGCCTGGGAATTTGTTTTGCAGGGAGAGATTTGTCAAGATGGTTTAACTTACTTGCACATTAACCCTCACCAAACTACAACGTTAAACCTTTGGAACTCCACCTTTATCAGCAAAACTGGTATTGACATTTTACAGGATGCTGTGTCTCAAGAAAGAAAATTTTATTTGGATATTACGCAGGATAATGAGATAGGTGGTCCAAGGCAAGTGTATTATTGGGAATCACCTCCATTATAATTTTTTTTGTTTTTTCAAAAAGGTAAATTATATTTTTCGTCACTAGGTGAAAAGAGTGCTATTATATATAAAGCCCTAGTCTTTCCATATAAAATTTAGCCTTTCTTTATACAATGTCCCCTAAACCCCCTTTTTAACAAAAAGGGGGTTTTTTTTCTTATGCTTCTTTGTAGCGGTTTGCCAGCCTAAAGGTTTCACTTTGGCATTTCTCAAGTAATATATCCCAACAGGTGACAGGTATTTTGAATAAATTTAGATTTGACAAGAATCAGGAAAACATGGTATAGATTATACGTTAATTAAATTAATACTGGGCGGGTAGCTCAGATGGGAGAGCATCGGCCTTACAAGCCGGGGGTCACAGGTTCGAGCCCTGTTCCGCCTATATAAAAACCCGAAAAAAGGGGGTCGTAGTTCAGTTGGTTAGAACGCCGGCCTGTCACGCCGGAGGTCGCGAGTTCGAGTCTCGTCGACCCCGCTCTTTTAAATTAAGGGGTTAGGTCAAATGACCTGCCCCTTATTTTTTGTCTAAATTCGTACCTCCATCCCTTCCCTTTTATAAAATAAAAACTCATAGAGTTCCTCCTTCTTCGGAAAAAACAGGGAACCCCTGAGCTTCCTTCCGCCCAATATCCGCCAATTTTTATATACCCAACTAAGGCTTTTCCGAAGATATTGAGCGACCTCCTCAGGAGTTAGTATATCTTTTTTAGGGGCACTTATGTCAACAGTTGAATAATACATCTGTCTTTTTCCCAATATGTTATGGTTAAACTGCTTCTTTCGTTTTGCTTAAAATAGAAAGCCGATGATCCCTTTCATTCCTGCCCTGAACGCCGACATATGCGATTAAACTTTAATTGCAAGGTTTTCCTTTCAAAATCCTCTAAACCACGTAGAGGGACTATATCAAAGGATCTTTTTGCCCTTGTCAGATGAATCAAGGCAAGTAATTTCGAGGCTTCATTCGGCTCCAATATAATCTTTCCCTTCTTTAACGTAGCCATGGGTTACTTCCTTTAAAAATTTTTGGTGATTGAAGCTCCCCGAGATTAATGCCCCAGGGAGTGAATTTGAGTTAATACCCTCTGAAAGTAGAAAAAAATTCATTAAAAAAAAGAACGTCATAATGGCAGTTTTAGTGAACATTTCCCTCATTACAAACAAGCAGCCGATGCCACCATCTGAGCAATTGCTTCGGCCCGATCTTCCCTGCAATCATCATAGACCAGCACAGTTCCTACTGACCGGTGCCTGCTGTATTTCATGACTGAGTGCACATCACCTGATGTCAGATTTAGCGCTTCGCTTATGCTGGAATGTCTGAGCTTATGAGGGGCAACCCGGATACCGCATTTTTTACCTAATGCCCTGATTATCGAATAGAAGCCATTAGCACATAGCCGACCATCTCCTTTTTTAGCAGGATCAAGATTGATGAATAACTGCCCTGGCTCCTCTCCCCGGATCTTTATCCATGCCGAAAGCGCTGATTTGCTTTCTAATGGAAGAGTAAGAGAATTTTTCTGTACCCGGCCTTTCCCCTTAACAGCTAAACTTCCGGCCTCAAAGTCTACATCCTCAACATTAAGGGCACGCACCTCCCCACGTCTTAGTGACATATCATATAAGCGATGGAGTAAAGCCGTGTCACGAATAGTCTTAGGCCTTTTCCTCTCAGTTTTAGCTGCCTCAAGCAAGGTCTTGTATCCGGATTTTCCACATCCTTTAGTATCCCTGTAAGGCTCCGCCTTCATATTCTGAATTTCCAAAGAAAAAGAGACAAGGCCTAAGGTCCTGGCCAATTTGACCAGGGAGCGCAAAGCTGCAAGCCGCCGGTTGATTATGCCAGGTGCAAGGCCTTGCTCTATAAGGTGGGTCTTATACTTCAGAGCAAGTGCATTTGCAAATCCATGGCCATGACTGAGCAGAACCTTTGCCGCATCGTTCAGGGGCTCAACCTCTGTATTGCCGCTCAAGAATGAGCAGAAATTTTTTAAATCCTCCGAATAGGCCGCAATGGTCAGTTGGTTCCGCCCACTGAGGAACGAATCAATAAGGCTTTGGTGGGTGGGGTTAAATATTGTTGGTAATGATGGGGCGGGTAATGCGAGTGAATTGGTGGGAGTAAACATTTCGTGCCCCCTTTCTTGTTGAAAAGAGGACGGCTCTTGATTTATACTATCAATACCGGTTCATAGTGGCCGTCGGGTTAACTATGTTCCGGGAGATCCTGGCGGGTGTTCACGCACCTTCCAGGGTCGCTTAATTATTCACCTTTTAAGTATTTATCTATTTCTTCCTGAAGTAACCGATAACAACGGCCTATCTTATTAGCCTTTAATTTTCCCTCTTTGATCATTTTAATAAGCGTTTGTTTCGAAACCTGTAAATATTTCGCAGCCTGTTCTGTAGTTAATACCTTTTTTTCTGCCATTGTTATTTAATGCCTCTTGCCTATCACGTCACAATTTAGTTACGCGAGTCTAACAGTCTGAATTAATAAACATTTTTCTTCATTTCTGTGTGCCTGATTGTGCCAAATTCTTGGTACCGCCCTCTCATGAATACCCTAAAAATCGTCATATCCTTTAATTTGTAGTTCCATTTATCCGCCAGATATGGCATAATTAGGTATAGTTTTTAAAAATATACCTAATTATGCCAAGGCGGTGACAAATGCCAGACCTTAAGTTCCAAAAATTGTTTCAACGCAGGCTTGTAATGGACATTCAAACGATTCAAAAGTTATGCAAAGATCGCTCAAGGCGTAGCTTGTTTCGTGATATGACCAAGCTTGGATACCTTAGTAGCTACAGCCACGCTGGGAAATTTTATACGCTAAGAACAATTCCGAATTTTGATCAGCATGGTCTATGGCATTATGAGGGGATATCATTTTCGAAGCATGATACCTTGAAATCGACGATACAAATGCTCGTAAGTGAGTCATCTGCTGGTCTCACTCATAAGGAGCTTAGGAAATTATTACACGTGCGAGTACAAAACACCTTAAATGACTTGCTCAGTGCCCATGCTATCACAAGAGAATCTGTTGAAAATCTATATTTATATTTAAGCTCCGACCGAAAAATCTCATCAGTACAGGTAGCACATCGTCGAAAACAGTTTGAGGATACTCGCGGGATTTGCCCTCTTGATCCCAATACGGTTATCGAAGTGTTACTCGAGTTGCTATGCTCAGAAGATTGGCAAACAAAAGCAATATGTGAACGGTTAAAGGTAAGGGATATCATAATTTCTGAGATTCAAGTCAAAAATATTTTTTCCCGTTACAAGATAAAAAAAAAGACATCCATATAATTAAGGTTATCAGATCGGAACTATCGCAATTGGAAGCAAGGTATCGAGAAAAAATACGGGGCATGCGGTTGGTGCCAATCACAGTATCACCAAAAATATCAACATGTTCTAAATGTTTCAAGGAGATGAAGGTTCAAAAAACCTATCCAAGATCCCTCATTACGAAAAAATATGGAAACATCCGTGCACGAATTAAAATACTGACATGTAAACATGGATGCAAAAATCCGGATCGGTCGCCTGTTACACGCCGTCCTGAAATAATATCTCTAATTGTCCCAAAGGGTGGGAGTATCGGCTATGATGTCGAGGTTCATGTTGATATTCAACGATACCTTAATCATCGACAAAGAGAAGAGATACAGAAAAAATTACAGAAAAATCATGATATTGAGATATCAACAGGAAAGATATCAGATTTGTCACGTAGTTTTTTAAAGCATTTTAAACTACTTCATGAAAGTAGAAGTGAGCACTTAAGAAAGGCTTTAGAGCAAGATGGTGGATACCCTCTAAATGTTGATGCAACTGGGGAATATGGGGCCGGGACTTTATTTGTGGCCATTGCCGGTTGGCGCAAATGGGTGTTGGGGGCGTGGCGACTCACAACCGAATGTGCCAATCAGATTAGTCCCTGCCTGGAAGAAATAAAAAACAGGTTTGGTGTGCCACTTGCTATTACACGCGATTATGGCCGTGCACTTATTCCGTCAGTGCAGGAGTTTGTCGATAGCGTTGAAGAAGACGTTCGGATTCTAGGGTGCCACCAACATTTTTGCGGAATTGTTGGTAAAGAGTTGATGAAACACTCATACGATGAATTGGCATGTCTTCTGCGCAAATATGGATTCAAAACGCCCCTCGGATCTATAGTGAGGGAATGGGGTAAACGCCCTGGTGTTCAAGGCAGTGAGGCAAGAGATGACATTGAAAAATGGAGCGCACAAATGACAGCACATGAGATACCCGGTGGACCGAAAGGTATAGCAATTTTGCGATCAAACGTGCAATGGGCATTGGATATTTCGGCCGAAACTAAAAATTTGAGATTCCCATTTGTGCTCCCTCACCTTACCTTTTATGACCGTTGTAAAATTCTAAGGCGTGCATGCGATGCTTATCTTAAGAGTCTACCTGATGATGTATATGTTAATCGATCCTTAAAGCGACTTGCTAAAATATTAGATCCGATTATCATAGACAAAAAATTTTGCGATGTCACAAAAATACTCCGAACAACAAAATGTTTGTTCGATGAGTTACGTGCAGCCATGCGCATTAATCCAAAAATGTCCGGAGCAAAATCCCCCCCTCCTAAATCTCAGAAAAAACAGGTCGCTGAACTAAATGACATTAAACAAACTCTGGAGGATTTCAAAGCATCTCTTCCCGGACGACGATCAAAACGTGTCTTTGGGCAAGATATGACAGACGCAATCGACACTATTCTTAAATATCTCAAACGTCATGGAGAATCATTGTGGGGTCATGTAGTGCAACTACCAAAGGAAGTTGGTGGTGGCATCCGACTAATAGAACGTACGAATAATGATGCAGAAGGGTTCTTTAATGTTTATAAGCAAGGGGAGCGACGACGAAGTGGTAGGAAAGTACTATCACACGATTTGGAATCTACTCCCCCGGAAAGCACTTTGGTTAGCAATATGAAAGATCCTAGCTATATTCAAATTCTTTGCGGATCCATTGAAAAACTCCCGGAAGCATTTGCCAAACTTGATAAAAAAAAGGAATCAAGATCAAATAGGAATACACTTGATAAACAAAAGGCCAAGATCGAAACGGCATCGCTTTCTCGATCGGATAAAATTTTTGTTAGGAACTCTTTTCTGGGCGGAAAATTTTTAGGCGTAGCAGCCAGTTGCGCACGTAGGGTCGCTCCAATACAAATTTAGCAGTCTCAACCACATACTGACGTTATAGAAATTATGGCTACAATAAATAACGAAAAGAAGAAAATTTTTTGTGCGGAAAATAGGATAATCATTTAAAAATCATGTAATTATCCTAACATGATTAATGCTGGTTAGAGAATTTTTCCAATGGACCCAAAATTAATACTACAAGAGACAATCCAGCGTAAAATTTTTACCCTTAGGGGGAAAAGAGTGATGCTTGACCGAGACATAGCAGTACTTTATGGTGTGGAGACCAGGGTAATAAATCAGGCAGTGAGAAGGAATAAGGCAAGATTCCCGGATGATTTTATGTTTCAGCTTACAAAGGAAGATATTAAAATTCTAAGATCACAAATTGTGATCTTAAAAGAAAATCAACATCTTAAATATATGCCTTATGCTTTTACTGAACATGGAATTCTCATGCTTTCGAGCGTCCTTAATAGCGAAAGGGCTATACAGGCAAATATTCAAATTATGCGTGCTTTCACTAAAATGCGAGAAATGTTGCTAAGCTATCGTGATTTAAAAGAGAAAATTGAAAATATGGAACAAAAATATGATTATCAATTTAAGGCAGTATTTGAAGCCATCCAGCAACTATTGGAGCCGCCGGATAAACCTCAAAGTAAAATAGGGTTTCAGAAGGAGTGAAGTGATCTCATGCTGATATAAAAAGATATCGATTTGGGTAGTCTCTCAAAAAATGATGCCGCCTCCAATGTATGAAAGCATTACCAGGAAGTATATAAGGAATTTGCAAAGGCACAGGCTGCTCTATGTGATTTTCTCAAAACGCCAATAGCCTTCCGAATTGTAGGCAAAGCCAACCGCAACCGTTTTGACAAGTTTGGCACATTGGTTTCATTTTCTTCGATGAGAATTTTTATGGTCTTCTTTTGCGTTTCGGATTTTTGTAACTTTAGCGGGGCAAAAAATGGGAAGATTATCCGGCATGGTTTAGCATTATCACATACCGGCTGGTGACCCCGAGAATCTTCTTCTTTTGCATGGCGCTGACAACCCCCGCCTCAAACCTCTCCGATGACAAAGGCGCCTGAATAATATGAGTGCGCCGCCATCCGGTTTTCTCCAAAATCTTGAGAGAATCATCTACCAGGATGGGATTTTCCGTAATTTCACGAACGGCGGGTTTATTCTGAAAATCCCGCCAGTCTGCATTGATAAAGGCAAGTATTGTGGAAGTTTTGGTATTCTATCTCAGGCCTGCTGTCTGGACGATCGATCATATCCAGTGTCCGGCACCTGCGGTTAAAGGCAAGGCAGGTGTCCGGCGTAACGCCTCCCCCGCCCATAGGGTCAAAGACAAGATCATTCCGCTCAGAAAAATAATAGAGAATATGGGCGATTAATTGTGCGGGAATACGCCCCGGCCACTCATCCCCAAAACGCTTATCACAGTCATTGAAGCTCACTGATCCCAGGTGCGCAGTCCCCAATTCAGCTCCCTGAAGCCGCATGGGCTTTTCCTTCGCTGCACTGTTTCATTCTACAGATGATAACCATGAGAAAGTAATTTTAAAGCCTATTCATATCAAACTGGCTAAAAACCTTTTGGAGGAACTATATGACCATCAGAACTGTTCTGACTTGAGCCCCCCTTATCGTATGTTCATTCTTAAGGCTTTTTTTATTTAACTCTTTCCGGATGATGTAATTAATATTTTATCAAAAGCACTTCGGGTGCCTACCCTCAAAAAATAAAAAATGGACACTACATTTGAGGAGCTTTTTTTATTTGCTGCAGCAAGGGTGAAACGGATTAATATTTTTCACCTGGTTGTTCTCAGACCATAGCGTAGATATTCTATTGAGAAATAATTCATAGGGATTTTTTTCTGGCGTCACCTTAAAGCGAATTTTGAGGTTATTTTGAGGATTTGAGTGGTGCGTTGTGGTTATCTTGCCACACTTATCAAGAAAAGGTTACCGAAAATGAAAAAGCATGAATTAATAATTAAGGCCCAATATATCTACAACCAGTTAAATTCTCAAATGTCTTAATTTCGGGGGTGGGTTGTTGTTTTTCTCCACAACTATTCCATTCTTCTAAAATAGTGCTGTAATTTGTATTCCAATTGATTAGTTTTTGTTTAATCCATTTGTTAATTAAACCTAAAGGCGAGACAATGTTTTCACGAGTAAAAGAAAACTCTTGTATAATAAAATCTATTAGGTTATTGTCACCAGTTGTTATCCCAAAATCATGACTGAGTATACAAGCAGCTATTTTTTGATCTACATTACTTAAATCGAAATATTTCCCGGTTTTTTTGTTAATTTTTCCAGTTTCAATAAGATTTTTTATGGTCCAATAATATATATCAAATTCTTTTGTATTAAAAACAGATGTTCCGAGCGTGCTAATCTCGCTTTTGAATTGAATTCTCCATGGATATTTTGTTTTAAACTTTTGTGTTCGAAATAATTCATTTCTTACATCAGGGATAGTTACGCACTCAAATTGACTATCAATAAACATATTTGGTGTAATTCTAATAAGCATCAATACGCTACACGTGTCACAAAGAATATCCATACATCCAGCTTAATCCTCATTTTTTAATTTCGCGAGCTCTTCCTTTACTGCCTTGGCGTCTAAAACATTTGCCAATCCGAGTAATTCCCCTATTTTTCTATCAGTGATGCTACCCAATTGATTAATCATGATTTCTATGAATTTGGGGCTAAAATCGTGTATTAATTTTACGTAATCTCTTGGATCTGACATCTGAAACAATATATCGCCAACTGTGGAAAAGGCTTTCTTTAAGTTAGTATCTGCACCTCCGACATCCAACATGAAACCATGTGAGATAGATTGCACTCGTTTAACTATTCCGTATAAAGAGTGACTGTGCAATTTCCCCAATGTTTTCAATTTATTGATTTGTGCAGCCTTACCTAATCCACTAATAGCATTGCATACTTTTTTTACATATTCATCAGGAAGTTGAATATAATTAGCCACCGTGTCGCAAAATTTTTCCTCTTCTTCATCATAGATCCCTTCTTGAGATTCCTCGTCTCGTATCGCGTGGATAGATTCGTGCAGGATGGGGAAGATCAAATCAATAATGTTGGTTGAATTATTTACAAAAACAGCCCTGTGGCTATGTATTTTAGTGTAAAATGCATAGCTTTTTATATTTTTGGGGAAATCCCTGAATATTACAGAAATCCCTAGTTCATACATCAGTTTAAATGCATTTTCATAGTTAAGGGGGAGGAAGCTTTTAATTACTCCAGATTTTGCCCTTAATTCCTTAGCTATTTTAATTGCACTTGCTTCGTTTCGTTCACTAATTCTTACAATTGGAATAACTTCAGACTCCAGAATATTTCTGAAAAATATTTCATATTGTTTCACTAGTTCTAACGCGTCTCTCTGGGTATCGAGAGTAATTTTTGCACCTTTCCTAGCACGATGGACTGGAAATGTGATCGCTTTTTCCTTGTTCGGTGAAAAGAAATAGTCCGGTTTCTCTTTGAGGATTCTACACATAGAAATCAAATGATTGCCCTTAGGGACTTGCCCATTCATCCAATCATTAACTGTTTGGCGGGTGACCCCGATTTGTTCCGCCAACTTAACTAATGTAAGCCCCTTTTCTGTGACCAAACTTTTAATTTTTTCACCCATCCATCTCATATTTGGCCTCCTAATAATTTTAAATTAATATGGCCGAAGATAATCTTTAAAATTAGATGCCATAATAAATTGAAGGGAATTTCAAAAATTATATTACTAACCCCTGTAAAGAATAGTGTACATTTTAATTTTAAAAATGTCAAATTATAATCCTTCTTGTAAAGAAAGGTTTACCAATTTATCGGCTATAACTATAAATTACATGCACCCAATCCGCTAAAGAAGTCAACTTCATCTGATACCCAGGAGAGATTCAGCAAATAAGTAATTCCCCCGGCTTTCCCCTGCTGTATTTAGTCCAAAACTGGGACCATCCTATTTAATACAAATGATAATCAATCCCTTGCAAATGTCTAAATACTAAAAGTAATAGGGATATTTCAGCAATTCTAATTATGAAATCTGCATAAAATAAAATTTATAGTTTACTTAATTAAAACGCACAAGATAGCCTGTTATTACTCATCATCATCAATCCTAATTTTAAAAAAATAAAAAAAATGCAGGGAATTTCTATGTATT
>DAOURK010000061.1 GCA_030625085.1 Pseudomonadota bacterium
TTTTGGGTTATAAGATATACGTATTTATTCTCTTATACCCGAAAAGGGGAAGGTAGTCCAGTTTTTTATAAAAATAATAGTAAAATTAATTATCACCCCTCAAATTCTACAGAAAGTGTAAATTAGATTTTGAAGGATGCCCTATTTATTTGCTTTTTCTTAATGTTTTTCTTTTGATACGGGCTACTATGGTGAATATGGTTGCATATGGTTGCGCAAAGGATTAACAACAAAAATTTAGGGTATTGATTTCTAATCCCTTATAACAAGGATTTTAGGAGCCTTAAACTATTATTAGCTCACTATGGCCTGTTCACAATTGGTGAGGAAGGGGGGAACCCTTTTTCTTGTTTTACGATCTTGGGCATTGGGCAAGATACCCAAATATCAAGACTTCTTACAAAATTTATTTTTTTCTGCGCTTTATTTACTTTTTCTAATCAAACGTTTGATTTGGTCAAACGTTTGATATATACTAACCGATAAAGTAAGTAAACACGTATGATTTTGAAATATCAATGTCTTGCCACACAAAGGACTATGAAGATAATCCCCCACTGTCCCTTTAAAAAAAAGGAAGGGAGATTATCAAGAGAAAGGAACAACTTATGGACAAGGATGAATTTGGCGGTACTAAACTGGCTATTGTATTGGCTGCCGGGGAACTTTTTGCTGAACACGGACTTGAGGGAACCAGTATCCGCCCTATAGCCCAAAAGGCCGAAGTAAACATAGCCGCTATTAATTATCACTTTGGCAGCAAGGAGAATTTGTATACTGAGGTTTTGCGGTACGCATTCTCCCATTACAAATTCAAAACACACCTCAATGAGCTTTTGGAGGAAACCAAATCCATCACCAAACCAACTGAAATTGCCCAATTTCTTTATAGGTTTATCAAGAGTAAGTTCGTTTCACTTTATTCGCCTGAGCACCCACCCTGGTTTACGCGGCTTATCCTCCAAGGTATCTCAACGCCCACATCATCGCTTAAGGCCATTGTTGAGGAATATTTTATGCCTGAAATGAAGGCCTTAACTGACATTATCCGTCGATCCGATTCAAAGATGACTGAGCAGAAGGCTCAATTATGGTCCCTTTCCCTTCAAAGCCAGATTGCTTTTTACGGGTTATGTAAGGTGCCTATTTTGATATATTTAGATAAGGAAGAGTATGATTTGGAATTTTTTGAGGCAGTTGCAGAGCATGTGGCTCACTCAACCATTACAGCTATGGGATTGCCACAACCTAAGGAGTAAATTTATGAGGCTGACTATGCATATCTTAGACTTAAAAAAAGATCTTATTTCTCCTTACGTGTTCTTCTGGCTTATTCTGATAATTGTTATGGTGCATGGAGGGTGCGCTTCCCAGGTGAAGGAGATCAGAGAAAATAATGTGAGGCAGTATAGACAGAATTTAGCTGAACGTACCCAAAAATATATACAACCTAACAAAAAACTATGATTACAAGACTGTATTGAACTCGCCCTACAAAACAACCTGAAAGGCCATGCTGCTGAAATTCAGTCCCGCATCAAAAAGCTGGAGCGAAAGGTCGCCTTCGCCAACTTTTTTCCTACCTTGGAAATAAATGCAAATTATACATCATGGGAGCGCCAACCAAAACAGAAGGTGGGCCCAGGTGAGTACCATCCCATGCATGATAAGGAGATCGGCGAATTTGTTGTCCAAGCGCAAATGCCCATTTTTATTCCCGCAACATGGTATTTGTACTCTTTGTACACTAGCGGCGCTGAAATTGGTGATCTTATCCTGGATTATACACGCCAGATGATTAGCTATCAGGTTTCGGCCATGTATTATCAATGTTTGATACTGCAAGAAATGAGCGAGGCAATGGAAAGCCAGGTGGTAGCGGGGGATGCCCTGGAAAGGGAAGTGGCCTCTTATGAAGAGGAAGGATTAGTACACGGATGGCAGGCCAAACAGGCACAAACATTTGCTTTTGCCAGGCACATTGCTCTCAACCGGACCAAACGGATCTTTCGTCAGGCTAAAGCTGACCTTTTGAGTACTATGGGACTTTCGCCCATGTCTGATCTTGCCCTGGTAAGAGAGGAGCCTTTAGATGCCCCGAAAGAGGAGTTGGAGGAACTTATCTTTCAGGCGCTTTTAGAAAATCCCCAACTTCATATTGCTGACCGCACAGTAGAAATTCAACATGATAGGGCCAAAATTGTTTTATCAAATTTTCTTCCTCACCTCATCGGTTTTGCAAGCTTTACCAGTACTTCCAATTCCTTTGTTCTTGATAAAAGCTATTGGATGGGTGGATTGGCGGGTGTGCTGACTGTCTTTAATGGATTTGCCAATGTCAATGAATATAAAGCTGCACGTGAGCAGGAAAAAGAAGCTATGGTCCAAAGAGAAGAGGCGAGTCTTACCATTATGCTTCAGGTGATAAAAGCACATCTAAACTTGCAAGACGTTCAAGAAGAACTGGTGTTAGCTCAAAAAAAATTTGAGGTTGTCTCAGGTCGTTTAAATGAAATTAAGGCCAAATGGGAAGAGGGGATTATCAAGCCTTCAGAGAAGCTCCAGGCCATTGCCAAATTGGATAGTGCGCAAAGAGAGGTTATGAAGGCGCGTTTTCAACAACAGGTCAGCATAGCAACTCTTCTCAATGCTATGGGAAAATCGTACGGACTATCAAAGTAATAATTTAAAAAAATACATAAAAATTTTTCATGTAGATGAAGAAGGGGTAATAATATGAAAAATAAAAGGAACCGCATTCTCATCCCACTTTCTATCGTTCTTATTATCATTATCGGATTGTTTATCTTCCCCATGAAGAATAAGAGCTTAGCTGAGAAGGAGAACACCAAAGAACGGGTGGTGCCTGTTGTTTTAACCAAGGTGAAGAGGTTAGATTTTGAAGACAACCTTGTTGTCCAGGGTAATTTAGAGGCAAAAAATTTGGCCATGGTTTCACCCCGGATACCGGGGACAATAGAAAAGATTTTCGTTAATGAAGGGGACCTGGTTGTTAAAGGAAAGACAAAGCTTTTCCTGATTGATTCTGTAAAATTACAAAAAGCGGTTGATATCCGAAAGCAAGATCTGAAGGTAAGCCTATATGAACGTCTTGAAAAAGAAGCTAATCTTGAGCGGGTAAAGGCGGATTTTGATAAAGCGCAGATCGACTACCAACGCTTTAAGCGTCTTTATCAAAAAAAGACCATTACAGACAATGAATTCGAGCTTCAGGAATCGCGCTATAAACAAACCGTAGCCTCGCTTAAACATGCACAAACCTTGGTTGATCTAAAGGCTCAACTGGAAGGTCAGGCCAAAGTGAATCTTCAGATTGCTGAAAAAGATTTGAGGGATGCGCTTGTTTATGCGCCCATTAACGGCAGGGTCAGTATGAGACTCAGTGAACCTGGCGAGATGGGCCAGCTCGGCAAGCCAATCATCAGGATTGAAAATACGTCCATGATTGAGGTGTCTGCTTTCCTCCCTGCCCAATATTACCATCAGGTAATCCCGGGTAAAACCAACATGCGTATTACCGTTTACGGCCTTGATTTGGGAAAACAAGTTATAACTTATAAAAGCCCAACCATTAATCAGAAACTTCGCACCTTTGAAATAAAATGCAGGCTGGGTAACCCTCCGGATAGGGTCGTGCCCGGCGCCATGGCTGAGATAGAGGTTGTGCTGCAGCAGCGAAAAAGCCTTGGTATTCCCTCAACTGCGGTTCAGGTTCGCGGCGGTCGTTCTGTAGTATTTGTCCTTCGGGGGGAAACTGCTCACATGGTTGAAGTCAAGACCGGCATCCAAACAGACGGCTGGCTGGAGGTGATGGGCGGGGACCTAATAGAAAAAAAACCAGTGATCACTATGGGGCAGTTTCTCTTAAATGAGGGTACAAAAGTAAGAATTCAGAAGGAGGAGAACTGATGTTTCTTTCTGATGCATCCATAAAGCGGCCCATAGCCATGTCCTGCCTTATTATCGGCTTGCTACTCCTGGGGCTCAATGCCTGGCGAAAGATAGGTCTTGAGTTAATGCCTAAAATGGATATGCCCTTTATTACTATTGTCACTATCTATCCCGGCGCCAGTCCCGAGGAAATAGAAACCGATGTAGCCAAACGTATTGAAGATGCAGTAGTTACCATTGATGGTCTCAAGCACGTTAATTCATCGTGTATGGAAAATGTCAGTCAGACCATGTTGGAATTTCAACTTGATGTTGATGTTGATATTGCGGCCACTGATGTGCGGGAAAAGCTTGATCTTATCAGGGCGGATTTCCCTGAGGATGTGGAAGATCCAAAGATTCTGAAATTCGATGTGAATGCCAAGCCGGTCATCACCTTGGCCATCACCGGTGAGGCGCCTATCGATGAATTGTATGATTATGCGGACAATACCCTGCGGGACCGGATCACAGTGCTTTCGGGTGTGGCTGATGTACAATTAATTGGCGGAGCCGAACGAGAAGTCCATATATCCTTGGATCGTAGCAAGCTGGCCGCCAGGGGATTGACCAGCCTGGATGTGGTCAAGGCGATTGGGGAAGGTATTCGAACTATTCCCTCCGGCCGTGTTCGGCAGGCAGGGACCGAGTACTCAGTAAAATTTAAGGCAGACTATGATAAAGTTGTCGATATTGGAGAGCTTGAGATTGCCAATGAAGAGGGCCAACGTTGCTATATCAAAGACATCGGTCATGTTGAAATGACCACCAAAGAACTGCGGCAAATGGCGGATATTGATGGACGCCCCTGTATTGCTATTAAGGTGGTCAAAAAAGCCGAAGCCAACGCCGTGAAAGTGGTCAATCGAGTGAATGAAGCTATGAGTGAATTGAAACGGGAATTGCCAGGTGGTATGGAACTGGTCTGGGTTACTGATGACGGTGTCTTTACTAAGGCTACGGTTGATAGCGCCTGGAAAGATATCCTGCTGGGGATTTTCTTAACAGCTCTTATCCTCTTCTTTTTTCTCTATAATTTTAGTACTACCCTTGTAATTGCTATTACCATGCCCTTAACTATTGTTATTGGCCTCTTCTTTATGCAGGCCCTTGATTTCACCTTGAATATGTCTACTTTACTGGCTGCCGGCATGTCGGTAGGTATTCTGGTTACTAATTCCATTGTTGTCCTGGAAGCCATAGTAAAAAGGCTGCATGAGACAGGAAATCCGAAAGAATCGGCGCGATTAGGCACAGGCGAAATAGCTGTAGCCGTCATAGCCAGCGCTGCCACTAATATGGTGGTTTTATTACCTATTGCCATGATGGGAGGCAAAGTTGGTCTTTTTTTAAAACCCTTTGCTTTGACCATGCTCATCATGACGCTTGTTTCTCTTTTTATTTCCTTTACCTTAACGCCTATCCTTTGTTCCATCATGCTCAAACCCAAAAAAAGGGGACATGAGCATTTGCTGGCACGCATGGAGCGGGG
Organism: Pseudomonadota bacterium; assembly: GCA_030625085.1. GTDB lineage: Bacteria > SZUA-182 > SZUA-182 > DTGQ01 > DTGQ01 > DAOURK01. The sequence goes on from DAOURK010000061.1 coordinate 5,444, forward strand.
TTGGAACAGGATGTTTGATCGATTCCTCAATACGTATAAATCCATCCTTTTTTATTTTGAGAAACATAGGTGGGCGGCCATTCTTTTACTGTTAATCATTGTGGTAGCCTTAGTCCATTCATTAAGTCTTCTGGAGAATATTGGCTTTACTATGATGAATGAATCAGACAGGGGTGAACTGTATGTTAAATTGGAGTATCCCACCATGTATGACTTAAATCAAACCCGGAAACGTTTACATGACGCCATAAATCTGCTTAAAGACGTGCCCGAGCTACGACACATGCTCACTACGATCGGTAAGGTTGAAGGGGTGTTTGGTCAATCTTCCGAAGGTGTATACCTGGCCCAGATCCTCTTAAAATTTTCAGAAAGGGACCAGCGTAAATTAACCATTAATGATCTGAAGAATGAGGTCCGTTCACGTCTGGCTGAATATCCTGATTGCATTGTCACTGTCACTATGCCTACTGTTATAGGTGGCCAGATGTCTGATATTGAAATGGAGATTGCCGGTGACCATCTTAAAACGCTGGATACCTTAGCTCTGAAGACTCGAGACTTAGCGCAGCAGATACCCGGAATACTTGAGCCGGATACTACAGTAAGATCAGGCAAGCCCGAGCTTCGCATCCTTCCCCAGCGGGCTGTTCTGGCTGACCTTGGCTATCCTGCCACTGGGTTGGGACTTAATTTGAGGGCCAACCTGGAGGGGTTGACAGCCGGCACCTTCAAGCAAGATGCGCGTAATTATGACATTGTGGTCAAACTTGCTGAAGAGGAAGGTAAGGGACAGATATGGGATTTTTTGTTTCCAGGCACGCCGGGACATCCTCTGGTTATGACCAGTCTGGGGCAGATTGAAGAAAAACAAACACCTGTACAAATCACCCGCAAAAACAAAAGCCGTGTTTCCAAGTTGTTCGCTAACCTAACCGAAGGCAAACCTCTGGGGGCGGCAGTAGAGGAAATAAGCGCGGTTATCGATGAAAAGGGCTATTTGCCTCCAGGCTATAATTACACATTTGCCGGAATGTATGAGGTGATGGCCGAGGGGCAGGAAAATCTGGCTGAAGCAGGGATCATTGCTATTATATTAGTAATTTTAACTCTGTCGGCTTTATTAGAGTCCTTTAAACAGCCGGTTCTCATTCTGGTTACCCTGCCTCTGGCTGTGATCGGTGTGCTGTGGGCCCTGGCCCTGACCGGAAAGAGCCTTGAAATATTTGTTCTTATGAGCGGTGTCATGTTAGCAGGCATTGTTGTTAATAATGCCATTTTGATTGTTGACCAGTTTAATATCCACATTAAAGAAGGCGTACCCCGCCATAAGGCCATGGTTACTGCTACCTGTGAGCGGTTTCGTCCCATTGTCATGATCACCCTGGCTGCGGTCCTTGGCATGTTGCCGCTGGCTATGGGCCAAGGCATTGGAGCCGAGATGCGAAACGCCACAGGTATTGCCTCAGCCGGAGGTATTCTCATATCAGGGATATTAACCCTGGTTGTTATACCCATACTCTATGATTTGTGTACACGCAGACGAAGTTAAGCTATTAAAAATAAATCAAGAAGAGAAATCGAGCCTTCTTGTACGGGAATCTTAGGATAGAAAGGAAATATCCTTAAAAGATTGGTTATTGATTAAGGTGTACTTCGTCATTATCCGCTTTTACTGTTCAACTTTTTAGGGCAAAACGAAAAGAAGTTAATGAAACAGTAAAACTATGTGAAGAAGAGAATTACGTTTTACTATCTCTTCCCTGCCCAGTATTTGGGGCGGCCGCTTTTGTTTCGATTAGAAGAAAACGATCGTTTAAATTTTTGTTGAGATTAGATAAAAATACATTTCTTCTAATCGAAAAAGTTGCTGGATTATAAACTATCTGACTATAGCTATTTACTTTGATAGATGCAGTAGTAAATGAAGTAGTATCTACGAGTATATTTTCCTCTTGGAAAAAGATAATAAAATCGACTTTAAAACAAAGTTAGCGGTAATCATTTCAAGGAAAGCAGAGGCAAGCGATTTACTGAATCAAAGGCAATTATTATAGAAGAATTGAGGCGTTTGTCTGCCACGTTTAATGAGTTTAATGAATGGTTCGTTGTTGTATTAAGGAATTAATGACAGACATAGGTGTTAATTATGGAAAAACAAATTCATCAGTCTGTCATTAATCCCTTACATACGACTATTTATACAAAGAGGGTTTACATTTTTTGCCAAAAAAAGGGCAAAATTTAAGAGTAAACGCTCCACAGTTACTATTCGCTGTATAACTAAATAATTCCTAAGAGCAATAATGTTGTGGTGGAAATACCTCCACCCCCGAGGAGCAGTGCTGTGGTAATTCCGGGAACAGTAGTAGCAATTGTCGGTGCAGTCAATGCCAATGCAGGAGAAAAGACAGGAAGAACCGGGGTTGTAGGAAGAGTAATGCCTGTTGGCAACAATCCGAGCAAAGCAAGGGTGGCCAAAGAACCGCCTCCACCAATGGTTGGGGTCGATACTGGTGTGGGCGTTGGAACACCCCCAAGGAGGAAAGCACTGGTAAGAGTGGGTAAAGAAGGCGTAATAACTGGGGCGACAGGAAATATGGGCGCAACAACCGGCGCAAAGGCGGTTGGAGCGGCAAGCGCTGGTAAGACAGATAAGGGTAAGGTAATACTAAAAGTTGCCAGAGGTGCGGGTGGGATTAAGGTGGTGACACTAAATCCGAAAGGAGTAAGTGCGGGGGCTGTTGCTATTGCAGGCGGTATGGCGCTCGTTGGAAGTAAAACAGATGCGTTGCGGTAAGGCACAAAAGGAGTCCCGAAAAAAGGGACAAAGCCGTAAGCAAGTGGGTTTGCGTAGTAAGGACCGAAAGGGCCAAAGTAAGGAAACTGGGCATTAGCCGTTGAACTAAATGATATAGACAAAAAAACCAAGATGCTGAGAATCATTAATCCTTTAATAATTTTTTTTTGTTTCATACTTAAGACTCCTTATTATGTAAATTGTTTTAGTGAAAAATATTAGCTCATTTCCACAGTATTGATGGATGCCGAGCAATATAAAGTAAACATTAAATGAAAAAATTAGCTTGTTGAAAATCCTCCTTTCCAGGAAATTGCTAAAAAAAATTATTTTCCCGCTTTGCTTTGAAAAGCTCGAGATTGCTTCTATTACAACCTGACGGCATATTTTTTTAGTCACTGGGAGGTATTTTGCAAGTAGAGAATTAGGAGAAAGAATCATATCATTCGTATGAGATTTTTAAGGCTGGGGCAAAAAAATTGCGTATCCGATACCTACAGTGAAAGAGAACATCCTATGATTAATACGAAGGCAAAAGGTACTATGCTATAACATTCTCTACATACTTTTTTATTATTAAAAGCATTTCTAATGCCATATACATTATGATTGTATATTTTTATTTAATTTTTTTAATTTCAAACATTTAACTAAGGTTAACCATTTTGATCTTCACCATTTTTGCCATATGAAATGAGAAAAGTATCGTCATAGTGTGAAATAAAATTCTCAGTATTCATGAAAAAATAGAATGGGGAGTTAAAAATCTTTCTTCCAGATAAGGTCCACTCCGGAACGTTCGTCACTGCGGATTTCTGTCTCCAGAGTAAGATTGCTGTAAAGATAATATTCAACCCTGAGTTGCTCTGATCCCTCCAGTCCGAATTCTTTGCCAAAGGAAACGAAAACATCACGAGTTACGTATTTTCCAAACTCAAGGCTGCTTGTTCCTTGCTCCGAGGCTCGAATCTGGATGGTGTCAACTGGTAATTTTTCACCGAATACACCCATTACCTGCGTGGCAACTACCCTTCCCAGCAGGGCAAAGGCTTCTCCCTGCAATCCGGCTGATTCCCTTTGATTTAAATCTTCAGTGGCGCGACCGAAGACCAGATAGGAAACGATATCATCCTGGGATAGGGGAGGCTCACTTTGCAAGGAGACAAGGGGAGCGTTTTTGGTCCCGGTAATGAGTATGAAGATGTTGATATCTCCCACCTTATAAACAGTTTTCATATCCAGGATTGGGTTCATTTGAGGCAGACCCTGAAATTGAATAAGGGCTTTTTGTATGGCAAATTCCTTGCCATAGAATACATAGATGCCCCGAATGCTTTGAATGTTGCCGGTAATGATTTGGGGTTTAAGAGAGGTTTTTTTTAGGGCCAAATCTCCTTTGAGCTCAAGACTGGCTTGGTCTGAGCTGACCCATAAATTTTTAGGGATTTTCAATTTTACATCCAGGGAAATATTTCGGGAAAAGAAAGATGGTTTTTTAGCGATGATTTTTTCTTCGTCCCCTTTTTGCTTCACTATTTGTACTTCCGGGTATTTTTTTTGGCCGAGCATAAAATCACTTAGCCGTATCTTGCCTTCAGGCACCAAAACCTCACCGGAAACTGAAATTTGGGGTGGAATCCCCTGGGCTGCAAGCTCACCACTGAGTAGAAAATATGTACCATCTGAGTACAAGATTTTCCATTTATCCATTTTCAGGTTTGCCTTAATAGGTGAGCGCGGAAATTCGGATAAGGCAAGCCGGCCGGAAAATTTTCCAACCCCTGATTCTCCTTGCAGAGCAATTTCATCAATAGTGATACCCTGGTTATCCCCTGTGATGTGAGCATTTTTGACAGTAAATATTTGAAGAAAAGGTTTGATTTGAAAAGATGTATTTAAAAATTCCATATTGCCCTCAAATTTTGGCTCTGAAAGGCTACCTGAGATTCTCCCTGTTGAGGAAACAGAGCCGCTTATTTGGGCTATAAATGGAGCTATGGGAGGAAGAAATCCTAAGCCGAGCTCCTCGATTTTGATGTGTATGGCTAATCCCGGGGCAGACCAACGATTTTTAACCGGTGCAAAGGACAGATCCATAGGAAGCTGACCGGTAATATGAAGGAGTTTTTTTTCATCTTGGATAAGAGAAAGCGTGGTAGTTAGATTCTTCTCCTGGTATTGAAATGAATGGATAAACTGATCAAAAGAAAACTCGCCCCACTTTCCCTTTTCAAATTTCAGGGCCCCCTCAATTTCAGGAGAAGCACGTGTGCCGGTTAACAGCACTTTCCCATCCAAAGTTCCCGAAAGAGGAGTAACTTTCCCGGTCCATTTTTTCGTTATTTGAAGTGGCAGGCCGGAGAAAAGAAGCTCCATCCTTTGGCTGCCTGCCCATTTAATTTCTCCCTCCAGGGAAAGAGTTCCCTGCCGCTCTGCTCCAAACACAAGCGAATGGACTGTTAGACCAATAGAGGGGTCAAATTCTACGTGGATAGGTTTTTGATTTTGCCATATTGTTTGATTTAAAGGGAAGGCAAGTTCATTAACGTGAGCGCTTATGTGCCAAAGCCGGGGAATTTTTAGCTCACCTTGAGCGTGAACTATTTGATTTGCCCCGGAACTGCCTTGTAGGGCCCAATTGATTTCGGGGCCTTTTTTGTCAGCTTCAAGAGTGAAAGAATCCATGAAATTTTGTTGATTGCTTGAAAAGGAAGATGATTGCATTCCCAAGGAAAAGTTGAGGGTCTGGAAGGATAATCCCTCTCCTTTCCCTTCAAGGGTAACCTGTTTAAGCAGATAGTCTTTATAAAGAATATCGGTGGCCATGATTTTTGCTTCAAACTGTGGATTTTCCAGGCTCCCTGTAATTTTACCCTCTCCGGCAACTATGCCCTCTAAGGGAGCGGATTTATGCTGTATTCCTATCTGGGCAAGGTCAAGTTTTTCCAGGTCCCAGTAAACATTCATTTTTCGGCGGGATATTGTGCCGTGCATTGACAGATCCGCTCCTTCCAGGCGTATATCTGCCTGGCTGAGCCGGAGTCTTTCTGCTTCGTAATCTCCTGTAATGAGTAAATGGTCAAGAAATTTTTCTCCAATCAGTGAAGGGAATAGCTGAACAGAGCCTGAGGAGTGGAAGGTTTCCGGAAAATTTTGTCCCACCATCCCTCTGAGCCTGATTTTTCCGCTTAATTGGGAAGAAGGGATGCCTTGTATAGACAATTTCCCCGCATCAAGGTGTTCGAAAGATAGGGTCACTTGATAGGGGAGTGGAGCAGTAAGATCGATTTGCCCCTCCATTGAAAGCAGGCCCATTGGACTGCGAATTGCCAGTTTGTTTATTTCTAATGTATTTTTCTTGAATTGTCCTGATATGCCCACACTGTCAATGTTCTGTTCATGTAAGATAAAGGGCTTGCTGTCCACGTCAAAGTCTAGGGAGATTTCTTCCGGTTTTATTCCCTTTCCTTCAAGCCGTATTTGAAGATCAACAGAGGGGGGGGGGCCGGATTTATGCTTTTGGGGCAGCCAAAAGGCCACAGGGAATTGTGTTAGCCTGGTTTGCACCCGATACTGCGGGAAGGTAGGATCGATAAGATCCAGATTGCCCTCAACCTGACAGCGGCATTTTTGCTTTTCTGCTTCAAAGGAAAGAAGGAGCGAAAGATTTATATTTGATGATAGGTCCCGGGAAATATTTCCTTGAATGTTGGTTACTGTTAATTCATAAGGATGGGTTAAGGCAAAAGAGAAGTTTTGAATATGCCCCTGCCAGGTATGTGTTTCTTTTCGAGGGAAATAAGCGGCTGAAAGATCGGCCTGGATTCTGTGAAGCTGGGTTTTTTGTAGTTGCTTTTGGGAATAATCGTGAAAGCCTATTGATCCATCTTGAACATGAACATGGTGAAGGAGAAAATCCACAGAGGGTATATTTGCTTTTTTTTGTTTTTGAGAAGCTGCTTTCGGTGAGGGCGGTGGAAAGGGGAGAATACGAACAAGTCTGTCTTCGGTTTTAATAATGGTTATTTTAAGTCCTGAAAGGGACAAAAGAGGAAAGGTTAGTTTGCGGCGAAAAAGCTCAAGGGGCGAAAAGATAATCTGTAATTTATCCAGGCTTAATTTTTCGCCTTCCCTGTTTTGCAGTTCCATAGAGTGAAAAGATACACTGGTGAGAAGATTTCCTTCAATTTGCTTTATGGAAAGTGAAAGCCCCCATCTGTTTTGGGTCTGTTGGATAATTGTCTTGCGCAGCCATTGCCGGAAAAATGGAGTTTGGGTAACCAGAGTCAGAAGGATGAATCCGGTGATGAGCCCAATGAAAATAGTTCCGAGAAAAAGCGCGCATTTTCTGAAAAGTCTTTTTAATATCATTTTTTTTCCGATTTATTTTTTTTTCCCAACATCATTTAAAAATTTCATTATCAATATCAATCAACAATCTAATTGTTCCCATTTTTAAGTAGTGCAGGGCTTTAGCCCTGCCTGAAGCCACTCAAACGATTTTTTAGGCAGGACTGAAGTCCTGCACTACATAAGACTTTTTAAACCCGCCATTTCAAAACGCCTGGCCAATGCTTAAATGAAACCGGTATTTTTGGGTTGTTGCCTTATCAGGGTTAAGAAGGTAACCAAAATCTAGTCGCAATGGGCCGACAATCGTGTTATAGCGAATCCCTGTGCCGGTGGAGTAACGCAAGGTATTCAGATTGTATTGCCACGATTCCAGAAATACATTGCCGAAATCAATGAAAAGAACGCCCCATAACTGACCGATCAGCGGAAATCTAAGCTCTGTGTTGCCTTCAAATAGTGAATTTCCTCCTATTGGTTTTCCCAACTGATCCTTGGGGCCTAATTTTTGATAACTATATCCGCGCACACTATAAGTTCCGCCCGAGAAAAATCTTTTAAAGACTGGCACGCCCTTCTGTTTGAGCCCAAAGGGGTGAATAGTTCCTATTAACACCCGGCCGGCCAATATGATACCGGCCGGCATCTGTGCGAACTGTTTGTGCTCAACAATCCCTTTCACATAGGAAACCTCTGATCCGATGGCCTCAAGAGAAGGTTCGACAAACAATGAGGATACATATCCTGTGCTTGGATTAAGAGGAGAATTAGTGGTATCCCGGGTGAGTCCCGTTTGAAAATAAGAGAGGAAATAGTCTTCTTCTTGCTGGGAATCTAATTCTTCCCGGGTTGTTGTGGCCAGATCATTTAATTCAGAAGACTCGAGTCTGTGCGCCAGGAAGCCTGATAACACAGGGCTGAGTTTTTTTTCAATCCGCACTTCATTCGTGGTGTTAATCGTTTCAAAGGAAACAAATTTGTCTGTTTTTCGCGAAAGGGTCCAGCTTAAGGTAGAAGAAGGGTCTGGGAAATAGGGTTGCTTGAAGGTTAAGGCACCTTCTTTGGTTAGGGAAGAAAACCGGAAAGAGAGCCTCAACTCTCGTGCTCTGCCAAGAAAATTGCGATATATACCCGAGATACGAAAGCGAAGATTATCTTCAGTCCCATATCCCAATCCTGTTTCTATGGTTCGAGGCTTACGTTCTTGAATGAGAATACGTATATCCACTGGCCCTGTTTTTTTATTTAAATTAACTGTCTCCAAAAGTACAGAGCGGAAAAAAGTCAACCCAAAAATTTTAGCCTGGCTTTCAAAAACCTTGGCCATGGAAAAGGTTTCTCCTTGGCTAAAGAGGACCTCCTGCAAAATGATTTTCTCTGAAATTTTTTTATTTCCCACAACCTCGATTTTTCCAAACCGGGTAAAAGGGCCCGTCTCTAAAGTAAAATGAATGGCGGCCAGGTTTTCTTTTTCATAGATCAAGACCTTGCCGGATAGTTTGGCCCTGGGATAGCCGGAATTAGCAAGGTCTTCCAGAATTTTGGTTTTGGCTTTTTCATAGTCCTCAACCCGGAAAATTGTCCCTTTTTTAAGGGGAATCATTTGTCGAAACCGTTTTTCCCATTCAATGGTCTCGGCATCCCGGAATGTAAAAATAATGTCTTCGATGACTACCCTGGGCCCTTCATCAAAAGTAATGGTTATGGTTATTCCCCCATTTTTTTCTGTTACCTGGTGGGTGAGCAGGGTTTTATAAAAGCCTTTTTCCCGATAAAGGCCCTTAATTTGTTGTAACCCCTTCTCTAATTTTTCATTGCTGAATAATGGGGATTTCTCCCAAAAGTTCCAGAAGGCAGGGGGCTGTAAGTCAGCTAATTTTTTTCTGATCTCCCTTTTTGAGACTTTTTTTACGCCTACCAATAATATTTTTTGCACCACGTGTTCTTTATCCCCTTTAAGTGTTTGGGCAGGGGCGGGGCAGGAAAAGAACAACTGGCCAAAAGCCAAAGCCAGTGTCCCAAATAAAGAAAAGTAGTTATAAATAGATATGGTTTTTAAGGAATTCATGAATCTATATTCGGTAAGAATTTTTTTTTGGATGAATGTGAGAATACCGGATATTTTTTTAGGCAGTATTTACAGAACAGACAAAATAAAAAGAAAGGCACTGTGAAAGCCTTCGGGTATAGGCACTGTAGAGGAAAGAGTATATTTTACGCGCTCATACTTTCCTTGTTAGTTCGGATATGCTTTCTTTGGGGTGATCCTGCATTTTCTTGCTCATCTCCAAATCGCTTATCACAGTCATTGAAGTTCCAAAGGTCCCAGGTGCTTAACCCCCAATTGAGTTGTTTAAACCGTTCAAGATCATCTTTGCGCTCAAGGGCTATGGACCAGACCAGCGGCTCTTTCCAGTCATGCTTATCTGCAACCTGCGAAACAGTGTAACCCCTTGATAAATCACTTTTTGGGAAAAAGGCAGCGCTGCCATTTTGGCCATTATGATATCTGATAATGTCCCTTGTTTCTTCTAACCTTTTGGCCATCATCTCTTGGGCCTATGGCCTTAGCCGCTGTATAGAGCAGAGGGGAGACGCCGTCTAAATTCCTGATGATCATATCCACCTCAGCCGCCCCGGTTGCCTTGTAAGCACTCCATCTGTGCGCACCATCCAATATGCGCTATTTTCCAAGCTCCTCCGGATGAGGCGCTACTACGATCGGATCAAATTGAAAACCATCTCTGATATTTTCAGCAAAAGTACCCACCCACTTTTGATCAATATTTGTCCGTGGGTAGATTCTTTCATCTTTATCCCTTTGTGCTTTACTTGTAATAGTATTATTTTAGTCCAAAATTAGATCAAACTTACAAAATTTCAATAATATGCTTCGTCAGGAACGAGATCCAAGGGCACTATATAAATAAAGAGAAGTCTACAGAGAAACACATCGGTAAATATAAGACAAAAAAAATAATATATGTTTGGCAACGTTTCAATTTGGTAATATTAAATCTTTTATGGTAATATAGTAAAAATATATAGTTTAGAAAACAATAGATTTACTGTACAAGAACTATCTGTATGGAATGTAAGCGGGGGACAGGAAGGTTAATTTTTATGTGAAATTATTATCCAAATATGTAAATATATATAGGAATAATATATATTAAATTTGGGAGATCAACGATACTAAAAATTTATAAAAATATAGTTCTTGATGAAAGTCAAAAGCCAATTGCTGTTCAAATACCAATCGAAGAATTTAAACATTTAGAAGAAATAATAGAAAACTATGGATTGTCAAAATTAATGCATTCGTAAAAAGTCGTTTTTTAAAATTTGGGTTTCATAAATTCAACAAATTATGTTGTACATATATCCCCATTTTGAACTTTTTACGAGACCATCAATTATAAAATCACATTACAAGACGCTTTACATAAATAGTCATTGCAAAAAAGGCATTAAAAGGCTTAAAAACTTAATAAAAACCTAACCCACAGTCAGTGTCGGCGCTGAATGCTAAGAGACTACAAGCCATGAAGACTGAAGCGGAAACACGAAAAAAAATTATTGATACAAAACTCTTTGCAGCAGGCTGGGATGTAAATAATCTCACCCAGGTTTCACAAGAGTTTGATATTTCTATACCCTTACCAGATAAAATTGCAGAGCCGCGAACGCCTTATGAAGGTCATCAATATAGTGATTATGTTTTATTGGGTAGAGATGGGAAACCGCTGGCTGTTGTTGAAGCGAAAAAGACTTCTAAAGACCCTGCCATCGGCCGGGAACAGGCGAAACAATATTGTTACAACATCCAAAAACAAAATGGCGGTAAACTCCCTTTTTGTTTTTATACGAATGGTCTTGAGATTTTCTTATGGGACTTGGAGAATTACCCGCCCCGAAAAGTAGTCGGCTTTCCAACACGAGATGATTTAGAACGATTTCAATATATTCGGGAATATAGGAAGCCCCTTGCTGACGAACTTATCAATACACAAATTGCCGGAAGGGATTATCAGATTCGCGCCATCCGCGCTGTGATGGAAGGGATTGAAAAGAAACAACGAAAATTTCTTCTGGTAATGGCCACTGGCACGGGGAAAACAAGGACCTGTATTGCCCTGATTGATGCCCTCATGCGTGCAGGCCATGCGGAACGAGTTTTATTTCTGGTGGATAGAATTGCGCTGCGGGAACAGGCACTATCGGCTTTCAAAGAACATTTACCCAATGAACCCCGTTGGCCTAAGGTCGGTGAAAAACTCATTGCTAAAGATCGTCGTATCTATATTTCAACCTATCCCTCCATGCTGAATATTATCAGAGAAGAAGACAACAAGCTTTCACCTCACTTTTTCGATTTGATCGTGATTGATGAAAGTCATCGCTCCATATATAACACCTACGCAGAAGTGCTTGATTATTTCAAGACTATCAGTCTCGGATTAACTGCGACCCCAACAGATATCGTTGACCACAATACTTTCAAGCTTTTTAATTGTGATAATCGTCTGCCAACTTTTGCCTATACCTACGAGGAAGCTGTTAATACTATTCCATCCTATTTGTGCAATTTTCAGGTTATGAAGATACACACCAAGTTTCAGGATGAAGGTATCAGCAAACGAACCATCTCTCTCGAAGACCAGAAAAAGCTAATCCTTGAAGGAAAAGAGGTAGCAGAAATTAATTTTGAAGGCACTGAGATTGAAAAGAAAGTCATCAATAGAGGCACAAACGCTCTGATTGTTAAAGAGTTTATGGAAGAATCAATAAAAGATTCAAATGGTGTCCTTCCCGGCAAAACAATCTTTTTCTGCTCTTCTATGTCACATGCGCGAAGAATGGAAAAGATTTTTGATACACTCTATCCTGAATATCATGGAGAACTGGCCAAAGTTCTGGTTTCGGACGATCCTCGCGTTTATGGCAAGGGCGGGCTTTTGGATCAGTTTACCAATAACGATCAACCGCGCATCGCACTCAGTGTCGATATGCTTGACACCGGCATTGATATTCGGGAAATCGTCAATCTGGTCTTTGCAAAACCCGTTTATTCCTATACCAAATTCTGGCAGATGATTGGCCGTGGGACGCGACTTTTGGAACCAAATAAAATAAAGCCCTGGTGTACCCAAAAAGACAAGTTTCTCATTCTGGATTGCTGGGACAACTTTGAATATTTTAAACTCAATCCTAAAGGCAAAGAAGCTATTACTCAAATTCCTCTCCCTGTGCGTTTTTTCGGCATCAGGCTTGATAAAATTGAAAAGGCAATGGACACGCAAAACCCCGCTATTGCCGAAAAAGAGATTACTAAGCTTCGAAAACAGATTCAGGAACTCCCACAAAACTCGGTGGTTATTCAAGAGGCAGCTACAGACTTACAAAAAATCGAAGATGAGAATTTCTGGACAAAATTGACCCATGAAAAAACTGAATTTTTACGCGATAGCATAAAACCGCTTTTTAGAACTGTTTCACAAACTGATTTTAAAGAAATGCGATTTCGGAAAGATCTGCTGGAAACATCATTGGCGATGCTGGCCAATGAAAAAGAGAAGTTTGAAACATTAAAGGATAATATCACTGAGCTGATTGGTGAACTTCCGCTATCGGTCAATATTGTTGCCAAGGAAGAGGCTATTATTAAGCTGGCTCAAACCAATCACTACTGGGCAAAGGCAACCGACGAAACCTTTGATGAGCTTGCCGAAAGGTTATCTGCACTGATGAAATACCGGGATGGTGATGCTCAAAACACCGGACTGGCTAAGTTTGACTTTACAGATTTATTAAAAACAAAGGAAATGGTCGAATTTGGCCCCGAACACTCGGCTGTAAGTGTTTCTCAGTATTGTGAAATGGTAGAGAAACTCATCATGGAACTTACAGAGAGTAACCCTATTTTACAGAAGATCAAAGAGGGAAAAGAGATTACCGAAGATGAGGTCGAGGAACTTGCTGCCCTGTTGCACGATGAACGTCCTCATATCACCGAAGATTTACTTAAAAGGGTCTATAAAAACCGGAAAGCAAAGTTCATTCAGTTTATTAGACATATTTTAGGACTCGAAATACTGGAAAGCTACCCTGACACCGTCAACAAGGCATTTGCCCAGTTTATCCAGTGCCATACGAATCTCAGCTCGCGGCAATTAGAATTCTTAAATCTACTGAAAGAATTCATACTGGAAAAAGAGCGCGTGCAAAGGCGGGATCTGATAGAATCACCCTTTACTGTGTTGCACCCGCAGGGAATCCGCGGCTTGTTTTCCAAAAAGGCGATTAACGAAATTTTAGAACTAACACAAAGGTTGGCGGCATAATATGTTACAAAACAACTCAGCACTTAAAAGTAAAATTGATCAACTCTGGGATAAGTTCTGGAGCGGCGGTATCTCCAATCCTCTCACCGCCATTGAACAGATTACCTATCTGCTCTTTATGAAGCGGCTGGATGATCTTGATCTGAAGCAAAAGGCAGATGCCGAGTTTACCGGTGAGCCTTATACCTCCAAATTTGAAGGAAAATGGCTGCCGACCGGCATGCCTGACAAAGAAGAGAATTATGTTAATAAAGCAACTCTTTGCTGGAGTCACTTTAAACATTTGCCTGCAGAAGCGCGTTTACAACACATTCAGCTAAAAGTATTCCCCTTCTTAAAAATACTCAACGGTGACGAATCTCTATTTACCCGCCACATGAAAAACGCGGTCTTTATTATCCCTAAGCCTGCCTTGTTGGTAGAAGCCATGTCCACCATCGAAGAGATATTTGTAGAGATTGAAAAAGATGCTCACCGCGGAGGGCAGGCGTTTCAGGATATTCAGGGGGATGTATATGAAATGCTCCTTTCTGAAATTGCCACAGCCGGTAAGAACGGTCAGTTTAGAACACCGCGGCATATCATCAAGCTCATTGCCGAATTGGTAGCACCACAACTGGGAAACCGGATTGCCGACCCTGCTTGTGGTACCGGCGGGTTTCTCCTCGGCGCTTATCAGTATATGGTGACCCAGCTTGATAAAAACAAAAAGAACCTAACGCCTGATGAAGACGGATTTATCCGCAATTCGGTAAGCAGTCTTTTGACTAAAAACGTGAGTGATATTCTGAACGACAGCCTCAATGGCTACGATATCGATGTGACCATGGTACGTTTGGGCTTGATGAATCTGATGATGCACGGGGTGGATACGCCGCATATTGATTACAAGGACACACTGAGCAAGGGTTTCACCGAGTCCAACAACTATCATATCGCCATGGCAAATCCGCCGTTCACCGGCCATATCGACAAGGGCGATATCAACGAATCTTTACAATTAAAAACAACAAAAACCGAACTCCTGTTTGTCGAGGAGATATTTAATTTACTGAAAGTGGGTGGAACAGCAGGGGTGATTGTGCCCCAGGGCGTATTGTTCGGCAGCGGTAAAGCCTTTGTCGAAGCCAGAAAGATTTTGGTGGATAAGTGTGAACTTAAGGCGGTAATCACCATGCCCAGCGGAGTATTTAAACCCTACGCAGGAGTCAGTACCGCCATTTTAATTTTTACTAAGGGCGGTGAAACCGAGAAGGTCTGGTTTTACGATATGCAAAGCGATGGTTACAGCCTTGACGACAAACGGACAAAACTGGATGGGTATGGCGATCTGCAGGATATTGTCACGCAATACAAAAAGCGGGATCAGCTCAAAAAAAGTGACCGCAAAGAAAAATTTTTCTTTGTACCCAAAGATGAGATTGTAGCAGAAAAATATGATCTGAGTATGAGCAGATATAAAGAGGATGTGTTTGAAGAAGTGGTCTATGAAAAACCGGCAGTGATTATGGAAAAATTAATAGCCAATGAGATCGGTGAGAATATTTCCGATAATGACCTCGCAAAGATAAATGGTGGTATTGTGAAAGAACTTTTGGAGTTGCGGGGCATGTTGGAATGAAATATAAACCGAATTTTAAATCCCCTCGAATTCTAGTAAATTAAACGTATCGCAGGAGATTACAATGGCAAAAATAAACGTGCTGGGTACTGAAATAAATGTAATGTCAGTAAATGAAGCGGATTATATTTCCCTTACTGATATGCTTAGAGCGAAAGATGGCGACTTTTTTGTTTCAGACTGGCTACGTAATCGTAATACAGTTGAGTTCTTAGGCATTTGGGAAAATATTTACAACCCTAATTTTAATTATGGCGAATTCGCCATAATTAAAAGTCAAGCTGGGTTAAACAGTTATAAGATAAGTGTCAAGGAATGGGCCGAAAAAACCAATGCTATAGGATTAAGGGCAACAGCAGGTCGATATGGCGCCACATACGCCCATAAAGACATAGCTTTTGAATTTGGCATGTGGATCAGTGCTGAATTCAAAATATATCTCATCAAAGAATTTCAACGTCTTAAAGAAGAAGAATACAAACAACTTGGCTGGGATATTCGCAGAAACCTGACTAAAATAAACTATCGTATTCACACCGATGCGATTAAAGAAAACCTGATTCCTGCTGAGTTATCTAAACAACAGATAAACAATATTTATGCATCTGAAGCCGATGTGCTGAACGTGGCGCTCTTTAGTAAAACTGCTAAACAGTGGCGAGATGAACACCCCGAAGACAAAGGCAATATCCGTGACCATGCCAATATTTCACAGCTTGTCTGCCTCTCCAATCTTGAGAATTTGAATGCCCATTTTATCAATGACTGCATGGCGCAGAGCGAACGGTTGGTGAAATTGAATCAGATTGCCATTCATCAGATGAGGCTTTTGACAGCGGAGCGTGGGGTAAAGATGATTGGGGAGAAAAAATGAGTGTAGGGAGTTTTCGGGAGTCGATTGAGCTTGAGGGGGTGTTGGGATGAAACTGTCTAAACTGGTTGAATATGCTCAGGTCAGTATTGGCCAAGGAGCACCTCAGACTGCTGCTGATTTCTCTACCGAAGGTGATCCATTTATTCGTGCTGGTAGTCTTGAGACTCTTACTTCAGGTGGCTCCATTGATTCACTAGAGTTTATTTCAAAAGATTCAGCTAAAAAGAATAAATTGAAATTATACCCGGCCAATTCGGTAGTTTTTGCAAAAAGCGGTATGTCAGCAACAAAAGATCGAGTTTATAAACTTACAAGGCCGTGTTATGTTGTAAGTCATTTGGCAATATTAACACCTGGTGAAATTACGCACCCAGACTATTTACGATTAGTTATACAAAAATACAAGCCTTCAACTTTGATTAAAGATTCAGCTTATCCTTCAATTAAACAAAGCGCTATTGAGAATTTTAAACTGCCGTTTCCTCCCAACGAAGACCAAATCCGCATTGCCACCATTCTCACCCGGGCAGAAAAGCTGATTACCAAACGCAAAAAGAGCATCAAGGCACTGGATGAACTCTTGAAGAGTACTTTTCTGGAGATGTTTGGCGATCCGGTGAGGAATGAGAAGGGGTGGGAGAAGAAAGCACTTAAGTTTTTTGGTCAGATTATTACTGGTAATACACCTTCGAGAAATGATGAGAATAACTATTCTTCCAATTTCATCGAATGGATTAAAACTGATAACATTGTTGTCGATAAAACATTTTTAACCACTGCTACTGAATCCCTATCGGAAATAGGATTAAACAAAGCAAGATTTGTTACACGGGGGGCACTACTTGTAGCGTGTATTGCTGGTAGTGTTAAATCTATTGGCCGTGTGGCTATTGCCGACAGGCAAGTATCATTTAATCAACAAATTAATGCAATTCAGCCTAACGAGAAAGTTGATTCATTCTTTCTTTACTGGCTTTTTAAAATGTCAAAGTTATATATCCAAAATCATGCTACCAAAGGAATGAAAAAGATTCTAACGAAAGGTGATTTTGAAAAAATAGTAATGATACTCCCCCCTCTCCCGCTCCAAAACCAATTCGCCGCCATCGTTGAAAAAGTCGAATCCCTCAAAACAAAATATACCCAAAGCCTCACCGAGTTGGAAAATCTCTATGGTTCCCTCAGTCAACGAGCATTTAAGGGCGAGTTGGACTTGAGCAAGGTCCCAATAGAAAAAGAAAAACAAATTGCAGATCTTCATGGTGAAGTAAAAGAAACATCATCTATGACTGCCGAACAATCCGCATCAAACGAACCATCCGCATCAAAAAAATACTCAGAAGAAGAGTTAATAAAAATCATCCAATCTTTAGCAGGGAAAACTTTTAGCTTTGATTCGCTCATGACCGAACTTGAAAAAGCTTCGTTTGAAGAGCCCCCCCAATATGAAGAACTAAAAAACCAAATCTATAAAATGCTTGAAGGACCAAATCCTCTGTTAACACAAACTCTTGTTGATATCAAAAAAGAGTCCGGAGAGGTTAAAAAAGAAATTGTGCTGAGTGTTAATAAATGAAACTGTTACGTTTAAAAATAACAGATCCCGAAGGCTTCAGATGCCTGCAAGCAGGCTTTGAGGCCCATTTTCTGCGCGAATGGAACTATGCTGAGGCAGGTATTTTTAATCCCTACATATTAGCAGGGCCAAACGGCAGCGGTAAGTCTAATGTATTGGAAGCATTGGCCGCGATTTTTTATCATATAGAATGCATGTATCTCAATTATCGGCCGGAATTATTTGAATATGATGAAACGGAAAACCCTACAGGTTTTCGTAGCGAAATTGCTACACCGAACGGTTTTGAAGTAGAATATTTTATTCCAGTTCCTGCCGCATTAAACATTTCAGGGTCTCAAGAATACGCACATATTAAAATCATTAAAGAAAACGACAAGTCGCCCCTGATTTATTGGGTTAATAGAGACTCATTTAATGGTGAAGCCGATCAGATCCTTACTAGTATTGAATCTAAAGAGTTATTACCCGATTTTGTGCTGGGTTACTCCTCTGGTGAAAATGAAATACTGAGTTTGCCTTTTTTTAAAATGCGTTTTATTCATTTTGATGAATACAGAGATTATCTTATCCGTCAAATCTCTTATTCCAGCGTGCCGGAAGGCCGACTTACATTTCTCAACAGCGAATTTAATCAGGCCATTCTAATAAGCAATTTTCTCCTTCAAGACAAAGAATTATTAAAGCCATTTAAAGATGAAGTGGGCGTTGAAGATGTAAAGATTTTTCGTATCATTATCAAAAAGTATATCAAGCTGGATAAATACCAGATTAGCGAAGACCCGAAGGATACAGTCACTTTCCAAAAAAGTATCACTGAAACAATCGAAGACGAATTGGGTGAAAAACAGTATCGCCTTGATATTACGCAAAACCTGAAAATAATTATTCAAAAACTTAAAAGCTGTTCTACGTGCAGTTATTACGATTCTGAAGTTGATGAGCTATATCTTGATTTTTGGGTTAACGAAGAAACCAAACAAGCCTTTGCTCATCATTTTTATTCAGCAATTGAACTTTTTCAGGCTTTTCAGATATTGCTGACACTCAATCTTTATACTGTTAATGAGAAGTTGAAAAAAGAACTCTATCAATCTGCAAGCCTATATGTAAACGAAACTGTTCCCACGCTCCCCGCAGATGATCGGATAATGCGTTTCAAGGATGTGTGGATACAAAAGAGCGAAGTAATGGAAAACCTGCTCAGTAAGTCACTTTCAGATGGAGAGCATCAATTTCTTCACTCCTTAGGTTTATGTCTGTTATACAAAAATAAAAAGTGTTTGTTTCTTCTTGATGAACCGGAAACCCATTTCAATCCCGATTGGCGGGCAAAGCTCATCTCCCGCATTCGTGATTGCTTTAACGATAAAGATGCCAAATCAACCATGCGGGAAATGTTGATCACCACCCATACGCCTTTTTTAATATCAGATAGTAAAAAAGAGTATGTACTGGTCTTTAATAAAAATAGTGAAAGTAAAACAGTAGAAGTTTCACTGCCGGACTATAACACCCTTGGTGCGTCAATTAATAAAATTACAATGAAGACTTTTGGTAAAATAGAAACAATTGGTGGGTATGCAGAAAAGCAACTCAATGAAATTAAACAGCGGTTTGAAGCTGGAGCACCAAAACAAGAGTTAATTGATGAAGTCAATAACGTGCTCGGAGACTCTGTAGAGAAAGTATTATTCCTTAAAAGAGTGATTGATAGTATGGAAGACGAATAATGCTATTTGCTTACCAATACATCAATCATAGTATGGAGAAAATACAGGATTTCATTGATTACATATTTTATGAGGTTTGGTGTAAAGCTCCGACGTGCACAGATTATTCATTTGATCTGTACAATAATAAACCTGAACTTAAAGAAGTGGTCACCGCTTTTCACTATTCAAGCACTAAAGAAGGCGACTTTTTTAATGCTAAGATTGAAGAAATATTTTTAATTTTTAAAACCCTTAACCCAGATGAAATCTGCCAATTAAAAATATGGTATCTATCAAATAACAACATTAAAGGTTTATGTAACAATGATCCTACTGTTGCGCCATCGACTTATTCAGATGTAACTCAATTGAATGCAGGTCTTGGCAATGCTCTAAAAATATTTTTTATTCGATTGTACTCTAAAGACCTTTTATCCCTCAAAGCATTATCAGATAAAATTGGTTTGATTGATGAGCACTATAAAGAATTTGTAAAAAAAAATAAGAAAGGCAAATGCCCATTTTGCGGGTTATATGACATTGACAATGAATATGTTCATACACGAGAAGCTTATGATCATTATTTGCCAAAAAGCAAATATCCTTTTTCTTCTATAAACTTTAAAAACTTGGCTCCGATTTGCAATAAATGCAATAGTGGGAATAAGGGCACAAAAGATCCTCTTCACGATACAGATGGAAACCGGCGTAAATCGTTTTATGCTTACAATTCCATTCCCTACACTTTAGAAATTGGGCTAACACTCAATTCAAATGATATTGCGAATTTAACTCCGCAGAACATAACCATCACCTTTGGGCCTGATAGTTTGGCGGAAGAGCTCAAAACATGGAACGAACTTTTTGGAATTGAAGAACGTTATAAGGCCAAGTGTTGCAGTGCGGATGCTAAATACTGGATCACTCAAATTTTAGATGAGGATGGTGAAAAGTCTCCAATTGAATTTTTATCCAGCAGACTAGCGTAAGTTTATTAAAGCACACCAATCAGATCAATAAATAAATCCAAAATCTTCTTTAATTACAAACTATTATAACACCAAATCTAATATTTAATATGTAGTCACTGGAATCAATCTTAATCAATTGCTTCTAATCT
>DAOURK010000191.1 GCA_030625085.1 Pseudomonadota bacterium
ATGGAAATATATGATAGCCTTTTTTCCCAGGAGGTGGAAAATCAATAAATGCTTGGAAAGTACTTCTTTAAAGTGCTAAAAACGATTAATTTATTTGCGATTTGAAATGTGTAAAAAGGAGGGATTTACTGAGTTTTGGAGAGTAGGGCAAAATAAAATTGTACTCGGCAACAATATCCTGAGGCCACTATGTATTTCCTTGATTGAAAGTCATCTATAAGAGGGATATTTCAAATTTTGTTTTTTTCTTGACCCTCAATGTATCTGCCGATATAATTTTCAGGAAGGTATTTATTTAATTTTGTTAGAATTTTAATTTATTAGCAGGAATTTTTATTTTACATACACGGGTTTTTAGCCATTTTAGAAAATGGAATTTGCAGGATGGGACAGGATACGAAGAAAGATCCTGATAAATCCTGTTGATCCTGTATAATTAACTATTGATCCTGTCTAATTAACTATATAATGGAGAATAGTAATCATTGATCTCCCACAGCAATTCCCCTATTCTTTCCTTAAGGGATGTTAGTAAACGTTTTGGCGGCATTAATGCTGTGGATGGTGTTTTCCTCGATGTTGTCCCCCATCGCATCACAGGTCTTATCGGACCGAACGGCGCCGGTAAAACCACACTATTTAATCTCATTTCCGGTTTCCATAAGGTTGATTCAGGACAGATCTATTTCAAGGGCGAAAGGATAGACGGATTTCCCCTTCACCGCATTTTCCATAAGGGGCTGTGCCGAACATTTCAAACAAGTCGTGAACTAAAGCGTATGACGATTTTGGAGAATTTGATGCTTGTCCCTCCAAATCAGTTAGGGGAGAGGCTTTGGAGGACTTGGTTTTCACCGGGGTTGGTGAAAAGGCAGGAGGCTCAAATCAGGGAAAAGGCATTGAAGATTCTTCAATCTGCCGGACTTTTGCATCTAAAAGGTGAATATGCCGGCAATCTCTCAGGGGGGCAAAAGAGGTTATTGGACCTGGCGCGCACTATGATGGCCGGACCTGAGTTAATCCTTTTCGACGAACCCGGAGCAGGAGTTAACCCTTCCGAGAGGCGAACTTTGGCGGATCGCATCCGAAAATTGGTAACAGAGGAGAAGATTACTGTTTTTATCATAGGACACGAGATGGAACTTATGATGGATATCTGCGATTCAATCATTGTTATGGATAGAGGAAAGAAGCTGGTTGAGGGGCCTCCGGAGGAGATTAAAATTGATCCTCAGGTATTAGAGGTCTACCTTGGAGGAGCAAAGCAGTGAGCATCTTAAAGGTGGAAAAGGTAGTTTCCGGATACGAGCATATGCAGATTTTGCACCAAATTTCTCTTGAGGTGCAAGAGGGACAAATTGTCTCTTTATTAGGCCCTAATGGGGCAGGGAAAACCACCCTGTTGAGGGTCATCTTCGGGATTTTACCTTTAAGGCAGGGTAAGGTTTATTTTAAGGGTGAGGACATTAGCGATATTCCTCCGGAGAGGATGCCGCGGTTAGGGATGTGCTATGTTCCTCAAGAAGAAAATGTTTTTCCCTCTTTGACTATTCAGGAAAATTTGGAAATGGGCGCCTTTATTCTGAAGGCTGGCTGTAAGCCTCGAATGGAGGAGATTTATAAACTTTTTCCCGATTTGAGCAATCGTCGAAAGAGCCGGGCTGGGGAGCTCAGTGGCGGTATGCGGCAGATGCTGGCTATTGGCAGGGCACTTATGTTGAACCCTCAGATGCTTCTTTTAGACGAACCATCATCAGGCCTGTCTCCCCTTCTGGTAGATATTATCTTTGAGAGGATTAAGAAGTTGAATGAGGCAGGGGTGACTATCTTTTTAGTAGAACAGAATGCCCAGGCCTTGCAATGCGCTGATAGGGCCTATATTTTGGAGGGCGGGGAAATGAAAGCAGAAGGCAGTGCTCGGGAAATCTTAAAAGATGAAGAAATAGGAAGGTTATATTTAGGGAGGTAAGATTGCTCGAATTAATTGTGTATGGTGTGGTGCTGGGCAGCATTATTGCGTTGGGCAGTATTGGTCTCACGTTGATTTGGGGAATTACCGATTTATTCAACTGTGCCCATGGTGATCAAATAACAGTGGGGGCTTACATTGCCCTGTTGTTTGTCTCGTTATTCTCCAGGATAGGGTTCCTTCAGGCAAAGGTGGGGCCTTTTTCCTTTAATTGGGGTGTGCTTTTGGCCTTTATCCCGGCCATTATTATATCTGTCGGCCTAGCCATATTTATTGAGCACTGGGTTTACAAACCCTTAAGGAATACAGGGGCTCATTTCATTACCAGTTTTATCGCCTCAGTTGGTGTGGCCTGGGTCCTGCGCGGCCTGATTTATATGATCTGGGGAGCTGAATTCCACTTTTATACCTCGGGTTTGCGTCCTATGATTTTTCTCCCCCAAGGGATAAAGCTCAGGGTCGATGAAATATTCATCGTTATTGTGGCTTGGGCGGCCGTGGCCGCTGTTTATCTTTTTATGTCAAAAGCCAAGATGGGCAAGGCCCTGCGGGCGTTAGCAGACAATCCCGAGCTTGCCCGTATTAGCGGTATTAACACGCAACGTATGATTGATTGGGCTTGGGGACTTGCTGGAACATTGATCGCCATTGCCGGGGTACTTTATGGTATTGAGACCCAGCTTCGGCCTGAGATGGGCTGGATTTTTTTGCTGCCGCTTTTTGCCGCAATCATCTTGGGAGGCAAGGGGAGCATTACAGGGGCCCTTGCCGGAGGACTTATCCTTGGCATTGCTCAGCAGGTTTCTACTGCCTGGCTTTCGCCTACCTATAAGCCGGCAGTAGCATTCATAATTATGATTCTCTTTCTGCTTTTTAGACCAAAGGGAATCTTCGGAAAGGGATAGAATAAGTGAATACAGCAGCCATAGCAGGAATACTCAATTTTTTGGTCTCATTCGCCATCATGGCCTCAATTTATGCTATTTTTACTATGGGACTGAATGTCCACTGGGGATATACCGGGCTTTTGAACTTTGGCATCGCCGGTTTCTTTGCCCTCGGCGCTTACACTTCCGCCCTGGTTACTTCACCTATGCCCACTGGTATGATGGCCAATTACGTGAAGCAGGCTTTTGGCTTAAATCTTCCCTTTTTGGTTGGAGTAGCGGCAGCGGCGCTTATTTCCGGTCTTATAGCTTTGCCTGTTGGTCTGCTCACACTCAGGTTAAATGAGGGTTATCTGGCCATTGCCACCCTTGGTATAGCTGAGAGCATCCGCATTTTTTTTAATAATGAGTCCTGGCTGGCCAACGGTCCCCAAGGGTTAATTGGGATACCCCAACCCCTCTGCACTCTCGTCCCCCCCGGCTATTATAATTACATTTATCTGGTAATTGTGCTGATTTTTTTAGCTGCTATTTATGTAGCTTTAGAGAGGGGGATTCGTTCGCCCTGGGGGAGGGTCTTAAGGGCAATTAGAGAGGACGAGGTAATGTCGGGTGCTAACGGCAAGAATGTCTTTTTTTTCAAGTTGCAATCCCTGATTTTGGGAGCCATGATCATGGGAATTGCCGGGGCCCTTTATGCCCATTTTTCAGCAGCCATTCAGCCTGGGGTTTTTGAACCTCTTTTCGGCACCTTTATTATTTGGGCTATGCTTACTTTGGGGGGGACAGGTAACAATAAGGGCGCCATTCTGGGGGCTTTTATTGTATGGGCACTGTGGTCATGGAGCACTTTTTTTATTCTGAAAATAGTGCCCGCCGGGTTTCAAACCCGTGCTCCCTTTATCCGCTATATTCTCATTGGGCTGCTTCTGGTGGTCGTCGTCCTCAAAAGACCAAAGGGTATCATTGGCGAGGAGCGGCACGTATCCAAATTTTAAAGAAAAATTATTGAGAAGGGATTTCTGTTTCTGTCCTTACTGTTTCAATGTAAGGATCTTCGGTAACATATTTCCAAATTTCTATAGGCGTGACTACATCGCCATTTTTATCAAAATCCACTGAGCCTGCTGCTCCCTCATAGTTGATGTCCTTGCCTTCATTGAGAAGTTCCAGCGCCCTTTTAAAACCCTCAGCGCCGGCAGTAATTGTTTCCCCCGGCGGGTTGGCTACTACTCGCAGCATGTCCCGAACATTGATCGGGGTAATGGCTTTGCCTTTGGCCTTACAGGCACATGCCGCCAAGCCGGCCACAGCAACCGCATCGTAAAAGTTGGACATAAATGGCAGAGGCGGTAGTTCACCATACTCCACTTTATAATCCGCTTTGAATTTATTTAAAGAGTCTCCCGCTTTAGTCCCAGGGGCAGTGCCAAAGGACCCGGCCAGATACTCTGGGCCAAGTGCCTTGGGTATTTTAATGGACTTGCTGCCGTCACAGAACAACAGTTTTGTAGTTTTATGGTAGCGTGCTTCAAAGAATTCTTTGAGATAAATGGTGGCCTGGCCCGGGTAACCTAAGGCCAACATTACATCAGGTCCGGCTTCCATAAGAAGCTTAAGTTCGGATACGTAGGTGGGAGCAGGTTTTTCATCGTGAGGGACAGAAGAAACAACCTTCCCGCCCCGGTATTCAAAGGATTCTTTGAATCTCTCCATGAGTCCCTGACCATAAGCGTTGTTAATCCAAAACACGGCAGCTTTTTTGTAGCCCTCATCCGCAGCCAATTTGCCGAGGATTATCCCCTGAAGGGAATCGGAGGGACAAGTCCGGAAAAGAAAATCTTTTCCTTCATCGGATGGAAGCACACTGAGCAATGGAGATGTGGAGGAATTAGAGATCTGAGGTATACGGTTGGGAATAGCCACTGATTCGGCAATTGGAAGGGTAACACCGCTTGCTGCAGCTCCGATTAGAGCCACAACCCTTTCCACATTCACAAAGATGCGGGCCGCTTCCATGCCAGGTATGGCAGAGGTCTCTGTATCTCCATACTTCAGCGCTATGGGAAAACCCGCTTCATTAAATTGTTTTGCTGCCAGGTCTCCGGCTTTTCTAAAACCATCGCCAAATTCTGATAAGCTACCGGTTAAGGGGACCAAGGCTCCAAGCTTCACCGGAGCTTTCTCAGCCTGCTGGCAGCTCATCAACACGAAGCTCAAAAGCAGAGTGCCTGCCGCTAAAAAAAGTGTCTTTTTCTTAGCCATAATCAACCTCCTCCTTAGTATAATGTCATTGAGTATCTTAATTTTAAATTTTGTGCTTTTTGTGGCAGAAAATATTTTTATCTTACCACGAAGTACACGAAGGATATGAAGTACACGAAGGTTTTAATTTTTTAGGGATAATTAAAATATAATATAATCGCTCATGGTATTCAAACCTAAAATAAAAGTCAAGAATTTTCGAGACAGTAGAATTACTGGAGGCATTTAATTAAGGTCTTCACTATTTTCGGATCATAGAACCCCTTCTGTACACCTCGTTTGAGTTCATCAAAAGCAGCATTGCGGTCCCATCGGTCGCGGTAGGGTCTCCAGGAGGTAAGAGAATCATAAGTGTCGGCAACATTTATAATCCTTGAGCCAATAGGAATTTGTTCTCCCTTCAGACCATCCGGATAGCCGGAACCATCGAAGTTTTCGTGACTATGACGGACAATCTGTATCATCTGTTCCGAATCATAGCCCATCTTCTTAAGGAGCCGTTGGCCCTCAAGGGGGTGTTTTTGGACTTCCTGTATTTCAGTAGCGCTTAGGCTACTGCCACTGCGATTGAGAACATGGTGGGGAATAATCTCTTTACCAATATCTGCCACAAAGCCTGCCTGGAGAATTTCTATTTTTTCCTGCTCATAAATGCCAATTTCAGAAGCAATAGCATAAGAAAGAATGGCCACCACCTTGGAATGGCCGATACATCCATCAAGGGCCTCGACCGGTAGAATTACATCCTCTGGGATACTTATTAAGTTTTCCACCTGGTGGTATTTTTCATAAAACGAAAGGGCGATCTTTTCCCGGTCGAGCAGCGCATCTTTTATACCAATTACTTCATAAGCCCCTACTCGCTTTTTCCTCCCTTTTATTTTTATTTTTTCGCTTTGGTCTTTTTTGATGGTTGCCTCGGCAAAGGCCACTTTCAGTTCTACATTGTCCGGCTGAATCTGAAGGGCCTGTTTAAAATAATTTGTAGCATCATGGGCTTCCCCTAAAGACATGTAGAGCAAACCAAGTTTATAATATAAGGCTGCTTTTTCCTTCTCTTGTTTGGTTTCATTGAGTTTGTGGAGTAATTCCTCAAGTTCGTTTTCCGTCTTTACCACCACTTCATCTGAATGGGGTAAAGCTTTCCTAAGGCGAACATCAACAAAATTACCTATTCCCTCCAGTGTAAAATCATCAATGAGTATTGAATCCGGTGGGCAGGCCTTTTCCATGCGGGCAGCTAAATTAACCACATCGCCAATAGATGTATAAGATTGTCGTCTAGAGCCAATAAGCCCCATGATTGCCGGTCCGGAGGCAATGCCGATACGCATTTTCCAAGGAAAGTCAAGCTGGGTCATTTTCTGCTGCATTTTCAAGGCGGCCAGTACCGCCAGCAGCCGGTACTGTTCAAAATCAACCGGGGCCCCGAATTCACTCATAATGCCATCGCCCATGTACTTATCAATGTGGCCCCGATAGTTCAGGAGAATGGGCTCCATATCGTTTAGGTACCGATTAAGGTCACGAACCAGAAGTTCTGGACTTCTATCTTCCGAATAATTGGTAAAGCCGACAAGATCAGAAAAAAGCACACTGACTTTTCGTTTTTCATTGAGAAGCCGGCCCTCAATAATCAGTTTTACTACCGATGAATCCATGGTGGCATATAATGTGTTCTCTACCTTTTCTTTGAGCGTTTCAATGGCTTCTTTGGATTTTTCCAATTCCTCTGTACGTTTTGCCACCTTGCTTTCGAGGTTTTCGCTATAATCCTTGAGACTAAGGTTGGCTGAGTTTAGATTTTGTTGTTGTTGCATTAGTTGTTCATTTAATTGGTGCGTCTGTTGAGTCTTGGTGTTGAGTTTTTCCTGTAGTTTTCCCACTACTGCCCCGGCCAGAATCAAAAAGCAACCCCAGGCCAAAATATGCAGATAGAGATCGGCCCGGCTGTTTGACATGATGAAATGTTGGGGGTAGAGAATGGCATAGAAAGTAACCAGCAAAATACAAAAAAAAGCGCCCAGGATAGAACGGCGCAGTCCTAAATAGTATCCTGCCAAAATTATCGGCAAAAAATAGAAATTGAGAAAAGCAATTTTCTGAGGAATGAAATAGTTGATAAAGAAAACGGTTATCAGAATGGTTAAAATGAAGATTCGTTCAAAGTTACGCTGGAAATATTTTTTTAATCGTTCCACTGAGGGCTATCCTTTTTTCCCAATCTTCTATTTTATCTATATTTAATACCAGAAATTTTTATTTTTTTTTATGCGGCTTCCCGGCTATTTTTTTACCATGAAAACACATTTTGAGAAATAGACTTTACTGAAAAAGTCAGATTTTTCATCCTCGGGGGTGAACAACTCGTTCATGAGTGTTTAGACAGGATAAACAGGATTGAACAGGATAAAAAAGAAAAATTTCGTAAATTCTGTTAATTCCGTCTAATTTATTAAAATTGATGGTCTCGTAAAAAGTTGCTTTCGTCAAATTTATCATTTCGACTGCAAGGAGAAATCTTATACTTTTCAGGATGTTGTGCGATAAAGATTTCTCACATTCGTTCGAAATGACACATTGGGAAGACTTTTTACGAGTTCATCAAAATATACTTTGGATAAAAAGTATAGACTAAAGGAAAATATGTGTCAATGAAAGGATATCCAATTCAACTGTGACGCATCAATTAATTAAGTAGGGCATTTCGTAGTCAATTTGCTAATTTTTTTCCTTTGAAGGAAATTTTGCCTTAATTTATAAGTAGTGCCTGAATGAAAAAACACTAACGTGTTGTTTTTAAATGATTTGAGCCATTTTTTATCAAACGAAGATTTTTAATTTAGGTTAATTTTTACGTACAATTTTTATCAGTTTGTGGTATTATGATATTGTTTTTATTGCTATTATTGTTTTTACTAGTAAATTATCTTCGACAATTTGAATCGATTTTTGAAAATCTTCAGGAGAAAATGGTATGAGAAAAATAATAGAGCGGCAAA
>DAOURK010000171.1 GCA_030625085.1 Pseudomonadota bacterium
TCAGATTTTTCAATACTATCAAAGACTTAGACCGAGTTCTAAAAAACCTTTTATATCGAACTACCCTTTAAAATACCTTTATTTACAAGTAGTTAAGAGTAGCGACAATTTCATTTTAGGCCTTATATCGAAAACCCAGAATAGCTATAATAGATAGTTGACATCTACTCAATACCTATGTATAGTTAATACGAAATTTGTAAGAGAGAAGCTGTATTTTCAACATTATAAAAAGCCATAATCCAAAAACTCACCATAGAAAACCTCAAGGAGGAAAAAATGAAAAAAGCTTTAGGTATACTTATTATAATTTGTTCTCTTTGTTTTTTTGGAACAAAACCCTGGGCATCATCAGACATTATTGCTGAAGTCAATGATATAAAAATTACTGTTGATGAATTTAATGAAATTGCTCAAGGCAGAGCAGACCGGGAAAATTTGCTCAATCAAATTATTGCCAGCTTGCTGCTGGCTAAGGAAGCAAAAAAAGAGGGGTTGGAAAAAGATCCCATTGTTCAACAACAGCTTAGCTTGATCAAAGAGCAACAACTGGCGTTATTTTTCTATCAAAAAAAAGTTACCGAAAAAACGAAAGTTTCTGATAAAGAATTAGACCAACTGATCCCCCCTTGGGAGCGGAAAAAAATTCGGTTCCGCCAGATTATTACTCAGACTGAATCCGAAGCAACCAATATATATAACCAATTAAAAAAAGGGGCTAGTTTTGAAAAATTAGCTAAAGAAAAATCCAAAGGGCGTTATGCAAAAAAAGGAGGAGATATAGGCTTTGTTATTATAAATACCAATATTTTCCCCGAAGAAGTCGAGCAAGTCATTTTCAAGCTTAAAGATGGAAAAATAAGCAAGCCTATTAAGACGAGGGAAGGCTACTCCATATTTAAAGCTGTTGAGAGAAAAAATCTCAGCGATAAAGAACTGGAAAGTAAAAAAAATTATCTGCAATTTAAAATTTCCAAAGAAAAGACAGACCGAATTACCAATGCTCTTTTGAATAGTTTACGATCTAAGGCCAAAGTTAAAATTTTTGATGAAAACCTGAAAAAAATAGAAAATGACCAGATAAGTGATAAGGAACTACTGAAGACTAAAGTAGCTGAGGTAAATAAAACCACCCTTACGTTAAATGACCTTATAGGAGGCCAGCAATCCGCCTATGGCAATCCACTGGAAAGCCCACTTTTAAAAAATCCTTCATTTTTAAAAAATATGATCGAAGACAAAATCAAGAATATTCTTTTCGTTCTGGAAGCTAAACGTATCGGCATGGAAAAAGATCCGGAATTTCAGAGACGAACCAAAATTTTTGCCGATGGTGTTTTAGCCAATAAATATGCTCTTGATATACTCTGCAAAAATATTAAAGTCACTGAAGCCGAATATCGGCAATATTACAACGAACACAAAAATGATCCTCAACTCAAAAACACTCCTGAACGCGTCAAGGCCAAACATATCTTAGTAGATGATCCCAAATTGGCAGACACTATTGTAAACCGTCTAAAAAAAGGAGGAGACTTCTCCAAACTGGCTAAAGAATACTCTAAAGATCAATTTACGGCTGAAAAAGGTGGGGAGCTTGGTTATATGCCACGAGGCCGAATGGATCATCTCTTTGAAGAAACTGTTTTCAATATGAAAATCGACGAAACAAAAAAAATTGAACGTTCTAATTATGGAGGGCAGGGGAAATCATACGATATTATCATGGTTTTAGATAAAAAACCTGCCGGTGCCAATAAATTTGAAGATGTCATAGATATTATTGAACCGATTGTATTGTACAAAAAACGCGAAAAAACAATTACTGATTTTATTGAAAAGCTCAAAACCACAGCTAAGATTAAAAAAAATATGGACCTGGTAAATACTTCCCCCACACCTAATGCTCCACGCATACCACCTGCGCCTATGATTTAAATTATCACTCCTCTGAAAAAAATAATTTTTAGGCCATCAATAGTCTCTGCCTTCGGTCGGCAGAGGCTATTTTTTTCTAGCTGCACTAACTAAGCTCATTACCTATAAAATTTCTATTACCCCCACCGAAAATCACAAAAAAAATATCGGAAAAATTTTATGCGCTTTTCCTCCCTCACTCAATGCAAAATAAAAACATTGAAAAAATTGTGCAATCACTTTTGGATATATGACTCTGGTGTTATTTGATTTCTCCTTTATCGGTAGCTGTTTTGTATCTCATGGGACGATGCAAAAATTTATGACATCGAAAAACCTTCATCCCCCCTGTTTTCTTCATAATGACTAGTAGGGGGAGGCCTTTCGAAAAATTGGCCACCATGGCATTAAGTATGCTCTCCTTCGAAGTAGGATAAAAGGGGAATGTGGGGACAACCTTTACAATTGGCACAAAATTCACCACTTCCACTAACCCTTCGAAGTAGGATAAAAGGGGAATGTGGGAACAACCCCCGTATTTTTGTAGTCATTACCTTAGGCCCAGGGGGGAGATTTTGATAAAAACAAACAAACCAAAGCATAAGGCTAAAATAGCGCTCTTGGCGCTGTGCTTTATAGCCGGCTTGATTTCTCCTATAAAACCTTTGGCCCAGCCACTTCCCAATAGAATTATCCCTGCCAACTTTCGCTCTCTTAACGCAGGAAATTTCGTCCCAAATGAAATTATTATCAAAGTAAGACCCGGCGTTACTACTGCTCAGATTAATGGACTTCTCGCCGGATACGGGTTAAGAAGAATCGGGGGCAATATCATATCCGGAACTCAACGGGTACGAATACCAACAAATAACATCTTTGAAGTTGCCGCACTTCTCAACAGAGAACCACTTATCACTTATGCTGAGCCTAACTATATTGCTCAAGCTGAATTCTTTCCCAATGATCCCTATTATCTCTATCAATGGAATTTCCCCATGGTTGACACGGAATTAGCCTGGGACCTTTCAGTTGGAGTGAATATAGTTGTGGCCGTTATCGACACGGGCATAGCTTATGAAAACCAGGGGATATATGCCTTAGCGCCTGACTTTGCCGGCACCATCTTTGTACCCGGATGGGATTTTGTCAATGATGACGCCTATGCGGATGATGATAACGGCCATGGAACGCATATTGCCGGCACTATTGCTCAAACCACCAATAACCTTTTAGGAACAGCCGGCATTGCCTATGGATGCTCGGTTATGCCGATAAAGGCCCTCGATAACGCCAGTAATGGACTTATCAGCGACATTGCCGATGGAATTTACTTTGCGGTCAACAATGGCGCCCATATTATCAATATAAGTTTCGGCACCTACGCCCCCTCAATAACCTTAGAAGAAGCAATTAATTATGCTTACCTTAATGGAGTGAGTGTTATATCTTCAGCAGGAAATAACGCCTCCAGTATCCTTCACTATCCCTCTTCATATGAGGGCTGCATTTGTGTAGGCGCGATCAGATATGACCAAACCCGTCCCTTTTATGCCAACTATGGATTAGATTTAGATTTCTGTGCTCCAGGCGGAGATCTTTCTGTTGACCAAAATTTAGACGGATACCAGGATGGCATATGTCAACAAACTCATAATGGAACCAATTTTACGATATTTGAATATGCTCTGTTCCAAGGCACCTCTTGTGCTGCGGCTCATGCATCCGGCGTTGCCGCACTGGTTTTGTCTGCCGCCGGAGGGTCTCTCACTCCGGACGAATTAAAAACTACTCTTGAAATCACTTCCATTGATCTGGGCCCCGCGGGATGGGACCAAGATTTTGGGTGGGGATTGATTAATGCCTTTCGTGCAGTTCAATCCGTTTTACCGCCGGCTATTGTTGCGGCAGCAAGGCCTTTTGTCCCCTTATCATTCATAAATCCCCCGCTAAATCCAACTATCTTTCCCTTCCTATCGCTGTTTCCATTGAATCAGTATTCTGTTAACACTATTACGCCTTTTAATTCAGCAACAACAGAATCAATAGCTCCTCTTTTCTCCGAAATTTTCTCAAACCTTATTGATATTACAAGACAGTCTGCGTCAAATACAAATACATTTTTCCCTTTCAGTATCTTTTTCCCTAATCCTTTGCTTAATACCCCAGCGAACCCTTTATTAGCTTTTGATTTACTTTGGTCCCCCACTTTGCCATACTTCTTACACCCATCCTTATTTATTAGATAACAAGGCAAAATTCCTTAAGCTCAGCAATTCCCATTTTGACCTGTCAGCTTTGAAATGCTCACTGTAGCATAGGCCTTTAGCTTTGCCAAAATCCCCACAAAAATGATTTTTTTGTGGGACGGCATTGACTACAAATCAATAAAAAAAGCCTCTAACAAATCCAATAAATACACTTGCTTACTTGCTGTTGATGGCATTGACTACAAATCAATAAAAAAAGGCCCATCAGAAGAAATTTTCTGATGGGCCTTAAGAAACAGGGCAAAATAATTACCCTCGTTCCGGTCCATTCACCTTAAAAGAAGAACGGGAAGAATGGAAAAAGACCACCCGCAATCGTAGCAAGCGGGTCAATAATTATTGAAGTAGGAGTTACAGGAGATGGCGCAATCACTTGAAGAATTGTAGGTGGAACTACTGGTGCAAGTATTGGTGTTGGTGGTGCCACAGCAATAGGCGTAGTTGCCAATACAGGATCAATAATTGGTATGAGCGCTGGAACAATTGGTGCCAGTAATGGTATCACAGGCGCCGGAACTGCTAATGCTAAGGATGGCAGAAGTGTTAATTCAAGAGCACCAACTTCTAAAACCTTAATACTTCCACCTTGATAATCAGTTATCTGATATGTCCCTTCCATATGGTCCGGAGTAATAAGCCATCCACTTATCTCTAAAGTAACAGGTTTAGGATTCCATGGAACAGATCCTCCTAAAATCACCAAATTGTTAGAGATAGTTCCGGTTACCGTTGTCCCTGCTCCTACGAAAGTATTGAATACAAGCACGAGATATCCGGTAGCTGCGCCGGTAAGTGGATCCTCAACAACATTTAAGGTTGCATCGCCTGTTACTCCTGCGGCGGTAGTCCACGTTCCCAGCCACGTTCCGGTTTGCTCTGCTGCCACTGCTGCCGCGGGTGTGGAAGTCAAGCCGAGCCCGCTCAGTAGAGAAGCTGTGCCGAACATACTGGATAAACCGCCTAAGCCGCCTAAACCGCCAAGCATGCCTAAGCCACCGTACATACCGCCAAGCATTCCTCCATAGAGTCCGCCTAAGCCGCCATACATACCACCAAGCATGCCGCCATACATACCTAAGCCGCCAAGCATGCCGCCGTACATACCGCCTAAACCACCATACATACCACCAAGCATGCCGCCGTACATACCGCCTAAACCACCATACATGCCACCAAGCATGCCGCCGTACATACCGCCTAAACCACCATACATGCCTCCAAGCATGCCGCCGTACATACCGCCTAAACCACCATACATGCCTCCAAGCATGCCGCCGCCGTACATACCGCCTAAACCACCATACATGCCTCCAAGCATGCCGCCGCCGTACATACCGCCTAAACCACCATACATGCCTCCAAGCATGCCGCCGCCGTACAGGCCACCAGATAAGCCGCCATAACCGCCATAGCTACTTCCGTATAGGCCTCCATAACCGCCATACATGCTGCCTAGGCCGCCATAACCGCCATACGTACTCCCATAATAAGCTGAAGCAGGATTTGTGCAGATCAGTAGGGAACACATAAGGATTGCAACTGGTATAATTGATAGAATTTTCTTTTTGATCATAATCTCTCCCTAACCTCTGTTTTTAGAATTAAAAAACCTCTATCACTGTTTTTAAAAAATTGGAGAAATAAAAAAGGAAACCTATAGATTCGTATCTACCTCACCACCTTCCAAAAACCGAAAATGCCTTAATTACTGTTAAAAAAAAGTTGGAAAATTAAAAAAAAGGCCTATAGATTCGTATTTGCCTCACCACCTTTCAAGGTTATCAACTAATTATATTGATATAAATACGGATACAGGTAGGATGAATATACAAATAATGTGCCCGAGCTATAGATTTTAAAAAAAATAATTCCACAATCAATATGCCCACATCAAGCGCGCAAAACTTTATCCTTGGAATTTAGCAGGGTTAAAGCCCTAGGCACCATCTATGAAAAATGAATATGGGTAATTTCATATAAAAAAACCTGTTCATTGAGCCGGTAATATTTTGAAAAATAGACCTATGAAGATATGAGGGGACAACAAATGGTGAGAAAAAAACAATGTCCGCTATCAAAAAATGTCATAAAAATTATGAAAGGCATAAAATTTATGACTCTGTTGCTTTACTATGATTTTGAGAAAATGGCAAAATTGCAGTTCAATAAAAACAAAATGTTATGACTGCTATTTTTCAGAAAATTACTCAATTTTGGACTAAATCAACAGCCTCATTTATGAAATGGGAAATATTCTTTTCCAAAAAAATGAAATGCCGAGTTCTTCATAAAAGGCTTCTCCATGATCAGGCGCCACAACAATTATAAAGTTGTCATAAAAATTATGCTACATGTAGCTTAACAGGCGGGAAAAAATTCTCTTATTATTCCGGACTATACTATTATTAATACCTTTATCTATTTTTAATCGGGCAGGTTAGCCTACACTGCGTATAATACTTTCATCTGATAAGGACTAAGATTTATTTCCCATGACTCAGGGACCTTTTCAACTGCCTTCTCTACAGAAATATCCTCAATTACTCTATGGGCATTGAGAAATTTTTTGGGGTTGGCAATGAATATTTTCTGACCCTCTCCTGTTTTATTCATGATGAGGGCAACCCTTTCCTTCCCGGTCAATGAAAATTTCTTCAGAACTAAAACCGAAGACGTGGAAAGCGGCGTTACATACTGGTCCCCTTCCTCATTAAAAATTTCATATTTATCCTTAAGGGCATTGCATCGACCGATAAAATCTACCAGATCAAAGGAGCCGCTCTCCCAATCTTGAGGAGTTGTCTTAACTACGTGCAAAGGTTTTACAAAGCCGTATTCATACCCTATAGGCATCATAACACCTTTTGAAAATAAGGCGGCAAACAAGTATCTCATTTTGCACAAATCAACATTCCCCTCCGCCTCACCACAAAATCTTTGGGTATCATGGCTTTCAGGAAAGCTAATGGAGTCCGCACACTGACGATCCATCTCATATTGCCGCAAACACCAATCTGCTGAAAAATCCCACCACTTAGAGCTATTATAAATATATTCAAAACCGCCTCGGGCTGTATGAAAAATTTCTTCTTCTGAGCATCCCAAAGTTTCAGCCAGAAAAAAAACATCCTTGTTTCTTTGCCGTGCCTTTTTGATTAAATGCTCCCATAGATGAGGCGAAATTTTGTAAGCCGCATCGCAGCGAAATCCATCAAGCCCCAGATCCATATACTTAGCAATTAATGTATCCCAAAAGGTCCATAATCCGTTTCGGCCGGCATCTCCCCCATTTTCCATCTCAGCCAAATCCCGCCAAACAGTAATCCCTCCGCCATTTCCCGGATTTCCACAAAAGGGGTGCTGTAAATTGCCATCCTGATCATGTTTGTACCATTCAGGATGTATTCTGGTCAAATCACTATCTAAGGCTGTATGATTCACCACTAAATCAATAACTAATTTTAAACCCCTATTCTTTACCAACTGGATAAACTTCCGAAAATCACGCCATCCATTATCCCCATGAGATAAAAAGAAAGGATCTATCTTATCGTAATCTTTAATGGCATATAAACTCCCCGAGGCACCGGTAAGATGAAAGGGATTTATAAAAACACAATTAAACCCCATCTGCTCTATTCTGGCAAGATGTTCACCCCATTTGGTAATGGGGCCTGCCAAACGAGGAAATAAATTGTAAATTCTCAATCCGCTTTCAAATTTTTTTGTTTTAATAGCCACGCTTCATAACTCCCATAATGGTTATTAGTATCTTAATCATAAATTTCGTGTTTTTTGTGGTAGAAAATTTTTAAAACCTTTTTAGTTCCTGCTTGTCCGGGTTAGGTTAACCCAAAATTATTCCACTTAACCCTGATGCAATCGTAAAAAATTCCATTCTACACTACTTTTTCAGACAAACTCTTTTCGGCAGGGCTGAAGCCCTGCACCACATAATACTTTAAAGATGCTGCATTATACTTTAAAGAGGCTCCAATACTTTTAAGGTGTTACCTAAAAATGAAAAAATCAGAATTGATGTAAAATCATAGGAAGGACTGGTTTTCTAAAAAAATCTGGTGTGTTTAAAAATATAATATTTTTTATTCTTTGGCAACCATTAATCAAAAAAATCCGACCTTATAAATTTTCAAATAAATAATTACAAAACTCAAAGGTCTGAGAATCACTTATCCGGAAAACTATTTTGAGATTATTACGTAGCGGCTGGTTACCCCGAGGATTTTTTTCTTTTGCATGGCTGAGACAACTCCCGCATCGAAACGCTCTGACGACAAGGGAGCCTGAATAATATGAGTGCGCCGCCATCCGGTTTTATGCAAAATTTTAAGATAATCGTCTACCAGAATAGCATCCTCAGGAATTTCATTCACTGCGGGTGTATGTTGAAAATTCCGCCAGTCTGCATTAATAAAGGCAAGTTTTGTGGAATGCTTGGTATGCTTTTTCATCTGCCTGAAAAAGCCCTCCATAAATCGCAGGTATTTATGCCTCGGCAATGAGGATATGCTTTTTGCCTCATACTCTTGCGCCTTTTTATCAAAATAGGGTGGATCAAAGATGATAAAATCCGGCTTATCCTTAGCCTTGAGAAGATCTAAATTCGCACCCACAGCATCCATATCCCAGTAATAGGGCTCTATTTCAGGCCTTTTATCCGGCCGGTCTACCATATCCAGGGCCCAGCATCTGCGGTTGAAGGTAAGACACACATCCGCAGTTACCCCGCCCCCTGCCATCGGATCAAAGACCAGATCGTTTTGTCTGCTAAAATAATAAAGAATG
The DNA here is from genome assembly GCA_030625085.1 of Pseudomonadota bacterium. Classification (GTDB taxonomy): domain Bacteria; phylum SZUA-182; class SZUA-182; order DTGQ01; family DTGQ01; genus DAOURK01. The sequence goes on from DAOURK010000171.1 coordinate 8,991, forward strand.
TGTCCTATCAATTGAGCCGGTATCCGGCCAGGCCACTCATCGCCAAAACGGTTGTCGCAATCATTGAAATGCCAGTAATCCCATGTGCGCAAACCCCAGTTAAGCTCTCTGAATCGCGCAAGGTCATCCTTTCCTTGCAGGGCCAGGGACCATACCATCGCTTCTGTCCAACCATGCTTTTCTGCAACCTGCGAAACGGTGTAACCTCTTGATAAATCGTCTTTTGGGGATTTTGGCAACGTTGCCATATTCCCCAAATGGCTTCGAACAATATCCCTGGTTTGTTCTAATCTTGTGGCAATTCTCTCTTGCGGAATCCCAAGAGCGTTCATGCGAAAGATCTTAAGATCCAAATCCATCAGGATCACGGCCTTAAGATCGGCAATATAGGAATCTACTGTGCGTCGTGCCCGTCCAATGGCTTTTCCAATCTCAGCGGTGGTCAACCGGGGATTATGCTGAAAGGCTCGTCTGGCCGTAGTTCGTGCCTCTTCTTCAGTTAACTGCTTGGGCCCTATGGCCTTGGTTGCCGCATAAAGCAAAGGGTCACATCCCTCTAAATTCTTTATCATACACCTTATATAAGATGCCCCCGTTGCCTTATACGCGCTCCATCGATGGGCGCCATCAAGTATGCGGTATTTACCGCTCTTACCCGGATAAGGTTCTACCTCAATGGGATCAAATTGAGACCAGTCTCTGATATTTTCCGCAAATATCCCCACCCGCTTTTGATCAATGCTTCTTCTGGGATAGATTTCCTCATCCAAAAGAATATCTGAGATAGCAATTTTAACTGGCGATTTTTTCATAACATATCCAAGGGGGCTTTGCACCCCCATTCCCGCAATCGTTTTACCCACTCGACATAGGCTTGTTCAGTACGAATGGAGTAATGTTTTTTGCGGATCACATCACTGACTTGATCAAGTATATACATATAACACCGATTTTCACACCTTTGTTAATCGTCATAATTATACCCAATCGTCAAAAGCATGGACTGTATTATTATAAATAAACTGGAAAGCCCAGCTCAAAACCTTCTAAAATAGGTAATCTTATATGCACGTTTATTTATT
>DAOURK010000035.1 GCA_030625085.1 Pseudomonadota bacterium
GTGTGCTTTCCCTATTTTTTGTTTCCCTTAAAACACGGCATCTTTATCCTCCTTTTTTCGCGGGTTAAAATTTTTTTTCTTCAAAACCTTACGTTTTTCAATATTAAATTTTGGACCCCTCTGCTTTCTTGACCCCTCTAATTCAATAGCCAATGAAATTTTCTGTTTTTACCATTTCTTTAAGGCGCCCCATTTCAAGACAAAGATCTTTCATGGCTGTCACCATATTCGGGGGGCCAAAGATAAAAAATATTCGTTGATTATAATGAGTTACTTTGGACATAAAAAGCTGCTTATTGATCCTGCCAAAAAAACATCTCTTATCCTTTATCTCACCATTACCAGCAGTACTGACTGTATAAATTACCTTGATTTTGCTGTTATTTTTACTCCAGTTATCAATTTCAGGTTTAAAGGCTATATCATCCTCAATTTTATTAGAATATAATAGATAAACATCAGTAGCAAGCCCTTTATCGATTATATACTCCAGTATGGAAATAACCGCGGTTATACCGATACCGCCGATTAAAAATCCAATTTTCTCATATTCATCCTTAAAGATGCAGGTACCCATAGGCGCTTTCATTAAAATCCTGCTTCCCGGTTTCAACTCGAGCAATCTTTGAGAAAATTTGCTGTCTGATATTTTTTTGGTAACTTCAATATAATCTTTTCCGGGAGCAGAAGAAAACGAAAGATATTTATTTAAATTACGATTATTTTTATTCTGTTCATCAAATATTACCTGCAAAAATTGCCCTGGATAAAAATCAATCTTTTGCTCAGATTTAAATCTAAAACTCCTGACTGTTTCAGTTCTCTTTATCTTCTCAATAAATTTCACTCTTACTTCTTGCAACATTATCCCCTATCACTTATTTATAACTCCATTGATTTACTATGATTTTAAAAAATTGCCAAAATTGTACTTTAATAAAAACAAGATGTTATGAGTACTCTTAGGGCAAAAAACACCCAATTTTGGATTAAATCAACAGAGTCATTTATTGCATTTCAGTAATTCCTAAAATTTCGCCAAAATATTTTTCAGTGATTTCCATTTTAACTGGGGTATGCACTTAACCCAAGTGACCACTATACGTATAGTATCTTGGCCCATGGAGGAGAATTACTCAGGACACCGATGGACCTGGAAGAGCGGTTCAACACCATGGCTACCTGCCTTGAATTTGCGGCAACTACGATGGCTGCAAGCCCGTCTGTCTGGTTCAGCAATCCTTGGTGGACGAACATGCGCCAACTGGCACGCTCAAGGGTCCAACTCTGCCGTTCCTCGCCGATGCGGTAACGCGCCTCTCGATCCTTTGATCGACGGCCCAGACCACAATATGTAGTATGCACTTGAGTTAAGAGCATACCCCAGTAAATTTATTTGTCAGAATTTCTCCTCGATTGCTGATTACAATTTTTTCAACAGGTATCTTCTTCCCTGCTGCAGCCAAACCCTTTTCCACGATCATGGGTAAGCCGGAACAACAAGGGACTTCCATAATAAGCACAGTAATTTTTTTGATATCCGCTTTTTCAAAAATGGCGGAGAATTTATGAATATATTCTTCAACATTATCAAATTTCGGACATCCCATCATAACTGCCTTGCCCTCTAAAAAATCGCGGTGGAGATTGGGATAGGCAACGGCCGCGCAATCGGCCAGCACCAATAAATGGGCCTCTTTGAGAAATGGGGCGGTTGGCGGCACTAACTTTATCTGAACAGGCCAGTGAGACAGTTCCGATACAGAAGTTGTCTGCTTGTCGGGTATATTCGTTGTCGGACGTGATTCCGGTCGGCTAAAACTTTCAATATGGGTTGATGGGCACCCACAGGCCAAGGTCGGCTCTTCTGATTCTTTTTGCTGTTTCTGTGAATGTAAATATTCGTCTACAGCCTCAGCGTTAAAGTCCTCGGCCTCACGTTCAATAATCTTGAGTGCTCCCCGGGGGCATTCCCCCATACAGGCCCCTAATCCATCACAATATTTTTCCGCTACCAACCTGGCCTTGCCATCAATGACCTGGATGGCGCCTTCAGCACATGAAGGCACGCATTGTCCGCAACCATCACACAATTCCTCATTAATTTCAATTATTTTTCTCATAACTTTCATGACGTTTCTCCTTCAAAATCTAGGTGGTCAAATCTTTATTCTTGACAAAATTTTTTTGTCAAGAATAAAGATTTGACCCCAATAGCTCCAATAGCTCCCTGGCTAACTCACGTCCCCTTTTCGTATAAAAGTCATTATTAATAAGGGAGGTTATTTTTTCTTTATCTAGAATTTTTTTTGTTTGCTGTTCCTCTAAATTAACAATCAAATCGGCATCATATAAAACCTTGAAGTTTTCACTTTCTTCATTTCCTGGATGATGGTGCCGGCTAATAATATCACATACTTCATCAATCAAAACCTTAGTAGCTCCCAGCTTGAGCAATATTTCCCTGGCTTTCATTGATCCTTTTTTTTCGTGATCTTTCGCTTTTTTATTATCAGGTTCAGTATCCTTAAGACCAATGTCATGTAAATAAGCGGCAGATAAGACAATAGCCAGGTCGCCTTTTTCCTGATTAATAATTTTTTCTGCGTATCGAGCGACTTTCACTGCGTGACCGATTCTTTTAAAATCCTTTTGAAAATAATGTTTCATCTCAACGGCCACCCGGTTTTTCAACAGCTCGTCCCTGTATGCCAGTAAATCAGGATCTCCAAAACATTGCTTGGCAAATTTACAATAAGCAGCACACCAAAAATCCATCTTTGGATTTATCAGCTTGTGGCCACATTTGTTACACTTTCGCGCGGGCTCATCTTTAAAAAATTCTACCTGATGTCCGCACTGGGGGCATTTAACCTCAAATATGGCGTCGGATTTCCAATAACGAGTATCCTGTCCGGGACATCTCATGTGCTTTCTCCTTTACCTATATTTAGAGTTTTTTAGATACTAAATTACACAGACTTTTTTTGCAGCGCAAGGGCTTTAACCCTGCATTTAAGCAAGATTAAAACCCAGTGCTACTATTTCCCGAATATTGATTGTAAGTGAAATTATTTATCTAAAAATCTATAGACCAGTATATCATTTCTCTGAAAATAAAATATTTTACAGCACCCTTTAGCCCAATATAGCTTTCAAGTCCTCATCAGGAGTAGTGATCGGCATAATATTGAAATTTTTAACCAACACATCAAGTACTGCCGGCGTAATGAAGGCTGGCAAACTTGGCCCCAGGCGTATATCTTTAATACCCAAGGAAAAAAGGGTCAACAAAATAGCCACAGCCTTTTGCTCATACCAGGAAAGGATCATGGAAAGCGGCAAATCATTAACGCCGCAGTCAAAAGCCTTGGCCAGGGCAACAGCAATCTGAATGGCTGAATAAGCATCATTACATTGACCGATATCCAGAAGTCTGGGAATACCCCCAATATCACCAAGGTCTTTATCAAAGAACCGGAATTTGCCGCAAGCCAGGGTTAAAACAAGACAATCAGAAGGAATTTTTTCCACCAGCTCAGTATAGTAATTTCGCCCAGGTTTTGCCCCATCACAGCCGGCCACCAGAAAAATATGGCGCAAGGCCTTGCTTTTAATAGCGTCAATCACTTTATCAGCCACTGATAAAACAGCATTTCGGGCAAACCCGACCATGACTGATTTTCCATTGGTATCTTCAGAAAAACCTGGCGTAGCCAGCGCCTTTTCAATTGCCGGCGCAAAATTTCTGTCTGTAATATGGGTCACTCCCGGCCAACCAACCTCGCCGCAGGTAAAGATACTATCTTTATATGTATCTTTGGGTTTTTGAATGCAGTTAGTAGTCATGAGAATGGCACCGGGAAAAAGAGGGAACTCTTTGTGCTGATTTTGCCAGGCAGTACCATAATGGCCATAAAAATGGGGATATTTTTTTAAGCCGGGATAGCCGTGACAGGGAAGCATCTCACCATGGGTATAAACAAAGATGCCCTTGCCTTCACTTTGCCTGAGAATTTCCTCTAAATCAAGGAGGTCATGGCCTGATACCAAAATTGCCTTCCCTTTCTTTGCTCCCAGTGGGACCTTAGTAGGCACCGGATGGCCATAGGCGCCTGTATTGGCTGCATCAAGTAATTCCATAACACGAAAATTAATTTTGCCGCACTTTAATACAAGTCCTACCCAATCATCCAGGGATAAATCTTTATTCAAGGTGGCAGCCAATGCCTCGTGTATAAAGGCATATACTGCCTCATCCTCTTGGCCCAGTATAGAAGCATGGGTGGCGTAAGAGGCAACTCCCTTAAGACCTATAATCAAGGTCTGTTGCAAAGACAAAATATCCGGGGCTATGGTTTGGTCAGACTTTATACCCACGGCCTCACCCTGTTTGATTAATCCCGGCAGAGTTGATTCAGGTTTGAAATTGACAATATCATCACTAAAGTCGACTTTACCACCAGCAGTCTCCAGCTTTTCCTTGAGTTTATCCTTAAGCTTAACACAATTGTGAATATAATGAAGGAACCGCTCAGGATCAAAATTTACATTTGTAAGCGTGGCAAAGGCAGCTTCGGCAGTAAATAAATTCACCTTGTCATCATTAATACCCTTTTTCCGACCTTCAACAGCATAAAGAGACAATCCTTTAAGCGCGTATATAAGAAGATCCTGCAATGCGGCTACCTCAGGTTGTTTACCACAAACGCCTACAGTCATACATCCTTGTCCTTTGGCCGTTTGTTCACATTGATAACAAAACATTTTTTTCTTCTCCTTTCCCCGGATAAATAAACGGGATTACCTAATGTTATTTATTATGTGAATTCGTGGGATATTTTTCTTTTACCACTTTTAAATTAAATAATACCCCCGAAAAAACAGTAAACACAGCTACTGCGCCAAGAATAATTACCGGTTTATGCCAAGGTAAACCCATTGTTATTCGTTTTCTTATGAGAAAAATCGTTGTATTTAGCCATATTCCTCCACCTATATAAGTAAAAATTTGTATGATGTACAAAATCCAACGCTTCTTAATCAATAGCAAAAACGGCATCAAAAGACATAGTACAGAAACTATGGGATTTGCAGATCTTAAAAAATGGGCGCCTAAAAATAAACAAGAGATTACTAATGGTATTATAATAAAAATCATTTAACTCCCCTTATTTTCTTATCTTCATGCTCCATTACCAAGGTAATCACCCTACAGTAATTGGGTTGCCTTTGTTGGCCTTGGAGTTTTTACCACTAAAAATCGAAATGGGCGGTCACTATTATTAATAAGACGATGGACAATGTTTGCCGGACTCTCAACGAGCATATCTGCGGATACTTCAGCGCGCTCCTCCCCAATTTCTACTATGCCGCTGCCCTCCAGAATAAAAAACCAAACATCTACAGGAGTGATGTGCTTTTTTAGTTTTTCACCGGGCAATAAATTGATATGCATTACCAGTGCATGTTCGCTGTCATGAAGCTTGCGGACACTCACCCCATGTGGATTTTTTATATCCGGGGCATCTTTCAAACTTATGGTTTTGATCATAACAAGTACCTCCTTACTCATAAGGTTAATGATAACTTCCCTTAAATCTTGTAAAATCAGACAGAATTAACGTAATTCAAAGGATTTTTATTTTTTTCCTGTCCATTCAATAAATCCTTTTTTATAAATATGTTTAAAAAGCTGCATAACAAAAAGTGTAAATCCCTTTATTATTTAAGTATAATAGAATCAATAAAAATTTACCTTGACATAAGTCAAGGAATGAATTTTTTTTATCATTTTTATTTTTTTTCTCCAACTCGCTCAAGCAAAAATTCTATCCCTTCCAGATTTATGATTTCGTCAAGTCCCTCTCCCCTCCCCTGCCCTCCTTTATATCTCTAATAATAACTTTTTCATACCTTAAAAAAATATACTTTGACTTAGGTTAAGACAAATGATATTTTCTTTTAAAAATAAGAGATAATGTCTGCTGTGACTATCATCTGTGACTATATCAAGGAATGATGGTCTCGTAAAAAGTCCAAAATGGGGATATATGTACAACATAACTTATTGAATTTATTCAACCCAAATTTTCTAAAAACGACTTTTTACGAATGCATCAAGGAATAATTGATTATGGATTTAATTGGACATATATCAACTATCCCGCTTTTTGCAGGACTTCCCAAAGATCAGCTTGCAACCCTGACCGGTATTGTGGTAGATCAGGTAGTTGGGCGAGGCCGGATTATTTTTTCCGAGGGTGAAGAGGGTGCGGGTTTTTATGTAGTTATTTCAGGCAGGGTTAAAATTTATAAACTTTCTCTTGAGGGTAAGGAACAAATTCTTCATATTATTGAACCTAAAGAACCCTTTGGCGAAATTGCAGTCTTCACGAATAAGTGCTTTCCGGCTTACGCTGAAACCATTGAAAAAAGTCGTATCTTTTTCTTTCCTATGGCAGATTTTATTAACCTGATTAAAAATAATCCTTCTTTGGCTATGAATATGCTGGCTGTTCTTTCCCAGCGATTGCGAAAATTTACTCTCATGATTGATAGTCTTTCCCTTAAGGAAGTTCCGGGAAGATTGTCTGCTTATCTTTTATATTTGAGCGGGCGAAAAAATAAGATAAATGATCTGGAGTTAGATATTACCAAGGGTCAATTAGCCAGCTTTTTGGGAACTATTCCTGAAACCCTTTCCCGCATTTTTGCCAAAATGGTTAAACAAGACCTTATTCAATCAGACGGTCGCCATATTACCATAAAGGATCGGCAGGGTCTGGAAGAATTAGCTGAAGGGGGCAAACGGCTTTAAGAAAGAGGTCAAAGACTTTAAAAGAAAAGATTTAATGTAGATTTATTGTCTTTTGATGAGAGATTTGGTCAAGCACTTTATATATATTTATTGGGCAGTCTGATACTTTTACATGAGCCAATTTTTGATAATCTCGTAAAAAGTCCCAAATTAATCATTTCAACTGTTATAACTATCTAATTTTATAAGACACTGTTTTTATAAATTTGATTTTTTACGAGTGCATCAATTTTATTATTTTTTTTCAATGAGTTGTAAAATCATATCTTGCGTCTTCTCCCAAGAAACTTTACTTAGATTAATTGTTAAATGATACAGGAGGGGGTTTTCTCCGGTTTGATGAAAATGGGTTTCGAGAAATTCCTGACGAAGGCGATCTTCCTTTTGAATTCTTTGGCTGAGATGGCTATCCGATAATTTAAGAACATGTAAATTTTTTAAATGTTCCAGTCGATATTTTATATCAGCCACAAGCCGGATATGAAATACGCCCGGTTGGTTTTGTAATATAAATTGTGACCCCCTACCAACAACAATTGCGTTTCCTCTTTGCGCTAATTCCATAAATATATCCTTCAGGGCTTCAGAGTATTCCAGGGGGGAAATGGAATCTTTTTTCAAAAAAGCCAATCGTGGAGCGGCCAAATCAATAACAGAGGCAGAAAACATATCTCGTAATTCATCATGTTCACGTGCATACTCTGTGTCGCAGTCTAATTTTTTGGCCAACAATGGAATAATTTCCTTTTCAAACAAAACATATCCTAATTTTTGAGCGAGAACTTTTGCCATTTCTTTTACGCCGCATCCATAGGTCCTTGAAATGGTTAAAACTGCCATAAAAAGTTCCTCCTGTCTATTTTATTTTATTTTTTCTATCTATTACAATAATCGTCAAGATTAATAATTTGTGTCATATAATATCCTAAATTTTTAGTGATAGTCAAAAATTTTTACAGGGCTAAAGCCTTGCATTACAGTAAAGCATCACAGTAAAACAATGCAATAAAAATTGTCGTTTAATAAGCAGTTTAATAATACTAAGCAGGATTGTCTTAAATCGTAATATAATAAAATAAAAACATAGCGCATCAGATTTCCTGTTATTATGACTTGATGGTCTCGTAAAAAGTCCAAAATGAGGGTATATGTATAACATAACTTGTTGAATTTATGCAACCTAAATTTTCAAAAAAGACTTTTTACGAATGCATCATGACTTTGTTAAAAAAATAATCGTAATAATATCAGACCAAAACATGTCTATATAAATACCATACTAAATCACCTTATTTATTAATCTTATTTATTAATCTTATTTAATGTTTGATCACCCCAATTTTTTTTGCCATCAGCGGCCTCCGCTGATGGCATCTTTTTTTTCTATTCCCAAAAACAGACAAATATATTTAGCAATTTTACGTAAGAGTATCGGAATTGAATCGACTTATATAACAGATTCTCGATTGTATTTATTATATTTGGCCATCAGCTTTTTGTTGGTGACCTTCATTTTTTACCAACAAAAACGTGTATTAGTGTATTAGAATCATTAGGCGCGAGGTGATAAAGATGCCGAAAACAAAATCAGTTGCCCTGCTAAAATTTAAAAATAAACATTTACAGGAAGATATGGTGCATTATAAATCGGAAAATGTTTATCTGTGGGCACAAATTCATGAGCTTGAAGATAAGAAACAGCTATTGGAAGACAAACTTGACATGTATATTACTGCTATCAAAACCATCAAAAAAAAGTGCCGGCTTGAGTCATATCTGCCAGAAGAGTTTTTTGAAATGATCAAACACAATTGAAAATAAGAACTACAGCATGTTTCCCCGATACCCGATTAAAATTCCACACGAATTCGATACTTCAGTATCTCTTCCCCTTTAGCAGGTAAGGGCACTGAAAATTCAATCCTTCGAGCTTCCAATCGTTTATATTGATGGGAACTGCTTACAATTTTCCATTCACCTCCCACAGGTTCAACCACGCGAACAACTATTTTTTCATCCTTTCGGTTCCGCAAAGTTACCTGCCAACTGCTTTCATATGCCCGGGAGCTGATTTTTTCCCAATCCATTTGCTTTTGCACACCTACCACATCAAAAGCATTACCAATTCGAAGACGTATAGTTTCTCCTTCAGGTGTATGTTTAAGCAGGTCCTCGCCAATAAACTTAAGGTCCCCCTTTTTATTGCGCTGGTAAACCTTGATCGAGCCTTGAGGGATCGGAAGTCCCAGATTTTGTTCCTTTTTATTATCCAGCTTAAGATAAACCCGAACGGGTTTGGGTGTGTCGGGAAATTGCATTTGTCTTTGCCTGTAAGAGCCTGTTCCCCAAAAAACAAACTCTTTTTGTATAGGAATAAGAGAAGCCTTTATAAAAGGGACCTGAGTTGTCTGCTGATCTTTTAAGGTTATGGTACGATCTAAAGTATACAAATGATATTCTGAAATAGACTCTTCTTGGAATGATGGAACTGATGCAGCGGCAAAGTTTTCCGCCATCTTCATTCTTCGCACTATTCGTGGAGCTTCGGCCACTCGTTGAACTTCGCCGGCAACCAAATCAATTTTTGCATCTTCAAATAAAGCCCCTGTTTGATTTTCGATAGTAACCCAACTTAGCAAAGTACCTTTATTTTCATTGGACATTAATTGCAGCACATAATCAGCTTTCCAATTCAAGCCGCGAGTTAAATAAGAAACTGTTACCAGTTTTTTTTTGGCTTTACCGCCCACATTTTGTAAAAGCCATCGTAAAGTTGGTCGAGCCATCAGTTCTTCCGGAATTTCGGGTAGGATCACCGTGCCCGGATATCCTAAATAAATTTCTCCTTCAATCCGATAAACAGGCTGATTATTGTTGCAGCTTACTAATTCGGCCTCAAGTATATTTTTTTCTCCTGTCTTCTCATTTTTTTCTAAAATTTTTATTTTTTGTCCTACATATTTCTCTAAAAGTTTTTCCGGAGTAATTAAATCATATTCAAATTTTTGTTCTAAAATATTAAGTTCCTGGTCTTTGGTTGATACAAAAACAGTATCGGGTTCAATCTGTACGGGCACATCTTGAAATATAACCTCTTGTTTTTCTGTAGGCGATAATTGTAAATTTCGTTTTTCCTGAACGAGGGCAAAATTTTGATTATAAATAGTTAATCCAACAGAGGTCCTGTTTTTGAGAGTGCTCCGGGTTACTGAATCATTTGTATAACCCTTGCAGGGATTTAAAAACAGTAAACCCAAAGAAAAGATAATTCCTGAAATTAAGATTATATTATTTTTTGATTTCATTGATATTTCCTCTCCTTTCTTTAAAAATTTAAGGCATTCTACAAAAGACCATGTTTTTGATGCAATCGTAAAAAGTCGAATTTATAAAAACAGTATCTAATAAAATCAAATAGTTATAATGACTAAAAATGCTGATTTGGGACTTTTTACGAGACCATCATGTTTTTCATTTTAAAAATTTTTATTTCTGAGGATTATAGCATAAAATTTTTTATTTTAATGTTAAAAAAATATCGAAAATCATTATTAATTGACAAATTACGGGATATTCATTACAATCACACCCATCATGATTGATATACATTGTCATATTTTACCAGGGTTGGACGATGGCGCTAAAGACATGGAAGAATCTGTTTGCATGTGTGCTATGGCGGCTGAGGATGGAATCGAAAAAATTGTAGCCACTCCCCATACAATGGATGGAATGTATATCAACAAAACACAGGATATCAAGCAAGCTGTAGATGTTTTAAATAGCGTGCTGATAGAAAAAAAAATCCCTTTGGAAATATTACCGGGCGCTGATGTGCATGTCAATATTGATCTTTTAGAATTACTCAAAGAAGGCAAAGCAAGCACAATCAATGACAATCATCATTATCTGCTTCTGGAATTACCCCATCAATCAGTTCCCACGAATATCAAAGATCTTATTTTCGATTTAAATATACATGGAATAACCCCTATTCTTACTCATCCGGAACGGAATACCGTTCTTCAAAATGATATTGATACACTCTATGACTTAGTATTGCAAGGAATATTAATTCAAATTACCGCTCACAGTCTGCGCGGAGAGTTTGGTCCGTCAGCCGAAAAATGTTGCCTGGAATTGCTCAAACACAATCTTGTCCATGTCATTGCCACAGATGCTCACTCTTCAACAGTGCGCCCTCCCTATCTCTCTTATGCTCTTAAAAAAGCTGCTGAAATCATAGATGAGAAAGAAGCTTTAGCCCTGGTTACATCAAATCCATCAGCTATTATTCAAGGGCAAAATATCCCAAATCCTTTAGAGCCGGAAAAACCTAAAAAATCTTTTTTTCAACGTTTTTTTAGTTAAAACCAGAATCATCTCATTATTTGTTTTAATTAATTAAGTCCCTGCTTTTACAAGGATGGCTATAGTTTTTTAGAAGGATAATTTTACAATCAATAACAAGATACTATGATTTCAAAAATTTTAAGCGGCGCCGTCCTCGGTATAGATGCATACATGGTTCAGGTCGAAGTTGATCTGGCCAAAGGTCTGCCCGTGCTAACCACTGTAGGTCTTCCCGATGCGGCGGTCAAGGAAAGTAAGGAACGAGTTAAAGCTGCTCTTAATAATTCAGGTTTCAAATTTCCCTCCTACAAAATAACCATTAATCTGGCGCCGGCCGACATGCGAAAAGAGGGCACTGTTTATGATTTGCCCATTGCTGTAGGCCTTCTATCCGCCCAAGGGATGATCCCCCCTAACATTTTGTCCCGCTATTTGATAGCAGGAGAACTTTCCCTTGATGGCACGGTCAGGCCTATTAAGGGATCTTTGGCTATAGCCACCATGGCCCAACAGATGGGTTTAGAGGGGATTATATTGCCGGCAGACAATGCCAATGAGGCTGCAGTAGTCAAAGGAATTAATGTATTTCCTGTTAAATCCTTGATTGAGGCGAGCGCTTTTTTAAATGGTAATTTTGATATTACTCCCCACAGCATTAATCTGCAACAAATCTTATCCTCATCCGGGAAATATTCTATTGATTTTAGTGATGTTAAAGGTCAGGAGCATGTCAAGCGAGCCATGGAAATCGTGGCTTCAGGTGGTCATAATGTACTTCTTATTGGTCCCCCCGGTACAGGCAAGACTATGCTTTCAAGACGACTGCCGTCCATACTCCCTGAGATGAGCCTGGAGGAAGCCATTGATGCCACCAAAATTCAGAGTATCGCCGGATTATTGAAAAAAGATCAGGCACTTATAGTTTCTCGACCCTTCCGAGCTCCCCACCACACCATTACCAATGTAGGGCTCATTGGTGGAGGGAATATTCCCAAACCTGGTGAAGTCTCCCTGGCGCACCACGGCGTTCTTTTTTTAGATGAATTAACAGAGTTTAAGCGCGGGGCACTTGAAGTTATGCGCCAACCTTTAGAAGAAGGGAGTGTAACTATTTCTCGATCTTCCATATCTTTGACCTTTCCTTCCCGGTTTTTACTGGTGGCAGCTATGAATCCCTGTAAATGCGGCTGGCTCGGACATCCTACCAAGGAATGCCGCTGCACTCCTTATGAGATCAGAAAATATCTTTTCAGTGTATCAGGCCCACTTCTGGATCGAATTGATCTTCACATTGACGTGCCCCCGCTGGAATATCGACAAATAACCGATCAAACCCAGGGAGAAAGCTCACATGATATATGTTTGCGGGTTAACAAGGCCAGAAGAATTCAAAAAGCGCGCTATAAAAAAAGTAAAATTTTCTGCAATGCCCACCTCAATCCAAAACAATTAAAAAAATACTGCTCTCTTGATTCAGAATCTTTGGGACTCATTGAAATGGCCATCAACAAATTGGGGTTTAGCGCCCGAGCTTATGATCGCATATTAAAGGTTGCCAGAACCATTGCTGATCTTGAGAATGAAGAAAAAATCCGGTCACATCATGTTTCTGAGGCTATTCAATACCGAAGTCTTGACCGTGATTATTGGCGATAAAATTTAGTCCAAATCATAAAATGGCTTTTTTGAAGCAGGGGTATATATTATCAGGCGTACGTATTATTATGTATAGATAAATTTGAAAGGAAGGGGCGACTTATCCCAAACTCCGGGTTTGGGCAAAATGCTTTGACTGGTTACAGTCAACCAGGAATATTCAGGGTTCAATTCTCTTAATTTGCCATCCTCAGGAAATCTGGCGTGGCTAGTATAGTTATATGTAGCCTGAAAAATCGCAATACCAACTTTGCCCTGTTCGGCAATGAGGTAATCTTTTTTCATGGTATCAGCTTCCAGGGAGTTCACTTCAGCGATATTTTGCAGGTCGTCTTTGGTCAATTTTATTAATATATTCTTTGCTATACCCCTTTCTGAAAACCGGTAACAAACCCTTGATTCACTGCTTGCCACATAAACTGTTGAGATGCAGGGCATTTGTCTTAAAAATTGGGCGGCCACCATGGCTGCTGTTCGACGCCCTCCACAAGTGGTGGGCAATCCATAATATTCAAAGAGCTTCTTTTGAATCTCCTCGGCATAAGCATCCCCCTTCTCATAGAGATTTTTTGAAATATAGCGCAGCCATCGAGCCAGATCTTCAGCAGCATCTGCAATGGGCCAATCAATTCGAACATGAAAATGAGAAAGGCTGTATCGATTTCTGGCCTTGATCATCTGATCTCTTTGAATAAGCAAGGCATAATCAACAGGAAGCATACCTTTAAAAAAACCGGAGAAATGGGGAGAGTCAAACTGCTTTATATTGGTATAATAATTTTTTGAAAGCCGGACTGTTTTAGAACGTATTAAATTTTCTTTAGTGATTTTATTTTCATCAAAAAATCGAATATATTTTTTGTAGGTATGGGGCAGGTAATCTTCTACAAAAATAACTAAAAATAGATTATGAGCTTCATATTCTACATCAGGAATCCTGGCTTTGGGCTTTAATTCTCTCTTTTCAACAAATGGATATGGAAGATTTTTTTTGACGAAGTTTTGATAAGATTCCACCAAACCATATTCGATAAGATATTGATCCAGCTCATCCCGAAAAATTTCATAGATCGACCGCCGCAGTTTATCCAGCCGGCTTAATTGCAAGCGGTATCGCCAGTTAAGCATAAACAATTTCCTCCTCGCCTATAAAAATAAAAACCCCTGATTTTTAATTAAGGTATTTTCATTGTCATATCCTATTGCAATAATTAAGCATATGTCAAGTCTGACTAATCGTAATCAAATCAAGATAATTGGTAATCAGGCCAAAGTCTTATGGAATCTTTTGGTGGCCAGACGCAAGGTGATGAAGCCCATGACGAGCAGCGCGGCCATCTGGGGCCAGAGGATGGTAAACCCCACACCTTTAAGGAAGATGCCCCGAATGATTACCAGAAAATAGCGCAAGGGATTCAGGTAGGTCAGCCATTGAATAATAACCGGCATATTGGCAATGGGAAATATGAATCCGGACAGGAGTATGGCCGGAAAAAAGAAAAAGAAGGTGGTCATCATGGCCTGTTGTTGAGTTTGGCTGATGGTGGAGATTAAAAGCCCCACCCCCAGGGTAGTCATAAGATAAAGGGCTGTGGCCAAAAAAAGCAGTAATATGCTGCCCCTGATGGGCACCTCAAACCAAAACACACCAACCAGGGTTACTATGATGACATCAAGGAAACTGATCAAAGCGAAAGGCACAGTCTTGCCAAGGATAAATTCGATTGGAGTTATGGGGGTAACCATAATCTGTTCTATAGTGCCGATCTCCTTTTCACGCACCACGGCCATGCTGGTGAGCATCAAGGTGATCAGGCTGACAATAATGGCAATCACGCCAGGCACATAAAAATTTCGGCTCTCCAGGTTTTCATTAAACCAGGAGCGCGTTTGTAAAGTGATAAGCTCCGGTCTTTGGGCCGATCCGGTAAGGCGAGTGAGCCGGGAGATTAAAACCCGTTGGGAAAACTGCCTGGCGATCTTAGCACTGTAATTAAGGATAATGCCGGCTGTGTTGGAATCCGTTCCATCAACAATCATTTGCACCTGGGCGGACCTTCCGGCTAAAAGATCATTTTCAAATCCCTTATTAAAACTAAGAATCGCCTTGATATGGCCGCGGTTTATGAGGTCATCGCCATATCTCTGGTCATTAATATATTCTACAATGTCAAAGTAGCCTGACTCCACGAATTGAGCTATAAGTTCTCGAGTGGACTTGCTTTGATCAAGATCGTAGACTGCCGTGGCAATATGGTTAACGTCGGTGGTGGCTGCATAGCCAAATACAATTAACTGAATGATAGGGGCAACAAAAATAACCATCTTCATTCTCGGATCACGAAGTACCTGGATAAATTCTTTGATAAGCATATATTTGATCCGCTCAAACATGATTACTCCAGTTTTTTCTTGAATTTCAGATTGGCCAAACCTATCATGAATATACCAAAAATGGTCAAAAGCCCAGCCTCAAGCCAAAGGACCTTAAGCCCTACCCCTTTCAGATAAATGGCCTTTAGGATGGTCACAAAATATCTGGCTGGTATAAGATAGGTGAGCAGTTGAAGGAATTTTGGCATATTACTTATGGCGTACACAAATCCCGAGAGCAGAAATGAGGGTAAAAAGGTGAACACCATAGCCATCTGATTGGCTACCAGTTGACTCTTGGTGACAATGCTGATCAATAAGCCCATGGACAAGGTCCCAGCCAGAAAGATAGCCGACATACCAAAAATGAGTGCTGCATTGCCACGCAAAGGGACCTGAAATAAAAATTCGCCCATAAGAACAGCCAGAAAAACATCAAACATACCAATGGCAAAATAAGGAAGAATTTTGCCGAGAATCAGCTCTTCGCTCTTAACAGGGGTGGAAATAAGCTGCTCCATAGTGCCGTTTTCCCATTCACGAGCTACGGTCAGTGAGGTAAGAAGCGCTGCAATAATCATCATGATCACGGCAATCAGGCCGGGAACAATGAAATTTTTAGACTCAAGATCTGAATTAAACAAGACCAGTGGCCGAAAATCCAGCGGCAGGTTCATGCTTTTTCCGCCCATTCGTCGAATCCGGTTTAAGGCTATCTCCTGGGAATAAGTCTGTGCTATTACCGTGGCATAGCCTGTGGCCAGGGTAGCGGTGTTGGCATCGCTTCCATCCACAATCAATTGTACTGAGGTTGATGCCTTTTTTTCGATGTGTCCGGCGAAGTCTTTGGGGATGATAAGGGCCAGCAGGGCCAGGCCGGAATCGATTGCTTTTTCCACTTCCCGGTAGCTCTGCACATATTTTTGAATGGAAAAATAACGCGAACCGCCAAATCTACTGATAAAGTCTCGACTGACTACTGACTCGCTCTGGTCCCAAATGACGCTTGGCACATTATCCACATCCAGGGTTAAGGCATATCCATAGAGAATCAACATTAGCATGGGGATGGCAATGCCCATAACAAGGCTTCGCGGGTCTCTGATAATATGAAGAAACTCCTTATGGGCCATAGCCCGGATGCGACGCAACTTCATTGCCGCACCTCCGACTGGGGTTGTTCAGCGCGGTCATGCGCTTCTATGAGCGAGACAAATACGTCCTCTAAAGAGGGAAT
Organism: Pseudomonadota bacterium; assembly: GCA_030625085.1. GTDB lineage: Bacteria > SZUA-182 > SZUA-182 > DTGQ01 > DTGQ01 > DAOURK01. Next base: position 16,440 of record DAOURK010000035.1, read on the forward strand.
AATTTTTTCAAGAGAATAAACCTGGTAGCCTTGTTGATTCAGTAAATTCCTGAGGGCAGCGCTTGCTGATTCTGCTTCTTCAACCATGACATGAATTTCCCGGCCAAATAAGGCCGCTTCTTTAATGCCCTCAAGTTTTTCTATTTCAACCATTGCCTCTTGAGGTCTTTCGCATACCACCTCCAAGACATGATCTGACATAAATTCTGTCTTGAGCGATTCGGGAGTTCCGTCGGCAATTAATTCGCCCCGATAGATAAGACCAACTCGATCACAAAATTCGGCCTCATCCATATAATGGGTGGTAACGAATACAGTAACGCCTTTATGGGAAAGATCATAGATCAGGTCCCAAAACTGGCGCCGGCTGATAGGATCTACTCCCGAGGTTGGTTCATCAAGAAAAATAATCGGCGGCTCATGGAGAATAGCGCACCCCAGGGCCAACCGCTGCTTCCATCCCACAGAAAGGATGGCTGTTTTTGAACGCCGGTGCTCTTTGAGACCGGCCATCTTGATCACCCATTCTTTTCGTCCCTTTTTTTTCTTAGGCGCAATATGGTAGATGCCGCTATAAAAATTAATATTTTCTTCGACAGTCAAGTCTTCATAAAGAGAAAATTTTTGGCTCATATAGCCGATGTTAGCCTTAATCTTCTCAGCCTCGGTATCAATATCAAAGCCGGCCACCCTTGCAGTGCCGGCGCTAGGTGTAAGGAGACCACAGAGCATGCGCATGGTTGTTGATTTGCCGGCGCCATTGGGCCCCAGGAAACCAAAGACTTCCCCTTTGGCCACCTCAAAACTCAGGTTTTTTACGGCCAAAAAGGCGCCGAACCGCTTCTCCAAATTTTGAACAACAACCGCTTTCCCATTTTTATGATCAGTATTATTCATCTTTTTTAGGTAAGGACTGATACAAACACATCTTCCAGTGTAGGTTTTATTAGCCGGATGGAGCTGACATCAAGGCCGGCTTCAGTCATTAGGACTTTGACCTTTTTAGTGGTTTTTTCCGGCTCGCCGGTAATCAGATGAAGGCGGTCCCCAAAAAGGTTTACCGACCCGGTTTCCAAATGTTCACGCAGCAGGATTGCGGCTTGTCGTGGTTTCAGGGTGCGGACCTCAAGAATTGCCTTGGTCATTAATTTCTTGACCTCATGGGGGCTTCCGCAGGCAAGGAGCTTGCCCTGGTGAATAAAGCCTAGCCGGTTGCAGCGTTCGGCCTCATCAAGGTATGCAGTTGAAACAAAGATAGTCACCTTTTGGCGATGCAGTTGATATAAAATACGCCAGAAATCTCGACGAGAGACAGGATCAACACCATTGGTCGGCTCATCCAAAAATAGGACCTCGGGTGTGTGAATGAGAGCGCAGACAAGACCAAGCTTTTGTTTCATGCCGCCTGAAAGATTACCCGCCAGGCGCTTTTTAAAGGCAGTCAAATTACTGAAGGTCAAAAGCCGGTCGATCCTGGTTTTTCGATCCTTGGTTGGAACAGAATAGATATCCGCATAAAAATTGATATTTTCCATTACAGTAAGGTCTGCATATAAACCAAATTTTTGGCTCATATACCCTATTTTTTCTTTAACTGCCTCAGCCTCTTTAACAATATGGTGTCCGGCTACAATGGCTCGACCTGAAGTGGGCACCATAATTGAAGCCAGAAGACGCATGGTGGTGGTCTTACCTGCGCCGTCCGGTCCGACCAAACCGAATATCTCTCCTTCGGCCACTGTCAAAGTGAGGCTGTCAACTGCACACAAATCTCCAAAGGATTTCGTGAGGGCTTCTGTTTTTATGGCTTCCATCACGTATTCACATTTTCCAAATATTGGATACAGCAACTACATACAAAGATACTTCAATGTTTATGGCTTCCATCGCATAATCACCTTACCGTCTTTAGCGCTATTTCCGCATCAGCAGGCATACCAGGCTTTAATTCCAGGTTAGGGTTCGGAATGTCTACCTTAATTCGATACACAAGTTTCACCCGCTCTTTTTTGGTTTGGACATTTTTAGGTGTAAACTCAGCCTGTGAAGCAATAAATGAGATATGTCCCCGGTAAACTTTCTCTGGGTAAGTATCAGTTGATACTTGCACCTTTTGGCCAATCTTTACTCGCCCTAAATCAGTCTCATTAATATAGCCTCTCAGCCATACCTTTTTTAGATCGCCGACAGTAATAACCGGTGTTCCAGGGACAACATATTCTCCGGCCTCAATGACCTCTGATAAGACCACCCCTGAAAGGGGAGAGATGAGTTTGGTATAATCAAGGTAAATTTTGGTCAGATTAAGGGCCTCTTCGGCTTGTTTAAGACGTGCCCTGGCTTGATCGATGGTTTCCCGGCGAGGGCCTTTTTTTACCAGGGCCAGACGTTCTTTGGCTTCGCTTAAGGTGGCCTGGGCCTGCTCAATTTGTTCTTTCCTGGGGCCTTCTTTAACAAGCTTTAAATGTTCTTGTGCTTCCAGGAGTCTTGCCTCGGCTATTTCATAAGCAGTCTGCGCCAGTTCATATTTTTGGATAGATATAATTTCTTTTTGGTAAAGTTCCCTTTGTCGCTCAAATTCTTTTGTCAGGCGCTTTGCCTCAGCTTTGGCTCTTTGTACTGCTGCTTTGGCAACAGCCACCTCCTGTGGCCTTGATCCGCTGAGTAATTCATCATACCTGGCCTGGGCTTTTTGCACCAATGCCCGGGCCTGGGCAATTTCCTCCGGTCGCGATCCGGCAATAAGTTCATCCAGCGCAGCTTGTGCTGCAAGGACTTTAGCCTTTTGAAGGAAAACTTTTTGAACAAATTCTGTATTCTCCAGCAAAGCAATTACCTGGCCGGCTGTAATGGTTTCACCCTCTGAAACCAGACGTTCTTTTACCCTGCCGGCAACCATAAAGCTTAATTCAGTATCGGTGATCTCGATGTTCCCTGAAATAGGTATAATATCCTTATTATTTGACGATCCATTTACATAAAGCAGGTAAATTATTATGGCTAAAGTTATTATGATGAGCGGTAAAATTATAACCTTTTTTTTATTTTTCACTTGAAAATGCACCTTTATTTAATTGATATCTAAATGATATTACAAAATTTTTCTTACCCTTTGTGTCGGCTTTCCGGCACATATGTTTCATATGGTAGTGTATCCTACCCTTCGCCTACCCTGACTTCCCCTTTCATAGTTTCTTATCTCTGTTTTTATCACAGCCTGATTTCTCATTTCAAGGAAATAGCACCTCATCATCACCTGACTTATCATTTCATGAAAAAGGAATTTTGTTTTTGATCTTAAAGAATAATAATATAGATCACAAAAGCTTGTCAACAGGCCCAGAAATTCTTATTATAAAATTTTTATTTTTTTATGTTAATTTTATGTTTTTTATGTTGCGTTTTTATGAAAATATATCATAATAGAAGGGAAGGAGATGGTTGTTATGAAAAAAAATTTTATAGTGATTACTATGACCATATTTTTTGAAATGCTTTTATTTATCGGCAGTTCTCCGGCCCAATTTTATGGCACGCATCTTTACGCCATTCAAGTAGAAGACGAAGATAAAGGATATATAAGTTTAACCTTTAATCCTGATGGTACTATTATAGGTCAGGCTCGCATAATATCAGAAGAGAAACCCCTTCCGCTAATAGGTGTTTGGAGGAATACACTTTTTGTCTATAAATATAGATTGTCCAATGATACAGAAATTCTCAACCATTGCCGATTTATCTCCGGGTTTGAATTTATTGGATTTGAAAGGCATAAAAAAAATGGGGTGCCGGAAAAAGAAATATCCAAGGTTTTCGGATCTGAAAGAGACAATCTTTAATTGTTATGAAGGACCCCTTCATAAAAAAAGAAGGAGCCCTTTTTTCTGCTTGATTTTTAGCATCTATATAGTATATTTAATAATGTAGAGATAAACATATTTGTATTTTTATTTTAAAAATATTTGGCTAAATTTGGCTTTTTTCATAAAGCACAATAAGTAGTTTAGACTTTTTTAAAATCTCACACAAAGACACAGAACCACAAAGAGAGAGTAAAAGAAAAAAAATTTAACCATAAAGCATAATCCTCTGCGATTTTTGTGTCTTTGTGTGAGGATAAAAATTATAATAATCTACTTTTTTCAAAAAGTGTAGACTGATAAATATAGAATGCCCTAAATTTTTTATATATTTATAAAAGTTCTTACTTAATTATTTAATATTTAAATGGAATTAAAAAAAAATGAAAAAAATTCTGGCTAATATTTCAGCCTCACTTGTGGCTCCCAAAAATCTTGATCAGGTAATAACCTCAGCTCTTGAGGGTATTGGAAAATTTATGGGTATAAGCCGGGTTTATATGATGGAAGTTCGAATGTCTGAAAATCTTATTGACAATACCTATGAATGGTGTGCTCCCCAAGTTGCCTCTCGCAAGAAACAGCTATGGGGTATCCCGCTCGATAGTCTTCCTAAATGGATGGAGCCTTTAAAAAAAAATGCAAACATTGTTATTCCCGATGTAAAAAATGATTCATTCGAGGGAACTGCCTCGCCTTTTGCATCCTCTCAAATTCGGGCCCTTCTCATAATACCTCTATGGACCAATGGTCAACTTCATGGATTTATCGGCCTTGAAGATTTATCTCACTCACTGTATTGGCGGGAAGAACATATCCACTCTTTACAAATGATTGCCGAAATATTTAAAAGATCCATACGGGCCCATCAAATTGAAGAAGAATTACGCAAGACGAAAGATCGATTAGAAGCTGTATTTAATTGTATTACCGACCCCTTAAATGTTATAGACCGATCTTACAATTTGTTGATGTGTAATCCGGCCAGGGAGGAACTTTACCATAGAAAAAAAGAGGATATGATCGGACATAAATGTTATGAGGTTTTCCAGAACCAAACCGCACCCTGCCTTGCTTGTGCGGTTACTGATGCTTTTCAAACTGGAAAACCCTCTTCTCGTTTACGCTGTAGAAAAAAATCCGATGGCACTGATTCCTGGTTTGATGTTTATGCCTTTCCCATACGAAATGATCAGGGAGAAATAATTCAGGCTGTTGAATTTGCCAGGGATATTACCCAGCGTAAAAAAGCGGAAGATGAAATAAAGAAGCTTTATGCCGGATTGGAACGAACAGTAGAAGATAGGACTCAAGAATTACGAAATGCCCAGCAGGAGTTACTCCTGAAAGAAAAATTGGCCCTTATCGGGCAACTTATAGGAAGTGTAGGCCATGAATTCCGCAATTCTTTAACCATATTATCCGGCACTCTATATATTTTGAAAAACAGAGATGAATCAGACAACATCGAAGAATTTCTTGAGGCCCTGGAAGATGAAATTCACAAAATGAGCAAGTTTGTCGAAGACCTTCTTGATTTTTCTCGCACCACCTCTCCCAATTTTGAACATGTAAACCTGAAGACCCTTTTGGAAAAATTACTTCAAAAAATTGACATTTTACCCCAGATTACTATTAACATGGATTTTCCTGAATCTTTACCCTTGGCCTATGTAGATCCGGACCACGCTGAACAGATTTTTCAGAATCTTATTTCTAATGCAGTTGAGGCTATGCCCTCTGGAGGCAAACTGGCCATTAAGGGAATTGAAGAGAAATCAAAGGTAGTTCTTTTTTTTAGTGACACAGGCCCCGGTATACCGGCGGTTAATATCCGGAAAATTTTTACGCCCCTCTTTACAACCAAAACAAAAGGAACCGGCCTTGGATTATCAATAATTAATATGCTGATTCGAAAAAATAAAGGGAAAATAACTGCTGAAAGCACACCTAATAAAGGGACAACCTTCCAGGTCTTTTTTCAAAAAAAGCCACCCTTAGAAAAAAATGGAGACTAATTGACATGCCCATTATAGCGCAGTGGATTAGGCTTTAAAGGGCACTCCTCAGCAATTTTAAATCCATCAATGATTTTTTTATCTCGTAGTTCATATAATCTGGGTACCATCTGATCACGAATATCAGTTAAGGCTATGGGATTAATAAATATTTTTGTTCCTCCCTCAAAACCAGCCGGGGTATTAATTCTCCATTTGATCAAAATGTGCCAGGGCATTGGTACAATAGCATCTCGCGGGCAATAATACCACTCTTCATTACAGGATATCCCGGAACCCATCGCAGCATGGCAAGCGTGAACCAAATCACTGAATCCTCGCAACTCCTCATCTCCAAGTTCTGTGGGACGAAATTTTTCACTTTTCGAATAAACTACTAGAGTAGGGTAAACGTGTCCAATATCAACAAAGGCGATGGCATGATCATTTTCGGCAATGACTAGATTATTATAGCCAGCAAAATTAACAGCTAATTCATTATATATATTGGGATACCTGCTTACCAAATTGAGCTCTCGTTCAACTGAGGTCCCCCATTCATCCAGAGCTACTAATTGTTTATGCAAATGATCAAAGGATGCCCCTGCATCCCGAAGCCAATTTTGAAAAATACTGATGTATCGTACATAACGATTCTGCTCATAAATATCCTTTATAGTCTCAATGGTGAATTTAAAATACTGAAAATGTTCTTCTTGCGTCAACTCACCAGAAGAGCAAAGTTCATCAGTGTATTCAGCATTTTCCTTATAATGCTTTCTGGCCACAATAAGCTCATGACCTCCACAAAAAAAAGCATTGGCCATTTCCAATTTCTGATCCGAGCTCATTTTTTCAATCTCTTCAGGCGAAAGGCCCGATAATTTTAACTTGAGATTTATAATGCCCAGAACATGCTCCAGACCTTTTTTCTGTGAAAGGTAGCGCTCCTTCCATTTTTTATTTACACCATTTAACTGAAAATTATAATTTTTTTTCCAGTAATCAGTAGTCACGATCTCAAAAAGATTGGGAATACGTCGTAAATCAGCAAGTTGAGAAAATATCTGATCCGGGTTCAATCGGGATAATATTTTATAATGACCATTTTCCTTTACCAGGCGACCCTTTTCAGGGGGGGTATTAGAATATTTTGTTTCACAAAAGTTGCAATAGTCTTCATGGGAGTTGGACATGGGTGAGATTTTTTGCCGATTTTTGGGCTTGGCATTGGTAATGGGCTTATTTTTTCTGCCGGGAATAGTCCACACTTCCCGGTCTGTTAATGGATTTATCTGTTTAATGGTCCCATCGGGCATACTTCTATAAATCGTTTTTTGAAGCCGGCTTAAATTTTGTTCGCCTTCCATAGACTTTTTTCCTCTTTATATGCATATATTCAATTTAAAAAGATATTTTTTTTTGACAAGATTTACAGGATTTACAGAATAAAAAAAGAAATTCTCTTATAGCCTGCTGAGCCTGTCTAAACTGAAAAAACAGTCTATAACCTGAATTTTGCATAAAATTAGAATAGCAAACTTAAAAAATAAAAGCAAACAATTTCAGCATTTATTTTGCACTAATTATACACATATATAACACGTTGACATATAATCGATTATTATGTTATGTTTCAATATCTTTTAACTGATTGAATACCGGCATTTTTTAGATAGGATTTACAGGATAAAAAGGATAAAAAAAATAAAAAGGAGGCTATCATTCCTGTATCAAAGTCCCTTACTATTGGCAATATAGTTGTTGCAATTCCTCTTTTCTTTTATCTTTTTGCCCAAACCACATCACTGGCCAGGGTATGGGCCGGCAAACGACGTAAACTGTTTCTCAAATGGGCTATTGTTTTTTTAGATTTTGGTCTTATTGCCCAAGGGTACTTTATTCTGGTACGATGGATAACAAGCAAACATTTTCCAGTAGTAGGGTTATTTGAAGCCCTGTACTTTTTCTCTTTTTGTCTGGCTTTATCGTATTTTTATTTATATTTTCAAATGCCGGTTTACGAAGCAGGCTTAGACTTTCTGCTCGGATTGAGTTTATTGACCCTTTTTCCCACCTGGTGGTTGAGTAAACCAATTGTTCCGCTTACCCCTTTTCTGGATACCCCTTTGTTTTTTCTTCATGTTATTTTTTCTTTTGCAGCCTATGCACTTTTTTCTGCAGCAGCCTGTCTGGGTGTGTGGTACTTAATTGACCGAAGAGATACTATTCTCCTTTGGCTTGAACATAGTATTGCCTTGGGTTTTTATTTATTTACCCTGTGTATGGCCGCTGGTGCTGTTTGGGCATATCTGGCCTGGGAGTCTTACTGGATGTGGAATTTAAAGGGATTATGGTCATTCGGTATCTGGCTTTTTTATGCCGGGATGGTGCATTATCCCTATCTTGGATTAGAACAAATGTCAGGCCAAAAAAGGGCCCTGTTTTCTATCCTGGGATTTCTTTTAATGATTTTTACATTTTTAGGTTTAGGGTTACTTATGAGAGGAACGCATCGATTTTAATAATAAATCTATAGCATAGAAATTTTTATTTTTTTTATGGGGCTTCCCAATCATTTTTTTGACAGGATAAACAGGATTGAATAGGATAAAAAACAAAAATTTCGTGAATCCTGTCAATCCTGTCTAATTTAATGAGGTAAAACTTTTTGAAGCTACAGAAATTGTGGAATGTAAAAAAGATACTCGGCATAATCAATCTGTGTGTGTTTCTGCTGGTTGGCGGGTCATTGATTATGTATTTCAATGCTCAGACATTTCAAAAAATTAATTACTCTAATCTTTTGTCATGGTTACTGAAATATAGCCTGAGTGCTCCCCTGAAAGTTGGTTGGTTATGGATATTCTTAGCAGCCATGGGTTTTCTTGGTACAGGGTGTTTCTATTGCCTTTTTCAAAAGGAAAAAACCCATAGGCTGTATAAAAAAATCGCTGTTTTGCTATTTCATCTGGGTTTTTTTCTGGCTGTCCTTGGAATGATTATTGATTCCGTATGGGGAACTAAAGGCCTTAGTATGGCTTTATTACCTAATAAACCCCAATCTGTAATTAATAATTCAAATATGTCTCTTGAACTTACAAATATAGATTTATTGTCTTACTCAGAGCAAAGAGGAGGAGGACAGGGATTAGCCAAAGGATCTTTGATTTTACGAGATAAAGATTCGATCTTAACTCAACAAGAAGCTTATCCGAACCATCCCTTGCTTTATTGGGGGTGGGCTGCCTTTTTAATTAAAATTCAAAATAAATGGCAAGCTATTCGTATTCGATTGGAAGGAAAAGAGTATGTAGTTTCACCAGAAGAGATAATACCCTTATCAGACCCGAATCTGCAACTGCGATTCAATTTTTTTAATCCGCATCTAACCTTAGATATGTTTGGACAGGTCAAATCCGATTCCCAATCAATGGAAAATCCGGCTGTTCATTTTTCCTTGCTCTCCAAAAAATCTGACCAACCCATCTTTTCAAGCTGGTTGATTCAACGATTCCCCAAAATGAATCCCCTGGCCAAAAAAGGTATTACTATTACGTGGATGGATAATATCATAGACCGGCAAGCATTGATTCATCTGACTCATCATCCGGGTTTGGGATTGGTTATATTAGGATACCTTTTTATTATAGTCGCTACTTTTGGTTTACTTTTTTTCCATTTTCAAAAAGGGCCTTTTAAAACCATTGTACAGTAAAATGAGAATCACTCGCCATTATCCTCAGCTATGACGCATGAATTTTAGTTGCTGTTATATCAAGGGTTGGCAGGTAATCAGTAAAAAAAATTTCGCACACTTTTTAATCATAGGTCATTGACAGCCAATATTTCAGGAATAAAGATGTGCGTCAGGGCTGCATTATCCTCTTGACGAGCGTGCCTATTTCTGAGATGATTTATACTTGAAATGGCTAACAGCCATATGCAAAGGCAAATTAACCGCAAAGAGCGCAGAGATTAGAGAGTTAAAAAAAATAAAAACTCTTTGATCTCTTTGATCTCTTTGATCTCTGCGGTGAGATATAAAAAGCGAGATGTATGGCCTCGCCAATGAGATATTATATTATAGGAAGTATGATGGTTTCGTAAAAAGTCAATTTTGGCATATTTGTCATTTCGACTGCTGGGAGAAATCTTATATTTTTAAGCATATTATGCGATAAAGATTTCTCACGTTCATTCGAAATGACACGTTAAGGAGATTTTTTACGACTTCATCAAGGATGATAAACTTAAAAAAGGGGGTGGTATTATAAAGATGCCGAAATATTATTTTCCGCTCTTTATATTCATTTTAAGTATACCGATTATTTTATTTGCTCAGCCGAATGTATCAGCCAAAACTATGTATGTTATTGAGATGAACTGGGTCAATGTTCGCAGTGGACCAACCATGGAGTATAAAATTCTCACTCGTGTCAAATCGGGTGATGCTCTAAAAATTTTAGATCAGGAAGAAGGGTGGTACTATGTGCTTACACCTAAAGGTGATGAGGGATGGGTGGTAAAATCTCTCCTCAAAGAAGATAAACCCTTGACTGAACAACTTTCCATCTTGAGCAAAAAAGCGGAAAAACAATCAGATATGATTGCTGCCCTAACAGAAGAAAACAATTCCTTAAAAAAGTATGCTCAATTATCAGAAAGCAATCAGTCTGAACTTAAGCGACTAAAAAATGAAAACCTTCGCTTAAAAAACCATCAGGATCTGCTTTGGGCTGGTGTTGGCGCTGGCATCTTATTTATTGGCTGGATTATCGGTTTGATCACAGGAAGCTTTTACCGGAAAGGCAAATCTAAATACCACTATTCTTTTAAATAATATCCGGCGGATGGGCAGCTATTTTTTTTGACAGGATTAACAGGATAAAAGAAATTATGAATTCTTTTCATTCTGTAATTCGTAATTCAAAAAATTGCTAATTCCTAACCAATCATCAATTTGTAATTCATAATGAAAAACAATTTTAGTAAGGATGTGTTGTACTGCGCTCGGCTATTTTTTTGACATTTTGACAGGATGAATAAGATAAAAAAAATCCTGTCTAATTTACTGAGCTTGGAACCACAGATTCGGCTTTTTGACGACCATCTTCTCCTGAAGCCACAATGGCATATCTGGTGCCTATGGGCCCAAAGATTTCATTTATAGCCACAGAAGCCAAAATTATAGCTGTGACTAATGGCGCAATCTTTGGATATTGCTCTCCAATAGCTATCACCAAAGCAATGGCTACACCTGCTTGAGGCAATAAGGCAAACCCCAAATATTTGGTCACTGATTCTCGAGCATGACATATCTTACCACCTGCATAAGCTCCAAATACTTTACCTCCACCGCGGGCAAAAACAAATACCAGAGCAATAACCCAATTTTGCATAAGAAGGGGTAAATCTAAGGTAGCACCGGCCAGCGTAAAAAAACAGATCAAAATCGGCAATTCTATATTCTGCAAAAGGTCTATAATATGAGGCCGTGGACCAAAATTGGTCACTATATAGCCATAGGTCATATTTAAAAGGAGACCGGAAAGTCCGAATATTTCTCCCAATTCTCCGGCTAAAAAAGCAAAACCTAATAATACCACCACGATCTCATGTTTTTCTCGAATTCTGCGCAAAATAAAAATAACCAACCATCCAACCAGCACCCCAAAGAAAATAGAGCCCATGATTTCCCATAAGGGTTCGGTAAGGTTCATCCAGGAAAAATCGGCAAAACTGCCATTCTGCAATATACCGGAAATGGCCATAGCCACAGAAAATAAAATCACACATACTGCATCATCCAGACCTACAACAGCAATCAAAGTATCAGTGAGAGGTCCGTGTGCTTTATATTCATGAATTACAGCTACTGTGGCAGCCGGTGCCGTGGCAAAACTAATGGAGCCCAACAAAAGAGCCGTATGAAGCGGAACCTTTAACAGCAACCAGGTGCTTAAGGTAACGATAATAAATGCTCCTCCCCCTTCCAGTAAATTAATAATAACTATTGATTTTCCCAAGGCTCGAAGATTTTTATTATTCAAATCACCGCCAATGATAAGGGCAACCATACTAAGGCCCAGAACCTCAATAAACTGCAAATGATGAATCATGGGCTTTTGAATAAGATTCATCACAGAAAAACCCATAAGAATGCCGCCAAGAACATATCCGCTTACTGCAGGCAATTTCACAAGCTGAATAAATTTTCCGGCCCAGAATCCTCCCAACAATATAAGCCCCAGAACGATGATCTGATTTCCATTACATAAATTTGTCATAGCCTGTAATTTTGTGCCATCTCACAATGGATGTCAAGAATGATTTTTTTTTTAAAAAAATGTTACCATTTTAAGAAAAAAGCCTTAACCAATGAACTGTAATTTAAGGTAAAAAGCGTGCAATTGCCAAGAACATGAATAATAATTGGGGTCAGCAAATTTGCGGAATACTCAAAGGCAAAAGCAAAAATAAGTCCGCCAATAAATTGAGTAACCGGGGGACCTTTAAGACCATGAAGCAGGGCAAAGAAAAAAGATGTGCCTAAGGCAGAAAAAATAGGTGGGATTTTTTGTCGAAGGGAATTGTATAGACATCCTATAAAAAAGGAATCCTCTATAATAGGCGCTAAAATACCGCCGATAAGCATCAACCACATAAAATGAACAGAGGAAAGATGAGCAGAAGGGGAAATTAAGAATCGCAATAAATTGATCCGGAAAAAAAGAAATATTCCCCAAACAGAGAAGACTATCACCCCAAACCCCAGGCTCCATGAAAGTCCCAAAAAGATACCCCTGCGCCAGCCGCCAGGGATAATACCAATAGCCGTAGGCCCTTTTTTCGATAGATAAACAAAAAGCACTATTAATCCAAAATCCAAAAATCGAAGCAGACACGTAAACCAAAGCCCGCTCAAATTTCCATATTGAGAGAAAAAACGATAAAAAATAAAGGAACCCCCAATTTCAATCAGAATAATGATAAGTAAAAGGGAAAAGGCTGCCGGAATAGATAATGATTTTCGATTCATTGACGCCATCCTATTTTTTTCAAGGCAAAATAGGCTTTCATTTTAAGATACCACTCCCGGTTACTGTCAAGGATGTCAAGTAAAATTTCTTTGGCTTGAGGGGTGCGAAGTTTTCCAATGGCCCCTGCCGCCGTATAAACAACATTGATATTGGAGTCCTGGAGCAAAGAAAAGAGCAATGGAAAAATTTCATCATTTTTAGCTTTAGCTTTATTGTAGACAGCATGTTTGCCTGTAAATTCGGCGCCAAATCTTCGAATTACCGGGGCAGGGTCATTTATGAGAGTGACTATTTCCTTTTGATACTTTTTAAATGCCCTTGGGGCTAAAGACTTATCTAAGTGATGAAGAGCACTGATTCGGTCCCCTTCCATCTGTCCTTTGGCAATAAGCCATAATTTGGCTATATCTTCAGGAGGATAAGTCTTTGGTTTTAAGCCAAAGATTAGGACGCCAAATACAATTACGATAATTCCTGACATAATGAATGTTTCCATTGTTTTTGTAATATTTGCCGGAAATATCGATAAAACCAATCGAATAAAACCAATACAGCACATGAACAACCAAAAACTCAATGCCAAGGGTATAATGATAAAAAGAGATATTCCGCAGGCCACTCTCAGCGGATCAAAGGGATAGATACGTTCACTATATTTTTTTAGATGTTCTGAAGGGGCTTTCATAAATTCTTCATAGGGGACATTATAAACAGGTTTTTTATGCCAATGAAAAAAAATCTCTTGGGATTCATCTTCTCCCATGGTTAAGGTGGTTTTTGCATATGAATCACTATTTGAATCAGATACGGCAGGAAACCAATCATACCTTCTCAAAACAGCCCTGATCTGCCGTAACTTTGCCTTTGGAAATCCTTGTGGGTCTAAATCTATTACATTTTGTAGACGATTGTTAAGAGGTTTAATAAGACGCGCCGGATACAGGGTATAGTGATAATAAAATTTATCGATCTTTTGTCCAAGGTTAGTGGGTAAAAGCAAACGATCTCTAACCTCAATAAAATTAATAGAATAATTCTTATGGTTAATAAAATTATGATTCCAGAGAGTGACACATAAGAGAAATAAAAAAACAATAAAGATTAACCCATAACGAATTACATCAATAAAACAAAATGATTCAGTAGATAAAATTCGGGAAGATAAAAACCACAGAATAAGGGGAACCAAGAGAAAAAAAAGAAACACAAAAGGATCTGAACCTCTTTTCGTGAGCAGAAGCACGATAAGAAAGATAACAAAAGGCAAAAGCCGAACATAGTGATACCCTTTTTTTTGATACCTGGAGAATAACCAAAAAATAAGCCCACAACAAAATCCATAAGCCAGTCCGATGGTCAACGCAAAAAAGAGGCCCCCAGCCAGATAAGTTGTAAATGCCTTCATTTCTGAAAATAAAAATTGTCCGGGTACAGCTATATATCCAAGGAGAGTTATGGTTTTTTGTTCTAATAATAAATTCCCATTGCCTATCATTAAAAGCACAATGCCAAGCAATTCTCCGCAAAAGGTCCCAACTATAGATGAGATAAGGAGAAAAACCCCTGCTCTTTGCTTCATTTACCTATAACTCCAATAGTATCCAATAGATTTTCCTTTTCTTTTTTTCTATCTTCCCAAAGGTTTGTTGCTTGCTGAAGGTCCCTAATAAGAGGGCATTCAGGAAGATTCTGTAAGAATATTTTACCATAGGATTTTGTGAGAAGACGACGATCCAAAATACAAAGAAGGCCTCGATCTTGTTGGTTGCGTATTAAACGACCAAGCCCCTGCCGAAGAGCAATGACCGCTCGAGGGACCTGATAGCTGAAAAAAGGATTTTCCTCTGCCTGGCGCAGGAAATCAATTCGTGCCTCCACTAAGGGCTCAGTTGGCACTGCAAAGGGGAGTTTGTCAATGACCACACAACTTAAGGCTTCTCCTTGAACATCCACTCCTTGCCAGAAAGAGGTGGTAGCAAATAAAATTGAATGCACATCTTTTTTGAATTCCATAAGCAAGGTGGTCTTAGGCCGATCCCCCTGTCGTAAAATTCGGTAAGGAAGCTTTTCATGCAACAATTGATATACCTGATCGAGATTTCTATAACTGGTAAAAAGGATAAAGGCTCGCCCCTTTGATATTTGCACAATCCGGCGTATTTCCTCTGCTGCTTGTGTAATAAATTGTTCATGCTGTGGGGCCGGCAGATGAGTAGGGACGTATATCATAGTTTGATGAGGATAATCAAAATGGGATTTTAATATTAATTCATTACACGATTCCAGACCCAGCCTGGATTTTATATAAACGAATTTTTCATCCACCGAGAGGGTGGCCGAAGTAAGAACAATACGTTTGATTTTATCAAATAAAAGCCGTTTTAATTCCCCGGAAACATCAATGGGCGAAGCATGAAGGTATACTGCCTTAACCCGGCTTTCAATCCAGTAAACGTATTCCGGATCGGACATATCCATAATAAAATGAAGGGATTCTTGAATCTCCTTACAGCGTCGTTCACAGGCAAGGAGAGGGTCGGATTTGGTTTTTAAGCCGGCCAGTTGACTGCTTAAAATTTCAAGTGAGTTGGTAAATCTTTGGTATTGTTCCATGAATGGCTCAGAGAGCATGTCCGGCCTGAGTCGTTTTTTTTCCATACCGAGAGGGAATTGTCCAAAAAAGGCGCTCGTGCGCTGATTCAAAAGATTTAAGGTGTCGGTAAGGTTCGAATCTTTGATTTTATCTTGCTCCAATTCCCGGCCAGTATCCCGAATTAATTCCATAATTTGATAATTACTGACTCCAAGGCCGAAATATTCAGTGGCAATGTCCTCCAATTGATGAGCCTCATCAAATATAACGCCATCATAACGAGGGAGGACCTCAGAGGGAGTGGTATCTTTAAGCGACAAATCCGAGAAAAAAAGATGGTGATTAACAATGAGTAAATCAGCTTCAAGGGCTTCGCGCCGCAGCCGGGTGATAAAACATTCCCTGAATTGTTTACATTTTTGACCGAGGCAAAAATCTTTTTTCGAATTAACCTCTTGCCATAGAGGATCATTATCCTGTAAAAAATCTAACTCTGAGCGATCTCCAAATTTTGTTTTGGAAACCCATAATCTCATCTGTTGAAATAATTTTAAAGATCGCTTGGTATTGAGCCGCGGCCGGCGGCTGAAATCTTTCCATCGCCTTTGACAAAGATAATTTTCACGGCCCTTTACCTTACAAACTTTAAATTTTTTATTCAGTAAACTATGTAATAAAGGTATATCTTTAACAAAAATTTGTTCCTGCAAGTTTTTCGTGCCTGTAGAAATTACCATCTTTTTGGAAATGCAAATGGCGGGAATAAGATAAGCCAGTGTTTTTCCGGTTCCGGTCCCTGCTTCTACCAGTAAAGGAGTTTTATCAACTAAAGATGCAGCCACTGCCTTACTCATGGTAATCTGTTCCGGACGATATTCGTAATATTTAAAAATTTGAGCCAACTTCCCGTGCTGCCCCAAAACAGATTCTATTACCTGCTCCAACTCATGTATAGCTTCCATTTCAATTATTCCCTGTTCCGGTATTTGTCACTTAATACTTTGATTAGAAAGGATCAACAGAATTAACCAGATTTTTTTAATTCATCAATTTTGTTTGTAAAAATAAAAATTTTTATGTGATTATAATCGCTAATTTTTGTTAAAACCTTGTTTGGCCAAAATGCTGATAACCTCTTGAGCAATCTCTTCAATGGACTTGTTGGTAACATCGATAATTGGCCAGGCAGGAGGCGTTTTAAAAATAGACTCAGCGTAGGAAACCTCCTTTTGAACGGGTTTCAGGGCTGAATAGGCATTATTTACTTCCAGATTGAATTTTTCCATACGCTTTTGTCGAATGCTCGCTAACTGTTCAGGTTTAATGGTTAAGGCAACTATCTTTTTTTGATTAATTTGATAGAGTTTTTCATCCGGCTTTATATCCGGGATAATCGATATATTAGCCACTTTCCATCCTCGATATGACAGATATATACTTAAGGGGGTTTTGGAAGTTCGGGATACCCCAAGAATAACAATATCTGCCGGATCTAATGAATGCATATTTTGCCCATCGTCATGATCCACAGTAAAGTCGATGGCCTCTATCCGATGATCGTATTCATGAAGAGAGGGCTTAAAAATACCTGGAATACCTTTTGGCGGGACTTTTAAAAATTCTTCTAATCTATAGAGTAAAGAGCCGAGTAGATCGATAACCGGAACGTTGGCCTTTCGGCCTTCTTGAACAAGGATTTCCCTTACTGCAGGATGAACAAGGGTATAAACAATAATTGCCTTCCTGTCTACTGCCTCTTGAATGACACGACGAATTTTTTCTTCGGTATCAATGTGTGGTTTGGTTTTTATTTCCACCACAATTTTTTGGAATTGAGCTAAAACAGCTTGAATGACTAATTTGGCAGTGGTGGCTGTGCCGTCTGAAACAGCAAAAATGATAAAATTATCCATTGAAAAAACTCCTTATTTTTCCTCCCATTATCTCTTATTGAGAATAAGACAGTCAAGGAAAGAAGTAGCGATTCTCATTAAGATTATTGCCGGGAAGAAGGGAAATATTAGCAGGGGTTGCTTGTAAGGAAGGTTACTTCTTTTCCAAAAAATCCATGGGGTTAATGTTTGCTTGTTTAAGAATTGCTCTCAACGTACCTTCCGGTATATCACCGGGATGATTAGGAATCGTAGTATAGCGGTCAATTTTTTCATTATACCAGATTTCATGACTTCCGGCAGCCTGTCGATCAAATGTGAATCCAAATGATTTTAGCCGTTTTATAATCTGACGATAGCTAAAGCCTGATAGCTTTCCCATGTTATATATTTACGATCAGCGGATAATCGAAGGAATCATCTACTGCTGATAACTTCAAATTATTTGCTCTTTGTGCGCCTGCCTCCAGCAGTTTTTTTGCTACATCTCGAGCAATTTCTAATGCTTCTGTAACTGTTCTGCCCTGTGCCACCAACCCTTGTATATCTTCCGAAGTAGCTAAATAAACTCCTTCCGGTAATTTTTTAATATGAATATTCACTATCTTTTCCATAGTTCTTCTACCTTTTTAGTCATTTTTTTTATCTGGTTCCCTTTGCTTCCACTTTATCCAAATACGTTATTTTTTTCTTTTATAACTATATCACAAATTTGGCTTGGTTTTGTCAAGAAAAATTAATAATGCTTGTCAATTGTGGTGCAGTGAGCAACAGCAGTTCTAATTTTAACATTTTTTAAGCAATCAGGATAAGATTCCCCCAATTTTTTTGAACTATTGAGGGTGACTTTAGATAAAAATTAGATAAAGGGCTTCCTTAGGTCCAGCAGTTCTAATTTTAACATTTTTTAAGCAATTCAGGATAAGATTCCCCCAATTTTTTTGAACTATTGAGGGTGACTTTAGATAAAAATTAGATAAAGGGCTTCCTTAGGTCTGTATGAGGATGAGATTTTGGAAGGTTATATGAGATAATTTTTTAGATTACCTGCTAATTTTTCTTGTATGAGAAAAACTACCCCCTTTGCCTTTATTCTCACTATCAAAAAAGGGGTAGGTGTGCTTTTGATTTTATGAAAACTTTTTACTTT
>DAOURK010000045.1 GCA_030625085.1 Pseudomonadota bacterium
CAAAAATTATGTTGACAGTTAATTTTAAAAATTTATATAATCTGTATATATGTTATTGTTTATTAAAATAAAAATCAACTTTTGTAAGCAAAATTAAAAATGCTTTTATTTTCAAAGGGATAGACTAACTCGCAACATAACAAATGAAGTTGAGCGGCGGGAGCTTAGCGGAATTTGTTGATTAAATAAAATTATGGGTGTTAATGCAAGCTAGGCTTCCAAAAGCCGCCGCCAACTTAGCATGTCGTTGACAATAAGGAGATTTATACAAATGCTAAATTATTTGGTAGTCGGTGCAATGTGGGGAGGGCAGGATGATCAATCCGAAATATTTATCAGGAGGGGCTATTGGTTTCTGGGTTGGGATGATAAAGATCAGCCCGCGCAAGCAAAGCTTCGAGATCAAATAAAAGCAGGAGACCGGATTGCTATTAAGAGAATGTTAGGGCAAGGATCACCAAATATTGCAATTCGCGCACTTGGTGTAGTGAAGGAAATTGATGATGAAGATAAAAGAGTTTATGTCGATTGGTTTGTAAAAGGTTTAGAGCGGGAAGTTCCAAGTCGAGGTGCTTACAAATCAATTCATGGACCATTTGGGGAAGATGAAGATTGGGTCAAAGAAGTCTTCCACATTTAGAAGTAGCAGTGAAAATTGATTATCAAGAAAATTGGAGGAACTATTATGTCAATAGATGTCAAAACAGCTTCAAAGAAAGCCCAAGAGTATTTAAAAGATTTGTATTCAGGGGAAGACTTAGGAACAATTTTACTAGAAGAAGCAGAGTTAACTGATGGTAATGAATATTGGATTATTACCCTTAGTTTTAAGCCATTAATATCAAATCCTTTAAAAGATTTACAAAAAATTACAGGAAGGGAACCGCGGGAATATAAAAAAATAAAGTTAGATGCTACAACTGGAGAAATCCGAGCATTGAATATCCGTACAATAGGGTAATTTGTGAGATATGGACTACATTAATAACCTACTAATAAAATACAAGAATAAAGGTTCAATCATTGATACCAATTTACTTTTACTCTATTTTGTTGGAAAATTTAATATTGAATGGATAGGCAAATTTAAAAGGGTCAATAAATTTTCAATAGACGATTTCATTTTCGTAACCAATTTTTTTAACTATTTCACCAAAATAGTTACTACTCCCCATATACTTACAGAAGTGAGCAACTTGTCAAAAGATCTTCCTGAAAAAATTTTGTCAACCTATTTTGAATTCATAAAGAGTGAAATTGAAATATTAAATGAACAATATGAGGAATCAAGGATAGTCTGTAGTCAAATCTATTTTAATAAACTAGGATTAACAGATTCTGGAATAGTGAAATTATCTAATAATAAAGAATATCTCATTATTACAGAAGATTTTCCTCTTTCAAATAGGCTTTCTTCATTAGGAGTTGATGTTATCAATATTAACCATATTCGATCAGCAGTATGGTTTCAATAGGTATAACTTAAAATTGAGCTTACCATATTTTCAAGTGGACGCCAAAAAACGCTGCCACTTGAAATGGCGTTGTACAGATTAAAGGCATCAAAAGCAAAGGCATTAAAAGCAAAGGCATTAAAAAAAAGACATTAAAAAAAAGACATTAAAAAATATTAAGCAGCTCCATATCCAGGGGGTATAAGCCTTATCAACTATAAGATAAATGTTGGGGAAAAAACAATAAGTACATGAAAACATTAAAAAAATAAGGCATTCTTCATGGCATTTACCGGAAATGCTAATGCTGGCATTTCCGGTAAATGCTGAAAAAGACTAAAAACAAAAATATTAAACCTTTAAACTCAAAATCAAGAAATTTGTTTAAAAACAAAATATTATGACCTCCTGTGGTGCGAATAAAACTGATCATAAAATAATGGCCAACCACCAACTATATTAGGAATTCCAATACAAGAAAAATAATATTTGGTTAGATATTATGAACTTTTCAGGTTCTTGGATGAAAAGCATGGCATATCAATTTCCCCTCCTTTAATCGGAAAATTTGATAAGCTCATTGCGGAGGCTCATAAACAGGCCAAACAGGCAGGAATGAAAAAATCAGACATAAAAGCTGCAATTAACAAAATTCGAGCCCAAAAATGAAGATAGTTCTTGATATGAATGTATTTATTATAATAGCGAACATTTTTTGAAAAGATAGGCATGGGACAGTGGAAACAATAGCGCAGGGGCTTTAGCCCTGAGAAGAGTTAAAAAAGGATAGTGAGAGAATAACCAAAGCAGTAGTCGGCGCTTTCTTCATTGAGTCCTACCATTCCATAGCCATGAATAAAGGTGCTGTCAAAAATGTTTCTTTTAATTCCTAAACTGACAGAGAGGGGAGAAAAGGACTCTACATTTAAGACTTTATAACCGGAAAAGTCTATGAAAACCGTGTTTTTGACCCGAAGTTCTATATCCGTTCCGCAACTAAAACATACCAGATTTTCAAAATCTTCATTTTCAGTATCTCCAACCCAGGTATAATCTCCATAGAGGTATGTACCTAATCGGCCAAAATCCCAACTGAGGTTCAATCCCAGAGTATAATCATATTCTCCTGTGCCGAGACCTTTTTCAGAATCGGCGGTGGGCAATTTAAGGCCGCCGGAGAAATCAATATTTGGCAGATAGAGAGGATACCTCGTGAAGAGGCTTGAGACATTGTAAGATAATAGGAGAGTGATGTCCCCGATTCCCTGCTCGGTTTCATTTGCGCTTTGTAGAGATGCTCCATCACTTTCTACATTCTCATAAGCCTGGTCATTATCATCCAGGTATCGAGTAGTGGAAGACAGACCACTGTTCGCTCGGTTTTGCTGACCATGCCCATTCCCCTGCCCCCCGGTTTCTGTGTCTGAATTAGTTTCGTCTTCACTAGTGGGGCCGCCATACCCGCTCCCCATGCCCATAGCTCCCGCCCCGGTATCGATTATGGGAACATTTTGACCACTATCAATGGGGAGTTGATGTGCCCCTATTGACATGAAATAAGCATTTTTTTGATACACATAGGGTATGCTCATTTGCAGAAAGAGGTTTTTGATTGGTTGGCCGCTTATCCGCAAAGGGGTAGAGATATACGTTGTACTCTCTCCCACATCATTTGTATCGTGTGTATAGTGAAAGCTTGTCTCCAGGGAAATGGATAAAACCTTGCCAGGGAGGAAAAAGATTCCACTCAGAAGAATGAGGGAAGAAATACTGAATCTCAAACCGGGGCAAAATTTATCAGTAAGAATCATAGAGGCTCACCACGTTACATTATTTTGTGTGTCAAGAATTTGATTACCGGTGGGAACGAGAAGAAGACCCCCCTTGGGGATTCCCCCCAATCCCTCGAGGGGAGTTCCTCTTCCTTTGCTGGGTATTTCCCTTTCCGGAAGATTGTGGTCTTGTATTCCTTTGATGTTGATTGCCGGGGGTAATTTTTTGCATTCCTTTTCGTTGACCCTTATTTGTCATCAGACGGCTTTTCAATTCTTGCATAGTAACGCCTCTTTTCCGTGCTTGTCGAATACTCAAGGCCGTACCCTGACTGCTTTTTTTATAGATGCCTTGGCGAAGTCTTGATTGCACAATTTCCTGAGCATCAGTTGAAGAAAAATCAAGGCCTTTGATGGTGGCCAAATCCTCAGAGGCATTTGCCAAAGTTACAGATCGAGGGGTTGGGGCATGAGCGCTTAATTTTTCTAATTCTTCCCCGGAAACCCCCCTGGCCATTGATTCAGCCAGGATGGTTAAGGATTGTTGCCTCTGGGAGGCAGATTCTTTTTTAACTTCCGGTATCCGGTTAAGAATTTTTTGACATGTATAGTAATGATTTAATCTTTTATCCAATACTTTTACAATGATTGGAGGAGCGATTCGTTTGGCCGTTCCCTCCAAGGCCTTATTAAGAAAGGGATCAACAGGAAAGCCTGCTGCTGCAGCCTGTTGGATCACATTCAATATCGGGCTCAGGTCCTCTTCGGGTATTTGTCTTTGGGCAGATATTTCAACTAATTTTTGCCATTTTTCAGTAATTACTATGGACTCTTCCGAATTTGCCCAGGCTGAAGGGAGAAAAATCCCCGGTTTTAAAAACCATTTGTTTCCCAGAGGGCCTAAGAAAAATAAGGTTGTAGTTAGTAAAATAATGGTATATATTTTTTTCATTTTATTGTTTCCAGTCATTAGGTTTCCAGTCATTAGGTTTCCAGTCATTTTGTTTCCAGTCATTAGTAATAAGTATTTTCTCAGATCTGCATCTCCCGGGAAACTTTTACCACACTATTTGTATTGCCGAATCCATCCGAATGAAAATCAGCAGCGGCCGGGTCAGTCGCCCATTCCTTTCCGTCCACCAGAAACATATATTCATATTGCCCAGGCTTAAGGAGCAGAGAAACAGACCATATACCGTCCCCGCTCATATCGAACATCCGAGACTCCTCTGCCGGTTGCCAATTGTTGAATGATCCAACCAGATTGATGGATTGAGCTTGGGGATGAAAAAAGAAAAAGCGGGTTGGGACCGGCTGATTTTTTATATTCAGCATGTTCTGCTCTAATTGAATAACCTGGGTAGATAATTTTTGCATTTGCAGATTTTGCCAACTCATTCCACCCCATATAAGAAAAACCAGGCTAAAGGCCATGGCCCATTTCCATCCCCAGTTAAGATGCACATCAAGAGGAGACCGAATCCAGCGCGGAATTTTCCTTTCATGACGAGCAGGTTTTTTCTCTATTTGGGCCATTACTTTTTCGGTAAATCCCATGGGAGAACTGATAGTCTCTGGCTGTTGTAAAAGAGAAATAAGCTTTTTTAAGGATTCTTTTTCTTCAGCCAGCCATGGGAGTTTTTGGCATTTTTCTTCAAGAAGAAGTTTTTCCTCTGGGGAGGCTTCTTCATCCAGAACATTTATAAGTAATTTTTTTAAATTTTTTTTATTCACTATTTATCTCCATTCCGTGTGGGAAAAGGGCTCGAAGTTTTTCTAATCCTCTATGAACGCGAACTTTAGCCACATTTTGGGAAACGCCCAGAGTTTGGGCAATCTCCTGGTAGGATAACTCTTCCTGATAGCGTAATATAACAGCCGTCCTATTTTTAAGGGATATTTTTTGCAAAAGCCTATCAAGAAGCTTTCCTTTTCTCTCCATATCAATTTTTTGTTCGCCTTCAGTCGTTTGTTCGACTGTGTAGGCTTGCCGGGTGATAGATTCAGCATTTGTATTTTGGTCAAGACAATTTTTTTCATCCAAAGAATCCAAAGAATAATCCCTTTTTTTTAATTTGTTAATTGTCAAGTTAACACAAATTGTATACAGCCAGGTAAAAAAACTTCTCTTTTGATCAAACCTGGCCAAATGTTCATAGGCTTTAATAAAGGCTTCCTGAACAAGGTCTTCTGCATCATCTTTATTTCGTATAAGACGATAAGACGCGCTGAATAAAGGATTCTTGTAGCGATCCACCAGTAATCTAAAGGATTCGGCATCCCCCCTTAATGTTTTGTGCACAAGGAGATTATCCCTTGGATCAACCATGTAACCAACCACCGGTGAGTCTAATTTTACGTTCCTCCTTATTCAGCTTACTTTATATTTCTACACGATACTGTATTTTGTCAAAATTTTGTCCTGCTCAATAAGACACAGTGTAATAGCGCACCTGTTTATTATACAGATGAACTCAAAAAAAGTTACATTTTTATTGTACGATAAGGAGCGAATTTTTTTGTCCAAAACCGTCGTCAATAAGCATTTGTGCGCCTGGGTCAGGGAGCCACGTTTTTTGGTCCATAACAAAAAGGTATTGATATCTCCCCTTACTCAGGGGGAGTATAATAGACCAACTGTCTGCTGAATTTTTATCCAGGAAATGGGTCGTGGGGTCCCAATTATTGAAGCTCCCTGCAATAGCAACCGTTTTGGCTTCCGGATAGAGCAATTGAAAACGAATCCCCGAAGAAACAAGGACAGGACCCGGAGTGAAAGTCGATGCACACCCCATAAATATCAGGGGCAGACAGAGCAAATAACTTAGAGATCGATACTGAAAAATATTCATGAGATATCAATTCAAGCTTTTTTCAGTCAACCTTTTCGCCCCTAAAAGTTCACTTACAATTATATCGGCTCTCTTAATATAGATTTTCAGAAAAATAATTTCATGATCGATATTTAGATAAAAGTAGCACAACTGCTTTAGGCCTGCCAAAAGAAATTTGTTTTAGCAGGGGTTAAGCAGGACTGAAGCCCTTGCGCTACAATATGAAATTTTAATATCTGAAAATCTATAGATCTTTAGATAATAAATGGCGTGCACATAAATGGCAAGCACATTCATTTTTTTATTAACTGGAGAGCAGGATAAAGTTTTGCGCTATTATTGGCTGAATATCAAGTATGATGCAATCGTAAAAAGTTTCATCGGTTTGTAATTTCGAATGTGAGAAATTTTCGCCAGGTAATGCTCTAAAAAAAAAGATTTCTCCCAGCGGTCGAAATGACAGATTAGCCAAAGACGATTTTTTACGAAACCATCAAGTATCATGGATGAAATAAAAAAAAGTAACTGTGGATAATTGTATTAACTTATCCACAGTTACTTTGAAATAAGGCCTCCTCCTGTAAGGGCGAATAGATAGTTTTTTTAATGAATACCTTGCGCCTTACTTAATAACCCTAAAGGAGGTAAAATTTTATATGACTATGCCTTACGGTGTTACTGTTTCCCCACCTTGTCGGGTGGTATTTCGTTTTTGGTCCCGCGTTACTTGTGGCTCTGTATTTGTTCTTGTTCTTGTTCTTGATCTAGTAGCTTCATTTGTCCTTGTCATTGTTCCACTACCTTGACCTTGGCTAGACTGAGTAAGAGACCTTGATCCCTGTTGCGCGGATCCTGATCGACTTGATTGTCGATTTTGACTTTGAGCAAACCCTTGGATTGGAAGAGCAAGCATTAAAGCGAAAGTGGCTACTACAATATAAGCAAATAATCTTTTCATTTTTATTCCCCCTTTTTTTATGGGTATAATGGTTTGATTTTTGTCTCTTAATACAGGTTATTTAATACATAACATTCATTTATTAGTGAATTTATTTCTATAATTTTTTCACCTCCTTTCCTGGATGAAATTTTTTTTGTATAAGCTGGGGTCAAATCCATTTGATGATTGAATACTCATGTTGTTTTATTAATATACAACCGGAATAAAAAAAGGTTACATTATGAGAAAAAAAAGGAGTGCCCATAGGAGATGTCTTATCAGACATTAAGGTGGGGATCAAAGTGGTAAAATAGATAGATTCGCTTTAAAAATTTATTTGGCAATAATATCTAAATATTGATCTTCAGATGTTTTTTAAATATCCATACTTCTTCTTTAGGATTAAAAATAAAATAATCCGGATTTCCCGGACAGTATGGCCCGGTTTTCTCCCTGCCGGTATTTAAATCCTTTATCCAAGTTTCCCAGCATCCAAATTCGATTTCTTTTGCTCTAATCTCAATATTTTTGTCTTTATACTTAACAATAGTTTTTTCTATACAATTTTGATGTGTGCTCAAAATAAATCCCCCTACAAGATAAAATTTTACAAAGATTTTTCTGCATAAAAAAGATTTTTTTACCAGTAATATATAGACTCTCGCACAAGCAAAAATTCTCATAAAAAAAATATCACTGACAAAAAATATGAGTTTTAAAAAGAAAGCATTCTTTTTTGTTCTTTCTTTTCTTGAAAACTTCGAGAGACCGGGACTGTTTTTCCTGTAGCAGGATTTCTGCCGGTGTGATACATGTAATTTTTTTGAAGCAACAAGGAAATATCCTCGTTAATTCGTTCCCTATTTTGACCGCTAATTATTTCGATTGTAATCAATAATTCCATTAGGGACGAATATTTACAAAAGACAATATTGACAGGCATAAAAGCAAATGAATAAATATTTTAAAAAATCATTAGCAGGCTTAGGGTGCGCTGTATTATTTTTTTGTTTTACTTATATTCCATATGCACACCCAAACTATGAATCAATAAATAAACTAATAAACCCATCGGAATTTTATGAAAGAAGGGCAAATGAGAGAAAAAGGAATAATCACATTAGATTTTTAACAGATGTTAACGCTGGAATCGAAGTTGCGGGATTGAGAGGAGGGGATTATGCTGCAAAAATAACAAGGCAAGTTCAGTTTGATGTATTAAGAATAAGGAAGGTTTTTATCCATTTTGGTTTTCAAGAGGAAAGCCTTTTTGATTTTTCACCTATCCAACTTGACTATGAGTTTCGATATTTAGAGGCCGGATATAAAACAGCCAAAGGGAGGTTCGGCTTATTTTGGGATCATAAATGTTATAATCCGATCAGGGAACTATCCGAAAATAAAAGCAACAGTATCCACTGGAACGAAATAGGAATCGGATATAAAACCATAGGGTTGAGGCTTGGCCATAAAAATGATGGAATTAAATTTAATAATTACACAGAATGGTTAAATAATATTAATTGGAGCGTAACTTTTAGCAGAATCTGGATGAGAACAGAAAATGATTATGAATGGATGTTTAAATTATGTATAAGGGATGATCTTTTCAGGATGTATAATCAGGTTTTTTTTGGTCAGTTCAGCCTTAACTCAATCTATGATAATAGAGGTATTAACTTAAACCCATGTATTAAGATAGGAGATAGGATCTCTTTTAATTTTAATAAAAATATTTATCTTATCCCTTTTGTATCTTATAAACATTTTCATGATTGGTATAGTTTGGGACAAGGGGAAGATTTATTATTTGCAGGCATTTCTTTAGAAATGGGTTTGGATCAAAAAAGGCATAACAATTTTATAAATCAAAAAAAATTAAATGGTTTATGGGGGCCTAAATTCCGGATAAACGGAGGTTATGCCAATTTTTTTAATAATGAGGATTATGGTCATAAAAGCGATATAGCCATTGACTTAGACCTTTTAAAATTAGACATTTATAAAACACTTCGTTTATATACCTATTTAGGAATTGTCACGCTTCCTCATGATCTTAATCCTTACATTGTTAAGTATAAGATTGGTACTTCCCTTAAAATAATAGAGTTAGATGATTTTGGAATAAGGATTTTTTATTCCTATTTCGCTCTTTATGGCATAGAGTATAAAAATATCATTAGAGATTATCATCTTGTTGGTATAAAGCTAAAAGATAATAATGCTTCTTGTTGGGATTGGGATCTGAATATTGGTTTTTATCCATTCTCAAGAGAATTTGATTATTGGGGCGATTTGCAGGGAAGTCTAGGGTATAGTTTTTTAAAAAATGAGATAACCCCCTATATAAACTTTTCAGGTCATTATTTACAGGGAAATAGTTCTCTATTTGGACATGCTATTGAAACAGGGGTAAAAGTTCCCGGTAATACAGGCAATTTGAGCATCTATGTATGTATACAAGATGATTTCGATGTTTTTGGATTTGGAGAAGGATCACAAAAATTATTTGGCTTTCGATTCAAATTTTAATTATTTCACTTTTTCTTCCGGAACAATGGCTAGTAAGAGGGTTATTTAAGAGCTTACCCGCTGTACAATGAACCCCCTGCAGTGGGAAAGAAATTAAACTGGGTGAGACTATCGATTCGCATAGCCAGCTATTTGGAAAGGAATTTTATATAAAAAACCGTCGATGTTGTTCAGACTTCGTTTTTTGCCTCATCAGCGGAATACTTAACTGAATATCTAATCAAAGGCGCTAAACCTTCAAGAAACACTCAGTAAGTAACAACAAAGCTCAAACAGCACCGACGGCAATTTATAGTATCGACTTTTTAGTTATTTCTCCTCTACTTTAAATTTTTTTTTTTGTTTTTTATCTCCAAATTACAAAGTTGCCAAGTATGGATACAAACGCCAAGAAAATCGTGTCCAGATAAAATGTATTTTTTGGTAATTAAAGAAGTTAATCTTGAGTTAATCTTTACTATTACTTACATACGTGTTATATAAAAAGAAGAGAATAAGGAATTATATATTAAAATTTTATTTAATAAAAATAAAAAGGCTAGTCTAGCAGAAATTGAATTTTTATTTTTACCTTTTACTGCTGGAGTGTTTTTTGGGGGTATATTTAAGGTGGTAATTGGAAATAAAGATTAAACAAATAAGCCTCAAAAAAAATAACAGAGTCAAAACAGCAGGGGATTAATAAATTGGAAACTTCAAAGATCGCAGGTAAAGAGGTGCCAAAGGCACCAAAAACTACCGGACGGATAACTATGAGTGATCTGCCCATATTGGTTGCCATCGGAAGCGGAGTTTTATTTTGGTTTCTTGAATCTGTTCTCCATGCTTTTATATTTCAGAAGGGTAATATTATTCAGCAAATTTTCTTCCCTGATCCTCATGAAATTTGGACGCGGCTTTTAGTTATTGGCATTATCATTATTTTTGGGATTTATGCCCAATTGCTTATCAATAAGCGCAAGTGGGCTGAACAGACCATAAAACGTATTACTGCAGAACTCGATCAAATATTCAACACTGCGGCGGATGGTATGCGTTTGATCGACAAAAATTTCAATGTAATTCGGATTAATGAAACCCTTTCAAACTTGTTGGACCTCAGTAAGGATGAAGTCGTGGGGGGAAAATGTTATGAGACTTTTCGCGGCTCTCTTTGTCATACTGCTGATTGTCCTCTGACTAAGATTTTTAATGGTCAAGAAGAGCGTGTTGAATGTGATGTAGAAAAAGAGCGTAAGGACGGCGCCAGAATCCCTTGCATTGTAACGGCCACTCCTTTTCGAGGGCCGAACGGCGAATTGCTGGGCATTGTTGAAGATTTCAAGGACATCTCCGAGCGCAAGCGGATGGAAGATGAACTGGAGCAACGCCTGAAGGAATTGGCCCGTTCTAATGCCGAGCTGCAACAATTTGCCTATGTGGCCTCCCACGACCTGCAGGAGCCTTTGCGTATGGTGGCCAGCTATGTGCAGCTATTGGCGCGACGGTATAAAGGCAAACTCGACGCTGATGCCGACGATTTCATTAACTTTGCCGTAGATGGGGCCAACCGCATGCAGGGGCTTATTAATGATCTATTGGCCTATTCGCGGGTAGGCACCCAAGGGCGGGATTTTACGCCGACCGATTGCACGGCGATCCTGGACCAGGCCGTTGCCAATCTGCAGGCGATGGTTAAGGAGAATAAGTCTATAATTACCTACAATTCTATGCCGACGGTAATGGCTGATGCCCCTCAATTGGTGCAATTGTTCCAGAACCTGATCAGCAATGCCATTAAATTTCGTGGCCTGAGGCCTCCACTTATCCATATCTCGGCCGAGCAAAAAAATGCCGAGTGGATATTCGCAGTAAAAGACAATGGCATTGGCATAGACCCACAGTTTAAGGAGCGTATTTTTGTAATCTTTCAGCGTCTTCATAGCAAAACCGAGTATTCAGGCACGGGCATAGGCCTGGCCATTTGCAAGAAAGTGGTGGAACGTCACGGTGGGCGTATTTGGGTGGAGTCTGAAGTTGGAAAGGGGACAACCTTATATTTTACACTTCCAAAGAAAGGAGAAAAAAAATGAACACCTCACACATTTCTATGAGCCCGATAGAGATTCTCTTAATCGAGGACAACCCTGGTGATGTGCGTCTGACGGCAGAGGTTTTCAAGGAGGCTAAGATTTACAATAACATGAATGTGATGACTGACGGCATAGATGCCATGGCTTTTCTGCGCCAAAAAGGCGAGTATATTAATGCGCCACGGCCTGACCTTATCCTGCTTGATTTGAACTTGCCAAAAAAAGACGGCCGTGAGGTGCTGGCCGAGATCAAAGCTGATTCCGCCTTAAGACGTATTCCGGTGGTGGTCCTGACCACCTCAAGGGCCGAAGAGGATATTTTGAAGACCTACGACCTGCATGTGAACGCTTACATTACCAAGCCGGTTGACCTGGAGCAATTTATAGGCATTGTGAAGAGTATTGATAATTTTTGGCTCACTATTGTGAAACTGCCCAGGAGTTAAGGAAATGGATAATGAAATGGATAATGAACCAATAAAAATCTTGGTGATCGAGGACAATCCGGCAGATGTCCGCTTGCTTCAGGAAATGTTAACCGAAGTGAAGGAATTTTACTATAGTCTGGAATGTGCCGATCGGCTTTCAGCCGGCCTGTCCTCTCTGACCAAGGGAGGGATTGACGTTGTTTTGTTGGATCTTTCACTGCCTGAGAGTCAAGGGTTAGACACCTTTGAGCAGGTCTTTGCTCAAGCGCCGTATGTGCCGGTCATTATAATGACCATTACCGGCGATGAAGAAACGGCCGTGAAAGCCGTGCAAAAAGGAGCCCAGGACTATTTATTTAAAGGGCAGGTGAACGGCAATTGCCTGGCTCGCTCCATACGCTATGCTATTGAGCGTAAGCGGGCGGAAGAGGAATTGAGAAAATACCGCTCCCATCTTGAGGAACTGGTACAAGAGCGCACTGCCCAACTAACAACAGCCAATGAACAACTGCAAGGGGAAATCATCAAGCGCAAGGGAGTAGAGGAGAGCTTACGGGCTGAACAACAAAGGCTTTTTACTCTTTTGGATGGGCTCCCGGCCTTTGTCTATCTTCAAGCGCCTGATTATTCTATCCGATTTGCCAATCGATGTTTTCGCGAGCACTTCGGTAGTAATCAGGAGGGAAGACCTTGTTACGAGGTCCTCAAGAGATGTAAAGGGCCGGGGCGCTGTGAGGAATGCCCAACCTATCGCGTCTTTGATACAAAAAGTCCACAACAATGGGAGTGGATAGGTCCTGAGGGCCGGATATATGAAATTTACGATTACCCTTTCACTGATATTGACGGTTCTCCTCTGGTGCTGGAATTAGGCCTTGATATAACCGATCGCAAAAAAATGGAAGAAGAACTACAAAAAGCCCAAAAACTTGAATCTCTTGGAGTGCTTGCCGGCGGTATTGCCCATGATTTTAATAATATCTTAGTTTCTATTATGGGCGGTCTCTCCCTTCTAAAACATGCAAAGTTAGATGATAAAATTTTCAAGGTTTTGACAACGGTGGAAAAAGCTGCCGGACGAGCAAAGGATTTGACCCGACAATTACTTACCTTTTCCAAGGGCGAAGCGCCCATTACCAAAAACGCTTCCATCTCAGAATTGCTCAAGGATACCATAAGTTTTTGCTTAAGAGGTTCCAAGGTAAGATATGAATTTTGTATATCAGATAATCTTTGGCCCGTTGAAATCGATGAGGGTCAGATAAGTCAGGTTATCCATAACTTGATTATCAATGCCAACCAGGCCATGCCTGATGGTGGGATGATCCGCATTTGTACTGAAAATGTGACGATTAGAGCAAATAAAGGTTTACCCTTAAAAGAAGGCAAATATGTGAAGATATCTATAAACGATGAGGGGCTCGGCATATCAGAAGAATATCTTGAAAAGATATTTGACCCTTATTTCACTACCAAATCAGACGGAAGCGGTCTGGGTCTGGCCATCAGCTATTCTATAATTAAAAAGCATAATGGATATATTACTGTAGAATCTGATGCGGGAGTTGGAACAACCTTCGTAATTTTCCTTCCTGTTACAGAAAAAGAAATTTTTTCTGTGGAACATGTTGTAGAAGAAAGGCTTTTGTTTGGCCGGGGGAAAATCTTAGTTATGGATGATGATCCGGATGTCAGAGATACTGCCGGACAGATGTTGACTAGTCTTGGATACGTGGTTGAGTTTGCCAGGGACGGGGCTGAAGCAGTTGAACTATATAAAAAAGCAAAGGAATCGGGACAAGGCTTTGAGGCAGTTATATCGGATTTAACCATACCGGGAGGTATGGGAGCTGAAGACATTATCCGGAAATTTCATGAAGTAGATCCTGAGGTTAAAGTAATTATTTCAAGCGGTTATACCAATGATCACCTCATAACAGAATATAGGCAATACGGTTTTGCCGGGGTAATTGCCAAACCATATGAAATTCGGGGCTTGAGTAAGACATTGTCTAAGGTAATAAAAGGGGCTGAAAAATTAAAGATTTCTCACATTTCTTCGAATTGAAAAGTTAAAAAGACTTTTTAAGAGACAGTCAATTAATGTGTTATCATAATATTAAGAGGCGCTTATAATCAAAATGGTAGAGGGAAACATTACCATGAAACATCGCAAAATCCGGCATGCACATTCGGAAGTCATACGGGCTTTACTCATCGAGGATAACCCCGGAGATGCTCGCCTTATCGGGGAAATGTTAGCTGAGGCGAAAGATGTGCAATTTGATTTAGAATGCGTTAAGCAGTTGGCTGAAGGCTTCGAATACTTGGCCGCCAAAGGCACGGATGTGATTTTATTGGATCTTTCGCTGCCGGATAGCTGGGGGCTGGATACCTTTATAAAACTACAAGCCAGGGCAGCGGAAGTGCCGATTATTGTGTTGACCGGTACCAAAGATGAAACAGTAGCAGTGAAAGCAGTATACGAGGGAGCGCAGGATTATCTGGTCAAGGGGCAAGTGAATAGCAGCCTGCTGGTGCGCGCCGCACGCTATGCTATCGAGCGGAAGCGTGCTGAGGATCAGTTAAGGAAATACCGCGTTCACCTTGAAGAGTTGGTGAAAGAGCGCACAGCCCAACTATCAACGGCCAATGAGCAACTTCAAAGGGAGGTCACTGACCGCAAGCTGGCCGAAGATTCAACCAAACTTGCCTACACGGAGCTTAATCAGATATTTGACGTCGCCGCTGATGGGCTGTGTGTTATCAATAAAGAGAACAAGGTGGTTCGAATTAACGAGACACTTTGCACTTTGTTAGGTATAAGCCGGGAAGAAGCAGTGAGTAAAAATTGCCGTGAGGTATTGCGGGACTCTATTTGTGATACCCCCGGTTGTCCCATGGCCAAAATTCTTAATGGTCAGGAGCGGGTCGAATGTGATGTTGAATTGGAAGATAAATCCGGTGCTAAAATTCCTTGTATTTTAACGGCCACTCCTTTTAGAGGACCTGCCGGTGAACTACTCGGCCTTGTTGAAAATTTCAAAGATATCTCAGAGCGAAAAAAAATGGAAGAAGAATTACAAAAAGCCCAAAAACTGGAATCTATTGGTATTCTTGCCGGCGGAATTGCCCATGACTTTAATAATTTTTTAACTGCTATTGGTGGAAGTATCTCCCTGGCCAAATTGTATCTAAAACCTACAGATAAAATCTCCGAAATATTGACCAGGGGCGAAAAAGCCGCTCTTCGGGCAAAAGATTTGACTCGACAATTACTTACTTTTTCCAGAGGTGGAGCGCCAATAAAGAAAACTACTAAAATTAAAAAATTATTACATGATATAGCCGGCTTTTCTTTGAGCGGTTCTAAGGCAAAATATGAACTTTCCTTACCGGAAGATTTGTGGCCGGTTGAAATTGATGAGGGGCAGATTAGTCAAGTCATTAATAATATCATGATTAATGCTGAGCAGGCATTGCCTGAAGGCGGAGTTATCAAAGTGTGGGCTGAAAATATAACTGTTTCAGCACAAACAAAGGTACCTTTGAGTAAGGGGAAATATCTGAAAATAGCCATAAAAGACCAGGGGCAAGGCATAACGGTCGAAAATCTTAAAAAAATATTTGACCCCTTTTTCACCACCAAATCAGAAGGTAGTGGTCTTGGGCTGGCCATAGCCTATTCTACTATGAAAAGACATGGAGGCTATATTCTGGCAGAATCGCAGGTCGGAGTTGGAACAACTTTTTATATCTATCTTCCCGCACCAGACAAAGAAATCCTGGCTGAGAGGGAGATTGAGAAAAGACTTTATATCGGGCACGGAAGGATCCTCTTAATGGATGATGACCAAGACCTAAGAGATATTGCCGGGTTGATGCTTGATCATCTTGGCTACGAAGCTGAGTTTGCTGTGGATGGCGCTGAAGCAATTAAAGTGTACCAAAAAGCAAAAGAATCAGGACGGCCCTTTGATGCTGTTATCATGGATTTAACCATACCAGGTGGTATGGGAGGAGTTGAAACTATCCATGAGTTGCTTAAGATAGCCCCTGATATCAAAGCAATTGTTTCAAGTGGTTACTCCAACGATCCGGTGATGTCGGAGTTTAGCAAATACGGCTTTAGCGATGTGGTACTCAAGCCATATGAAATAACTGATTTAAGCGGAATATTACATAAGGTCATAAGAGGCTAATTTTTTTAGCCTATCAATGAATATAACTCACCTCAAATCCTTTCCCGAAAATGGCATTGAGCTTTTCGGTAATTGTAATTTTACGAGATGTCCGGATAAAGAATTGGCTTAGTGCTCTTCCTCAGAGTATTCTTTTTTGCTCTTTTTTTTCTTTAAAGGTCCGAGAAACATAGACGTTTTCTCCTGTAGCCGGGTCTCTACCGGTGTAATACATGCAGGTGGAGAGGGTCATAGGGGTGGGAGTAAAAATCTGGACCCCTTCAAGAGGATGATGATCACCTTCTTGCTGAAGTCTATGGATAGCGCGCTTTAACTCTAAAGCATTTTTTCGGGTAGTGCCGGGGTGAGCCACCATAAAATAATATTTGAGATGTTGCCGCCGGGATTTATTAAGTTGGTTAAATAGCCGGCGGAATTCCTCAAATCTTCGTCCATCTTTATTCATTAAATGAAGCACGTTGGCGGATACATGTTCCGGAGCAATCTTGAGGCAACCTGAAAGATGGAATCGGGATAATTCTTTGAGATATTCAGGGCTTTCCAGGGCTAAATCATATCGAATGCCGCTGCGCACAAAGACTTTTTTAATGCCTGGTATTTTTCCGGCTCGCTGCAATAGTTTTATCAACCGCTGATGACTGCGGTTGAGCCTTGAACAGGAAAAGCACTCCTTCTCACAAGCACAAGAACAATCCATGCCATACATATTAGCGGATGGCCCCCCAAAATCATCAATATATCCTTGAAAATCAGGATGCTCGGTGAGGCGCTGCACCTCATTCAAAATGGACTTTTCGCTTCGGGAAATGATGCGGTTGCCTTGATGCAAGGCCAGGGAACAAAAGGAACAATTTCCTATGCATCCGCGATGTGTGACTATGGAAAATCGAGCCATGGCAAATTCAGGGTAGTCATTAGGGACAATACGTGAATAGGGCAATCCATAGATCCAGTCAAGGTCATTGGATGTATATGACGGCATGGGATATTGTAATACAAAGCGTTTAGCATGTCCTTGGGCAAGGGAATGGTGGTTGGAAAAAAAATTTTGCGCTCGGCAAAATTGTTTCGGATCTTTTGCCACTTGTTCATATGAGGGGATATCTTGAAACTCCGGAGGCAGGTGAGAGGCTACTATACATGTGCCGGCAATACCGGCTGGATTTTCCCCATTTTCTATTCTTCTGGCAATTTCTATAACCTGCAATTCCCCCGGTCCATAGACCAGAAGGTCTGCGCGAGAGTCCAGTAAAATACTTCTGCGCACCCTGTTTTGCCAATAATCATAATGGGCAAAGCGTCGTAAGGAAGCTTCAACGCCGCCGATAACTATTGGTACTCCTGGAAACAATTGTTTGATTTTATTGCAATAAACAAGAATCGCTCGATCGGGAACACCAGACTGATAAGGATCATGAGGGTCATCGGCACGTTTACGTTTAAGCGCAGTATAGTTGATTATCATGCTGTCAATGGCTCCTGACGTGATGCCAAAGAAAAGGCGGGGGCGCCCTAGTTTACAAAAGTCTTCATCCTTTTTCCAATCCGGTCTTCCCACAACACCAACCCGGTATCCCTGAGCATCCAGGACCCGGGCTATTATCCCTATACCTGAAGAAGGATGGTCCACATAAGGTTCACCGCTTATCAGGATAATGTCAAAATCTGAGCCATTAGTTGCAATCATAAATGTATTATACCTTGTTTTTATCCTCACACAAAGCCACAAAGATCACCAAGGATTATGCTTTGTGTCTTTTGTGAAAGTCAAATTTTTAAATCAGTTATTCCGAAGAGATAATTGAATGATTGGTATGGTTTTTCCTCTGTGGCTTTGTGGCTCTGTGTGAAATTTTAAGAAAGTGTAAACTACTTTTTGGGCTCGATGAATAAGCCCGCTACATTTATAAAAATGGCTGTATTTTTTCTTTTGGCAAGGCTATATATAAAAAACAGAAATACTACATAATAATGTTGACATTATAAAATATTTTTAGGATAGTAAAGCAACAATAAATCCAATAGGATAAGATTTTTCGTTCAGTTTGAAAAGTTTGAAAAAGTGATTTTTTTACAAAAAGCAAAAGCTGGAAAAGAAATAATTCTTCAGGTGACTACTCTGTCAAAGCTTATCAATATCTGGATTTTATTCCTGGCGTTGGCCATCTTGTCACCAACAGCACTGGCCAAAGCATCGTCAGAGAATGTGACGAAATTAGCTTTTCAGAAAATGACAGCCGTTGACCGTTTACACCTCGTTATTGGTAATGGAGCGCGCAGTCTGGCAGACCGCTTGGATCGCTTCTTTAGTGACGAGCAGATAGAGGAAGAGCTCCAGACAACCAGGGTGCGTCTGAAACCGACCATCCAATGGTCTGAAGCCGACAACCTGGATGCCTTAATACCATTTCGGATCGATCTTGTATTGCCTCGTCTCAAGAATAAGTGGAAGGTGCTGCTGAGTAGTTTTCGTGATAAAGATGATGATCAAATTCCTGATGATGCTGATTACATTGACAACGATGGGGAGGACGAAGATGACGATACCGGCATTTTTCTTGGACTACAATACACTGCCCTTTCCGGAATTGCACGTCATATCAAAACATCGGCAGGCCCTAAATTCAAGGGCAAGTCAGTACGTTTTTTTGCATCTGCCCGGGTGAGATTTCAGTACCGGATAGGTCCTTGGACCGCCAATCTGAGCGAGAAGGTATTTTATGATAAAGAGTTTGGCGAGCGCACGACTTTTGACTTTCAGAGGCCCATTGGAACCAAAGAGGTGTTTCGATCGTTAAGTGCGATTACCTGTTCAGAAACAAGCAAGGGAGTGGATCTTAGGCAGGTCTTCCTTCTTCGCCATTTTTTTTCAGAAACTATAGCAGCAGGGATCTCCGGCGAGATTGCCGCACACACACGTCCATCCACTGTAGTGGACGCCTATGTTTTGGCTTTTGAGTATCGACAAAAAATATGGCGGGACTGGCTTTATCTAGACGTCAACCCTCAAGCCAGGTTTCCTCGTGAAGTGGATTTCGAATTCACTCCCTTCCTGGGCCTTTCTCTGGAGGCCATCTTCTGAACCGAAGATTATAGAGGTATTTGGTTTTTTATAACAAATTAAATGGCAATTTTAAGAGTTCAATAATTGCAATAATGCCTTTTATCCGCAAGAGTGCAACTTATCTTTAACCCCCGGTTTTTTTACCGCTCCAAAATCACTATGTTTTCAATAACTATAAGATATTTATGGAGAAATACAAAAAAGGCATAAAATTTGCATACTAAAATAAATGCCTGCACTATGAACCTATAAAAGTTCCTTATTTTATATATTTAGGGGGGCTAGTATAAGTGAATAATATGATTATCGATAAAAATAACAAATATAGCGAGAAAAAACAGAAGGAGAGAATAGATCAGCCGACTGAAAAAAGTCTGGTCAATCTCCATGATGGTGTCTTAGGTCAGACTACTGATTTTGAGCCGTGTGGCGTTGTAGAGATTGATTTTACAATTGATGAAAATATATTTGAGATCTCTCATGAAATAAAGGAGTTTATCCATTTTATTTGTGACAACATAGTGGGACGGGAAGAGATAGTAAATCAGGCTTTTTATGCTTTTCTTACCGGGGAACACCAACTATTATTAGGAAAAACCGGCATGGCCAAGAGCCTTTTGGCCAGACAGATTTTTGAATGTTTTCATGACGTTCGCATATTTGAGAAGCATTTGACCAAAGATACTACGCCGGATAATATTTTTGGCGCCTACGGTATGGCGGAGATGAAGCGCGGAAAGATGATACATAACATTGAAGGGTCCATTGTTACAGCGGACTTTGCTTTCCTGGATGAAATTTTTGATGCTAATGATATGTTGCTCAGATCATTATTATCTCTCCTTAATGAAAGAAAATTGATTAATGGCGCGCAGGTTGTAGATTCTTCTTTAAATACTGTTATTGCGGTCTCAAATTATATCCGTGCTTCGGAAACACTCGAGGCTGTTTTGGATCGGTTTATTTATAAAAGCTATATACAGGAAAATAAGAATCTTTATTATCAGTTTTCAATTGACCAGGTCTATGGGGCAAACGTAGGGAATATCAGATCTCCTCAGAATAAACTGTCTTTGGCAAAACTGAGAAAGATAAAAAATATCATTAAAACCCAAGCCATTAAGATGCCTGAATACATTCTTTTCCTGAAGAATTATATTTTACGACAATATAGTG
Source organism: Pseudomonadota bacterium (assembly GCA_030625085.1). Taxonomy (GTDB): domain Bacteria; phylum SZUA-182; class SZUA-182; order DTGQ01; family DTGQ01; genus DAOURK01. Next base: position 20,475 of record DAOURK010000045.1, read on the forward strand.
AAGAGATGAGAAAGAAAGAAGGTATGGAAAAATTCACTATCAGTGATCGAACGTCTGCTAAGGTACAAGATCTTTTGCGTGCTTCGGCCGTCCTTGATGGGCGTAATGTTGTGGAAGAGAAAGATCTGGATAATCTTTTTTATCTTATATGTATGGTAGGAAACAAAGAAGAAAAAACACGCCTTCAGGTAATAATAGACACAACTAAGAATTATTTTTACAAAGACAAGGAATTGATCGGCAGGGTATTCACCATTATGAATATATTTCATCAATGCAAAATTACCCTTGCTGAAAAACCTTTAATCGAAGATGAGGAATTGATTTTAGTAATAAAAAAGATTGAGCAATCTTTTTTAGGTTCAAGCCTTAATCATAGATTGACAAATTTTATCAACAAATTGGGTGACTGTACTGATAGGTCAAGATTTATGTGTCTGCTGGATCTGTTTCAGGAATGTTGTATATTGTTTAAGGATATGGCTACCAGAAAAGAAGCCTTTGAAATGATCAGTGGATTTGAATATGATGTTGATTTATTTTATCAAATCTATATGAAAAGTCAGGAAGGATATAAAGTTAATTTTTCAGATAAGATTATGTGACGGTATCAATTATGAATGAATTGCTGGACCAGGTAAGTTTTATCGAACCGAAAGGTTTCCTGAGTTTTTTTGGCGGAAGCGAAAAGCTTACCAATGAGTGGATACAGCTTTTTTATATAGGACGGACTATTTTTTCTCAAAAAAGTGAATTTCCTATTAAAGGCCAACTTGCCCCCATTTTAGAAAGAAAAAAAAATTTTTCAAAGGATAGGATTCAAGAGCGGATGGATCAAAGTTATGCTTATGAATCCTTAGTAAAATCAAATATGGTTGGCTCATTAGATATTGGTAAAATAACCTCCTTGGATCAAATTGCTCATATACTTCCCCGAGAATTTGTAATTTATCCGGAAGATTTTTTTTATGCTAAACTGCTTAAAAGAGAATTGTATAAAAAAGAGTTTAATGATGAGGAGGGGTTTTCCGTTGATGATTTGGTCTATGGTAAGGACCAGCCATTAAATAGAAAACAAAAGGTTTATATTCTTTTTGACAATTCTTTCTCAATGAATGGGGACAAATTTAATAAGCTTTTTGCTGCCAAGGCAATTTGTCTTGAATATTTAAGAAGGGCACAAAAAGAAAGTCCTCAGATATATTTTCGATATTTTAACCAGGATATGGGCCCCTTAATAAAGGTTAATAATCGCGGGCAGATTAAGGACCTCATCGAATATATTGTTCATTTAACTACCTATGATTGTTATGAAACCAAAGTGGGCGATGCCATATTGAGGGCTATTGAAGATATCAAAATGGATACTGAATTAAGGCAAGCCGAAATCCTTATGATTACCGATGGCCTGGGAGATATACCTCCCAATATGGAAAAGCAACTTGGAAAAATAAAGTTTCATATGATTCTTATCCCTGGCGTTAATATTGATCAATTTTTAAAAAAATATCCCGATAAAGAGGCCTGGGGAAAAGTGAATATTCCCATGGAATCAGTTGTTGAGATAAGTCGGCACGTAAAAGATTATTCAAATAGAGAGGCCTGGGCCAAGGCATATATTCCGAATGAATTAAGAGGGAGTTTAAAAAAGATATTAGCGCTTTATCCTAATAAAGATGGATGGGGAAAGGCCGATAATAAGGATTTAGACATCCCCCCTTATTGGGAGACCTTTGCCCAGTTAATTCAGTTATATAGGTTGCAGGAAGTTGCTGAAATCTTTATTAAAATTCCTTCACTTTTTAGTGAAAAGTTTACTTTTTCAAATATGTATGAACTGGAGCAAATAAAAGAGGTTCGGAAGCATTTGACGCTAAAATTGGAAAGTCCGCTATCTAATAGTGAAAGGTATGAAGTTTATCAAAAAATAAAATTTTTTATGAAATACCTCCGGATGTTAATGGCAAAGGAGCCTGCTACCAAGGAACTTCAAAAGAGCATAAAGAAAGAGCTTAATGATTTTCAGATATTGTTAAAAAGAATTATGGAAGATGAATGGTTTGTGTCTACTTTGGATACCTCATCAGATAATTCCATGGAAACAAATTTTAAAAAAGCCGGCAAAGGATTGGCGTTTAAGATGAAAGTGTCGCATAGACCGGTAGTGGGGGGGATTTTTTTAGGGCTTATAAGATTTTTGCTTGCCAGTCCCCGGCAGGTGGTCGACAGGGTCTGTTTTATATATAATAGCACCTGGAAATGTGTAAAAAATATTTACAGAAGACAGATATTAAAGAAAAAATTCAGCTATATTAAAAGTCAAGCATCATTTAATTTCCCTTCTTCAAGGATTTAGATTATCTAATCATAACAGCTTAGATTATTTTATCTCAAGAGCTTAGATTATCTCATCACAACCTTTCCAATAATTCATGACCAATTTTTGATTATTTTTCAACACCTCCCTTACAAAGCCGCTAATTTTTCCTAAAAGCGTTTTTGTTTGGCAGGGTTGTTTTGCAGGGCTGAAGCCCTGTACTTTCGACACATTCCTTACATTACAACATCCTTAACTGTAACCATTCAGTCCCCCTCCCTTGATGGGAGGGGTTAGGGGAGGGTGATCTTTGGTTCACCCCCACCCACCCTCCCACATCAAGGGGGAGGAACTGAGGGGACTGAATAAATACCTTTAGGTTATACGTCCAAGTAATTTATACGTCCAAGGCTTTTCATCTGAAAAGTTTTTCATTTTTAAAGATCTTTCAAATGACAAGGAAATTTCTTAAAAATCCTCAGGTAGTGCAAGGCGTTAGCCTTGCTCTATTTTTTTCTTTATTTTTGACATAAACCTAAGGGCTTGATATACTTAAGTTAATCGCAATGTCATTAACTTAAACCCTGATCAATCTTTGTCATTTCGAGCGGATGCGAGAAATCTTGTTATGCTCTACGTTTAAAGATTTTTCGTCGCTAATGCTCCTCGAAATGACAAGGCAGGATTCCTTAAGTTAATGGCGTTGAAATTAAACCTGAATTTATAGTATAGGAATTTTTATTTTATTTATGCGGCTTTCCAGCCGATTATTAATTTGTAATTTGTAATTTGTAATTCGTAATTTAATTGAGAAGATATGAAAACTGAAGATACGAAAAAGAACCTGGAGCTTAATATCCGGGAAATGGAGATAGACGATATCCCCCATGTTTTTCATCTGGGAGAGCAGATTTTTACCGCTCAAGAGGCGCCCACCTTTTATCGAACCTGGGATGAATATGAAGTGACCTCTTTATTTAATTCTAATAATGAGTATTGTCTGGTGGCAGAGCATGATGGGAATATCGTTGGTTTTGCTTTGGGGACTATTGTTTCTAAGAAAAGGTCGGCCTGGAAATATGGGTATCTTATTTGGCTGGGAGTATCACCGGATCATCAACGCCTGGGGATTGCCGCCAACTTATTCGATAAACTGGCTGAAAGAATGATTGAAGATGGGGCGCGCATATTTATGGTGGAGACGGAGGCAAAAAAAGGCGCAGCCTTTAAATTTTTTAAAAACAAAGGATTTGGCAAGCCTGAAAAGCATATTTATTTAACCTTGAATCTTAAGACATATCAACAATTACAAAAAAAAGAACGTAATCGCAGCAGAAAGCAGAAGAATGGAAAAAACAGCGCTTAACAAATCAGCGACTATTCAACCTGAAAGATTAAAGAATCTCCTCAGGGACCTTGTTGATATATATAGTCCCTCTGGTAAAGAAGAAGAGATCCTGAGATATACAGAGGAATATTTGAAGAAGCAAGGTCTATATCCCATCAAACAAGAAGTTGATGAGAACCGCTATAATTTAATCGTATTGCCTGAAAATGAGCAGGAAGTAGATCTTTGTTTTGTGGGCCATCTCGATACTATCACTGCCTATGACATTGAAAATTATGGCTTTTACGAGGAAGGTGATATGGTCTTTGGTTTGGGAATAGCAGATATGAAAGCCGGCTGTGCAGCCATGATGGAAGCATTTACTGCTTTGGCTAAGAGCGGGGCCGCATTCCCATCTGTTGCCCTGGCTTTAGTGGTGGGTGAAGAGGAAGAAAGCGACGGTGCTAAAACCCTGGTTCGTGAATATAGTTTCCCGTGGGCAGTGGTAGGAGAGCCTACGAACCTGATTCCATGCTTAGGGCACTATGGGTATCTGGAGGTGCTTGTGCGTACTCGAGGCAAAAAAGCACATTCGTCTATGCCGGAATTGGGGCGGAACGCTATTGAAAACATGCTGAAACTTCTTTTGCGGGTTACTGAATATATTACTTCAGCTCCCCATGGACTGGTTTATAATATTCGCCAGCTCTCAGGTTTTCCCGGCGGGTTTGTGGTCCCGGATAGGTGTGAGGCCTGGTTGGATCTTCATGTGCCTCCTGCATCAAGGATAGATGTGCTCAAGGCAGAGCTGGAACAATTGGTGGAAGCAGCGGCTGAAAGCATTCCTGACCTGGATGCTTATATCAGATTTGAAAATACCCATTCAGGCTACCGGATTTCCCAAGACAGGCTTTTGATAAAGAACCTGAGAGGGGTATATGAAAAGATGGCTCTTCCCTGGAAACCCCAGGTTTTTAGAAGCCATTCCGATGGAAATGTGCTTTGGGCTGCCGGGGCAGACCCCATTATTTTGGGGCCTGGTCGTTTGGAGACTGCACATACGCCTGAGGAATCGGTAAGCTTTGAGCAAGTGGTGCAGTCTGCACGTCTCTATCGAAATTTTGCCTTGTCCCTTTAATTGCTTCCTAAATTATAGATTTTAAAAAAATAATTTCACAATCGATATTCAGGCAATAGTAGCGCAGGATTTTAGTCCTGCATTTTGGCAGGGCTAAAGCCCTGCGCTACATTCAGTTTTAGATTGATAAAAATATCAAGTTGACAAATATTATTAATAAGGGTTATAATATAGAACTGTATTTAATTTATTATATATATATTAATTTATTATATATATAATAATCATAAAATAATGGAAATCATTTAAGCTACTGGATTGTTCTTCCTACTATTCTTCTATCATTTCTGGTTTTTTAAATGAAAAGGAAGTGCTGAGGTTAATATTTTTAGAATGTAATTTTGGAGGTAATGCTTATGGAGAAAATAAAAATTGTCATTGTTGGAATCGGTAACTGTGCAAGTTCGTTAATTCAAGGTATTGAGAGCTATAGACATAAGAATGCTGAAGAAGCTGTCGGCTTGATGCATTGGGATATCGGAGGGTATAAACCCGGTGATGTTGAGGTGGTGGCTGCCTTTGATATAGATGAACGAAAAGTAGGAAAAGATATAGCAGAAGCGATTTTTGCCCTTCCAAACTGTACCGCAGTTTTCCAAAAAGATGTTCCTCTAACAAATATTATGGTAAGTATGGGCAGGGTATTGGATGGACTCTCCAGCCATATGAAGGATTATCCTAAAGAATGTACTTTTGTTCTCAGTAAAGAGAAAGAAAGCACCAAGGAAGAAATTATCAGAATATTGCGCCAATCCGGCGCTGAAATGTTATTGAATTATCTTCCTGTAGGATCTGAAGAAGCAACCAGGTTTTATGCGGAATGCGCTCTTGAGGCAGGTCTGGGATTTATTAATAATATGCCGGTATTTATTGCCAGTAATCCGGAATTTGCCGATCGATTTATCAAAAAGAATCTACCGCTTATCGGCGATGATATCAAAGCCCAATTAGGCGCGACCATTACTCATCGAGTATTGACTGAACTCTTTAAAAAGCGGGGAGTTAAGTTAGAAAGGACTTACCAGCTTAACACCGGAGGGAATACTGATTTTCTTAATATGTTAAATCACACACGATTGGCCTCTAAAAAGGAATCCAAAACAGAAGCTGTACAGTCAGTTACTGCACAAAGGCTTGATCCGGAGAATATCCACATTGGACCCAGTGACTATGTTGCCTGGCAAAAGGATAACAAGGTGTGTTTTCTTCGCATGGAAGGGAAACTCTTTGGAGGGGTCCCGATGAATCTTGAATTGCGGCTTTCTGTAGAAGATTCCCCTAACTCTGCCGGGATAGTAATCGATGCTGTTCGGTGCTGCAAACTTGCTCTCAACAGAGGTAAAGGAGGGATTCTATATTCTCCTTCGTCTTTTTTTATGAAGCATCCGCCCAGACAATATCCTGATGAAAAAGCTTACCAATTAACCGAAGAATTCATAAAAGGAGAACGAGATAACTGAATTAGTAAGAAGAGAGTGCAGAATTCCTCAAGTGAATGGCGTTGAGACATATATAAAGGTTTGAGCTATTGATCATGCATGATTATAAAATTGTGGACACGCACTCTCATTTGGCTGATCCTGTTTTTAACTCTGATCTGGATGAGGTCCTTGAAAGGGCCCAAACAGTCGGTGTGTCTGCCATTGTCACTGTAAGCGAAAACCTTCGGGATGCCCGGCGAAATATTGAATTGGCTGCCCGCTACCCAATACTCAGAGCGGCAGCAGGTCTTTATCCAACCCATCTTGATATTTCCCAAGCACAAGATATGACTTCCTTTATTCGCCAAGAATGCAGCGGATTAGTGGCTGTAGGCGAGGTTGGGCTTGATTATTGGGCAGTAAAGGAAGAATCAGGCAAGGGACTTCAGCGAGAAATTTTTAAGGCTTTTGTTGATCTAGCTTTAGAGCTTGATTTACCACTCAATGTACATTCCCGCTCTGCCGGTCGACATGTTATAGCATTGCTCCTTAAGCAGGGAGCGCATAAGGTGCAGCTTCATGCCTTCGATGGCAAGGCGTCTGCAGCCCTTCCGGGAGTAGAGGCAGGCTATTTTTTTTCGATCCCCCCCTCGATAATACGCTCAAGGCAAAAACAAAATCTGGTGAAGCAACTTCCACTCTCTTGTTTATTAATCGAGACTGATAGTCCTGTTTTGGGGCCTACTTCAGATGAGCGTAATGAACCGGCTAACGCTTTAATTTCAGTCAATGCTATTGCAGAGCTTAAAAACGTCAGCAGAGAGGAGGTAATCGAAGCGACGTTTCATAATACGTTTCGTCTATTCGGGGAGGGTATTTGAACAATCGACACAGAGCATGTAAAATTATAAAAAGAGAATAAGGTTATATTTTATGAAAGCTATCTTATGTGATCTTGGAGGCGTACTGTTAACTGTTAATTTTGGTCTGGCCTTGGAAAGGCTTAGCAAAGAAGCCGGGCTCAGTAAGCAGGAATTGGAGGCTCGAATTTTTTCATCAGGAATAAAGGAAAAATTTGATCTAGGCCTTATTAGCTCTCTTGACTTCTATAAACAAATTATAACCAGGGAAGAGATCTCATTTTCATATTTTCAGTCAATATGGAGTGAGATATTTACCGAAAACCAAGAACTGATTAATTACCTGAGTCTATATACAAAATCCTGTCGGCTATATATAGCAAGTAATACAGATCCTCTGCATTACGCTTTTCTTTCTAATAACTATCCCTGGTTTTCTTTGTTTAACGGCTTTGGTTTGTCTTTCAGGTTAAAGATAGCCAAGCCGTCCCCGGAATTTTATAGTAAACTGTGTCGGGAATTTGGAATTAATTACCAGGATGCATTATTTATCGATGATTTAAAAGACAATGTAGAGGCTGCAGAAGGGTTAGGGATAAAATCCTATTTATTTACCGATTTAGCTGGGTTGAAACTGTTTATGGAAAATGAAATAAGAATCTCTTGAGCCCACGGCCGATTGTCAGCCATCCCACCTCCCGATTTTTTGGCAGGGCTAAAGCCCTGCGCTACTCCTACTTTCACCATACAAGGGCTAAAGCCTTACGCTACATTAAAAAAAGGTGAAATGAGAATTGCTGTAAAATTACTGATTAGTCTGGTATGGATTAATATAATGTGTTAAAATTCGCAAAACTCAATCGAAATGATAAAAATAAGGATTTTCGTTCAGGCACTATATACGAAAAAGATTTAATTAAAAATTATGAGCCATTATCAAAATTAAGGTAAGAAACTATGACAAGACCAGTGAGTAACAAGTCCCCCAAAAACAAGAAGGGAGCGATGAATATGACCGCATCCGAGGCTTCTCCCTCTGTAGATTTTATCCGAAACATTATCGCCGAAGACTTGAAGACAAATAAGAATAATGGTCGAGTCGTGACCAGGTTTCCACCGGAGCCAAATGGATATCTTCATATTGGACACGCCAAGTCCATTTGCCTTAATTTTGGCATTGCCTCGGAACATAAAGGCGGTATTTGTAATCTTCGATTCGATGATACCAATCCGTGCAAGGAGGAAGTAGAGTATGTGGACTCGATCAAAACTGACATTCGGTGGCTTGGATTTGACTGGGGGGATCGGCTTTTTTATACTTCTGATTATTTTGAGAAGCTTTACCAGTATGCTTTACAGTTAATTAAAATTGGCAAGGCTTATGTATGCAGCTTGAGCGACCAGGAAACCAGAGAATACCGCGGCACCTTGACCGAGCCGGGAAAGAACAGTCCATATCGAAATCGGCCAATCGAAGAGAATCTGGCTTTGTTTGAGGGTATGCGTGCCGGCAAGTTTGAGGATGGTTTGCATGTTCTTCGAGCAAAAATTGATATGGCTTCTCCAAATTTAAATATGCGAGATCCGACCATCTATCGCATTCGCTGTGCAGAACATCACCGGACAGGAAATACATGGTGTATTTATCCAATGTATGACTTTGCTCATTGCCTTTCCGATTCTATTGAGGGGATAACCCATTCTATTTGTACTCTGGAATTTGAAAATAATCGCCCCTTGTATGACTGGTTTCTCGATCAACTGAAGGTTGATTGTCATCCGCAACAGATCGAGTTCGCTCGCCTCAATCTCAGTCACACTGTCTTGAGTAAGCGCAAGCTGCTGGAATTGGTAGAACAAAAGCAGGTCAATGGATGGGATGATCCTCGGATGCCCACCTTATCAGGTTTGCGAAGACGCGGCTACACTCCGGAGGCCATTCGCAATTTTTGTGAGCGTATTGGTGTGGCCAAGAGGGATAGCATAGTTGATATTGCCTTACTTGAACACTATGTGCGTGAAGATCTCAATATACGAGCGCCACGTGTTATGGCCGTGTTACGCCCACTTCGGGTGGTTATTGACAACTATCCTGAAGATCAGGTTGAAGAGTTGGTTGCTGAGAATAATCCGGAAGACCCTGATATGGGAATACGAAAAATTCCTTTTTCACGTGTGCTTTATATTGAACAAGATGATTTTCGCGAGGACCCGCCGAAAAAGTTTTTTCGTTTGGCCCCTGGGCGTGAAATACGCCTGAAACATGCTTATTATATTAAATGTGTGCGGGTTGTTAAGGATGAGCAAACCGGACAGGTGATTGAACTGCATTGTACCTACGATCCTGAAACAAGAGGGGGTTGGTCTCAAGACGGCCGCAAGGTCAGGGGAACCTCTCATTGGGTTTCGGCTGCTCATTCGCTTTTAGCCCAAGTCCGCATTTACGATTATCTGTTTGTAAAATCGGAATCATCGGATGAAAAGGTTGGCTCTGATGATAAAGCTTATATAAACTCAAACTCCCTGGAAACCTTGACCTCGTGCCGCGTTGAACCAAGTCTGGCAAATGCGGCGTCGGGAAGTTGCTATCAGTTTTTGAGGCAGGGATATTTTTGCGCTGACTCCGTTGATTTTTCCTCTGAAAACTTGGTATTCAATCGGACGCTGTCCTTACGTGATACATGGGCCAAGATCGAGAAGGCCCAAAAGAAAACATAGCATCTCATAGGGACAGATATAATAAAAGTTTTATCCTGAAGCCCGGCTTTAATAATATGAATATTCCTTTAGATTCCCTTATTACGTTAGGTACTCAGAGAATTCTTGATGTAAAAAATATCTATAGATTTTTAATCTTTATGTCGCATCCTCCCAAAAAATTTGTTTTATATTTAGATTATATTCGTCTTATTTAACTGCCAGGCACCTTCCACCCTTATAATAGCTTTTCAGATCCCTTTAATAAAAAAAATAAATTGTTTTATACCAAGTGTATCCAATAATATTAACAAAATATTCCAATTTTTTGGCTACTATTTAGAATGCGGAGTTGGAATCCCTTAAGACCAAAACTCAGTAAATTAGGCTTTTTGAGCTAATATCAATCGCAAATAATTTGCTCGTTTCCATAAAATTAAATTTTTATGATCTTGTTATCAAAATCTGATATCGTCAGTTACTTTTGATAATAAAGAGAAAATCGTC
>DAOURK010000136.1 GCA_030625085.1 Pseudomonadota bacterium
ACAGATTCCATACGCCACCCTATTTTTTTTCGAGCTGGTGTATGGATTTAGCGTGCTTTTTGCAAACTGTATAATTTTAACATGTTGTTTTTATTGTATTTTACAATGGCATTTTAGCCGGCAACTCCGAATAACATTGCCTCCCGGGGTCGGAATACCGGGAGTCCCACCCAACAAAAGGGCCGCATTCCTGGTTTGATAAGTATAAAACAGTGGATTGACTAAGGGAAAATATCCATAATTAAATAAATTATATTGGAAAGGGGGATAAAATGGGATCTGAGCGTTACTCATCGGGATAAAAGCAGTTAACCCTAATCCGAAAATGATAGCAAAAATAATTATGGTCTTTTGTAATGTCTTTAATTTTAAATAAGTGGTTTTCATTGTTATAATTTCCTTAAACTATAGATAGTTAAAAGTGAAAAATGAAAAATAAAAGTAAAAATTTTTTCTATGATTGCTATGGCGGTTGTTATGGAGCCAGAATCAAACCAACAATAGATCCTTGTGAAGTTGTGAAGTATAAATTAGCATATGTATTGTTGTTATGGAGCCAGAATTAAACCCAGAATAGACCCTGTTGTTAACAAGGGAGCAAATTGGGGATAAGAAGAATAATAAGCATTATTGGCCACAGGAATGGTAGTGGTAAGCCATGACGTACTTGTCGGCTTTAAGGTACTCCAGCCGGTAATTAAAGATAAGTCAATGGGCAAAGGAACTCCCCAAGGACTCAAGAGATAATTTGGAGGCCATAAATCAATACCAAATATCGGGTCGTAATATACCATACCTAAGGGCGTGTTATAAAGAAGCCATGGATAATCAAGATTTGGGTCCCAGGTTAAGCCTGGTTGGACGGGAAGAACTGTATCAGGAGTTAATCTGCTGACTATAGGTACTGGAATTCCCAGCGCATTAGGCGGAGATAGAAGAGGCGACCATAAGGGCCAAAGGGTATTATAAGGCGGCAAGGGCCACCAATCTATACCAGCGGCATTACCGGAGGGGATCTTTACCATTAAGATAATGAATAAAATAATGATGCTCATGGATAAAATTTTTCGTTTATTCATAATAATTTTCTCCTTTCAAAAACTTTTGCTGTTAAGCACATGATGAAGGTTTGATAAAAAGTGTTTTTCTCCCCCTTGAAAAAAAATTTAAATAACATATATGGGCCTCCTTTTGCGTAAACTGGATTAAAAATTAATAATGATTTTAGTAACAATTAACAACAAATTTTAACAACTGCTAAATAGTGGGATCCTTGATGAATAATTATCTTAGTCACTTATAAAGGCTACTATTGAAATAGAAAGTAGAGATTAAAAGAGAAAATGCTTTTAATGAGTTTGAGAATTTCAGCAGTCAGTTTTTTATATGAGCATATTTAATGCCATCCTGACGCAACACGCATTTTTGAAAATTTTTTAAAAATGACAGATTGACAGCGTAAAAATTTATTTCCGGCCTTTTTCTTGCACACATGATGATCTGTAGAATTTAAAAAAAGCTGAGTGAAAGATGATTGATTTAACCTTAAAAAAGAAAGTAATAATTTTTGCTATAGCCTTGGTCTCGTTAATTATTAGCTGTTTAATAACGGGCATATGGGGGCTTTATCAAGTGCAAATTTCTAAAGAGCAAGCAGAGATTGCTGTTAAAATCCATGACAGCTTTAATGAATTAAGAATTTTATTTGAGCAGGCGCTGATGGGGCCACACGATTATTTAATACATGGAAACCAGGATGAAAAAGAGATATTTCTTGCTGATTATAAAAAAATACTTGATAAAAAGGGAGAGCTTAAGAGCTTAATTATCAATCATAAAGGGGAAAAGGCCACGCAGTTTAACAAAGTAATAGCAAGGGCGGAAGAGCAGCTTTTGATAATTGAAGAAAAATTGCCCCTGCTTAGAAAAAAGCTTTTGAATATTTTTAGCCTTCAGTGCCCAATTCCTAATCAAAGGGCTGGTTCTTATATGGAAAAGGTGGATATTTTTATCAGGGAATTGCAAAATGAGCTAAAAAAAGAAACAGACGTATTATCGGAATTGTCGGATAAGGCGATGAAACGAATTCATATAATCCTTATGAATGTGTTAACTTTATTAATAATATTCGGGCTCGTTGCCGTATTTCTTGGAATTATACTCAGTTATTTTCTTATTGAAAGTATTAATCGACCTATAGGTAAACTGATCCTGGCCACACGAAAGATAAAGCAGGGCGATTTATCAATAAGAGCAAATGTGGAGACAAATGATGAAATTGCTGAATTGGCCGACTCTTTTAATGACATGGTTGACAAATTAGTTGATACTCAGGAACGTATCTCAACCATCTTGCATGGTTCCGGAGATGCTATGTGTGTTATAGATATGGATTTTAATATGCTGCAAATTAATAAGCAAATGGAGAAAATCACTGGTCTTTCAGCCGCTTCTATTAAAGAGGCAAAATGTCATGAACATTTTTCAAGTGAGTTGTGTCGCACAGAGGATTGTACTCTTAAACGCATCTTAAGGGGCGAAGAGATAGTTGAGGTTGAGACCATAAAGGAAAGTAATGATGGCAGGAAGATACCGGTTGAACTTATTGCCACCCCCCTCAAAAGGAGAGGCGAAATTATAGGGGTTATTGAATCAATTCGTGACATAACCAGGCGTAAGCAAGCGGAGGAAGCCTTGCGCCAAAGTGAGCTCATAAAAGCGGATAGACAAAGACTGTTCTTTGTGCTTGATGTCCTCCCTGCCTTGGTTTGCCTTCAATCATCTGATTATTCCATACCCTTTGCCAACCGCAAATTTCGGGAGATTTTTGGCGATCCTGAAGGGAGACAGTGTTATGAGATACTCCATGGATATAAAGGGCCTTGTGAGGATTGTAAGCTTTCTTCCCGTGACTCGGATAAAAAAGAAACCAAGAAATGGCAATTGGTCACCTCAAAGGGCAGGATTTATGAGATGTATGATAGTTTGTTTATTGACATAGATAGTTCCCTGAAAGTGCTGGAGTTGGGCATTGATATAACTGACCGCATTCGGATGGAAAAGGCAAGGAAAAATGCTGAGCGACAACTAGAGGAACAAAGGGCGCGGGCTATTTTATCTGACCGCTTGCGCTCTTTGGGGGAGATGGCAACAGGGATGGCCCATGAGCTGAATCAGCCCCTTTTAGGTGTTCGCGGATTGGCAGAACATATTCTTATTGGCTTTGACAGGGGATGGAATATTTCCAATGACACCATCCGAGAAAAAATTCAGCTAATTATTAAGCAAACTGACAGAATGACCCATGTTATAGAACATGCTCGTAAATTTGCCAGAGGAGCTGATGATTCTAATCTTATTCCTGTAAAGGTGAATGAGGTAATCCAATCGAGTATGCAGCTTATAGAGGCCCAATTACGATTCAGGGGTCTTATTTTACATTGTGAGTTCGCCGAGGGTTTGCCCCCTGTATTGGCTAATCCCTTTTCACTGGAAGAAGTCATTTTGAATTTAATAAATAATTCTCGAGATGCAGTTATGGAACGGATAAAGAATGGGACAAAGGACTCTCCACAGATCATTGTGCGCACTTTAAAAGAAACAAAGGGCCAGGATTGTCTGGTTAAGATAGAAGTAATTGACTATGGGGTGGGCTTTCCCAAGGAGTTGGCGACAAAAATATTTGATCCTTTCTTCACGACTAAGGGCCCGGACAAAGGGACCGGTCTGGGATTGTCCATCTCAAAGTCAATTGTTGAAGAATTTTGCGGTACACTCGACATTCAATCAACCCTGGGGTTGGGTACAACTGTTACCATAATTTTGCCGGCAATGAAGCAATAAGTGAGCAAAAAGATTATTTCAAAAATAGTATGAAAGAAACATGAAAGCCTGGATGTAGAAAATTAGTCGTCCAATAAATATTAAGGAGATAACCCACAAACCACGCAGTAAGGGGTTCGTGTGTCTGAATGTTTCTCTTTTTAGTTATTCGAATTATCACTTTAGCAACTTTTGTTGTTAACAGTTACTAAATTTTGTTTCACTATTTTTTCTTAATTGATGGCTATTTTAGGTAAGTATGCGATTGAATAAGATTTTGGCACGTACACCCCTTTTGGCATATTAATTGCTCTTAAATAAAAATAGAAGATTACAACAAATATTATAAATACGAAATCAGTGAAAAGTTCAGAACTCCTGGCCCGTAAAATTTTATTTGATCAAAAAGCACCAAACCCTTAATTATCAAATTATTACCCGATTCTTTTTATAATAAATTTAGTAAAAAAGGATCAAATAAAATCAAGCCATTGTTCCGGTTAAGTTTTTTGGCATTTTTGTTTTCCGGATTATTAAATGGCGGGTCAGGAGTTTTTTTTACCTGCCAATGGCCTTTTTCGGAAATCACGAACCTTTTACGTTGCGCCAAAAGGACATATTTTATCTTTGGAAGAAATTGAAAATATTTATTCGCCCCGTTTTATTGTGGCGCTGCTGCGCAGTTTATTCAGGTAATCGTTAACAACCTTCCCTTTTTTTTGATTATCCAAATGAGTTTTTATTTTATCTTTAAGCTCTTCCAGGGGAATTGTATTTTTATCTTTATGTTCAGTGACCATTATTAAATGATACCCAAACTGAGTCTCAACAATATCACTTACCTCTCCAACTTTCAATTGAAAGGCTGCCTCCTCAAAGGCCGGGACCATCTTCCCTTTTTCGAAAAATCCCAAGTCACCGCCGTTTGATTTGCTGGGGCAATCGGAATGATTACTTGCCGCTTCAGCAAAATTAGCCCCATTAGTTATTTCCCCTTTTAATTTGGCTATGTTCAGGCGTTTTTGTGCTCGAACATCCTCGCTTTCCTCCGGTTTGGTCGATATCAAGATATGACTTGTACGCACTTGCTCCCCCGTCTGAAATTTTTCAGGATTTTTGGCATAAAACGTCTCAACTGCTTCATCAGTAGTTTTCTCTAAAGAAGCTGTGATTGTTTCCAGCAAGGTTTCAATTTTTAAATTTTGCCTTATATCCTGACGTAATAGCTCTTCAGTGAGTCCCATAGATACCAATTTTTTATCAAATGCTTCTGAGTCAGGAAAGACTTTGGCAATTTCCTTATATTTATCATCGATGACTTTTTCTGCCAGCTCAATCCCCTCATTTTCTGCTTTTTGCAAAAGGAGTGTTTTGTTTATCAAATTGTCCAAGGCCTGTTTCTGCAGCATGGGTTTTAACTGCTCTATTTGATTTGGCGCAACCTTCTCTTTATATTCCCGCATAAGGATTTGCACTTCTTTATCTATTTCCAATTGGGTAATGACTGTGTCATTGACACTTGCAACCATAGAATCCTCCTTTTTGCCTGGTAAAGCAGAGATATCCGAAGGATGAAGAGAATCTGCATTTTTTTTAATTGCACTTTCATGAGTATTAAGAACAGGTTCATCTCTGTTTTCCCGGCAACTTAATAGTGATAAGAAACCAGCAAAAATAATTACAAAACAAATAATCCTTTTTTTCATTTTTTATTATCCTTTCCTGAAACCCGGTGACCTCAGATATAGATTTTCACAAAAATAATTTCATAATCGATATTTAGACAAAAGTAGCGCAGGGCTGAAGCCCTGCGCTACAGTATGAAATTTAATATCTGAAAATCTATAGCTGTATTTTTAACCAGGCGATAAAAAGATTTATCTCATAATCAGCGGATTTTATAGCATTTACGTTGAGCAAAGTCAAGGTATAACTTTGACGTAATATGGTGAAGTATTGCCTGAAGAAGAAAAAAGATATTACCAAGCCGCCTATAAGGAGGGTAAAGCGGATAGAAAAAAGGAGGGCTATTGATCAAAATTCCCGGATGCTTCGGGTTGGTACAGAATTTCTTCAACTTTTAACTTTCTCACCCCTCCTGGAACTTTCCATTCAATAATATTACCGACTTTATATCCAATTAATGCAGTTCCGATTGGGGCTAAGATCGAAATTCTGTTTTGATTAATATCTGCGCTATGAGGAAAGACTAATGAATATATCATCTCTTCCTCTGAATCTAAATCTTTAATACGAACTTTAGAATTCATAGTAATTACATTTTTGGGAATTTTCTCTGAAGGGACCACTTTAGCTCTATCTAACTCTTCTTCCAATTCCCTGAGATATTCTTCTTTCCGTTTATCAGACTTGGAGGCAAATTGGACCAACTCTTCCAATCGCTTCATGTCGAGTTCGGTAATATAGATTGTTTTTTTTCTCATTATTCGTATTTTCCTAAAACACACATTTTATAATTTACGATTTTAGATCAAATATCTTCAATAGTCTAGTTATTTTTTTATTTTTATATTATTGCTAGTAACCGACTAGGAGTACAAAAAGCTGAATAATTGCTTTTTGAACAATGTAGCGGGAGGTGGGAAAACCCCTGAGGCATCTAATTCCTCCGGAATTTTTTATCACCATTCATACCTGGCGGATAGCTTTACGCCGAGAGCTGCGGCCCTGTTTAAATTGATACTGC
The DNA here is from genome assembly GCA_030625085.1 of Pseudomonadota bacterium. Taxonomy (GTDB): domain Bacteria; phylum SZUA-182; class SZUA-182; order DTGQ01; family DTGQ01; genus DAOURK01. Next base: position 6,530 of record DAOURK010000136.1, read on the forward strand.
TAGCCGAGATGCCCAGCAATACTTTTTTGTATGATGCGCCCAGGGAAAAAGCCCTGTAGTTGATGTTATATCCTGTATAAAAAGAAAGGCCATTGGCGGCAGTATAATACAGATTCATCCAATAAAGAGGTCTGCTTTTCATAAAGTTTACCAGAGGGATTAAAGTAAAAGGCCCCTTCCGGTAAGAAAAAATGATATCGGTTTTCATGGGTATTTTCTGGGTAAAATCTTTATAGCTTTCGTAGCCGCAGATGGTTGGCCGGTATATTTGATAGCCGTCATCGTCATATTCTATGACGTTGGATATGGCCTCGGCCGTGGTGTAGGGGATGTCCTTCCATAAGATCCTTCCCCCTATGTCTCTTAAGAGGACCTCTGCTTCCCATGTTTGGCCAAAGGCATAGAGCAATCCTAAATCAAAGCTGTATCCGTTGCCTGAACCGGTGATGGTATCTCGCCTTGTATAGAGAAGGTTTTTATCGTAGATATAATCAATAAGAAGAGCAAAGTCATAACTCTTTGGACCTGTTGGGGTGAGCTCACCTTTTATGGTGCCCTCCTGGATTTTTTCTCCGCTGAGATATCGTGCCGTAAAGCCTATGGATAATCCATTGATGATATTGTTTAGTTTAATCCCTTTTGCTATTTCAAAGCCGCCGGCTGAGAATCCCGTGGTTTGAAGATCTATGGCAAATTCTTTTCCCACGGCTAAATTTTGTTTCAGGTTTATGGTGTGCAGTATCTGTAAGGTATCTTGGTTGGTTTTTAGATACAATTCACCCCGATAGAACCCGGAAAACCTCCAGCCTCGATAGATAAGTCCGGAATCTACCTTCCAGAAAGTATCAAGCCTATTTGTTCCTTTAGGGTTGAAGGGCCCATCCCATTGGTCACAGAATATGGCTTGAAGGGGAAGGGCATTATCTGCAGCAAAGGAATTTGTTTCAAGGAAAGCGCCGTCGGCACTCTCGGAAAGCCTGGCCGGATTAAAACCGCACATTGGACTTTGGGCCGAGGCCAAGGGAATACGACCATACCAAAGAGAGCATATCAGCAGTAAAGATATGAGTATTGCCGTATAATGGTTTTTTAACAATAAAAAAGGGGAGGCCCCCCGGCCTCTCCTTTTGTTGACTGATTTCCTGAGCAGCATATGCATCTTAAGATGATTGAATTTTAGATAGTTAGATGATTGACTCAAGGTAATCATCAATGTATTTCACCATGGGTACATCCTCGATGGTGTAAATATCAGCCATCTTAATATTACCGGCTGTTTTTATGTCACCTGAAAATTTTTCATCGTCCGATTTAGACTCATCAATACTGAAGGATACCTTCAGTCCATTCTGATTGGTCAAAGTTGCGGATATGATTCGGTCTCCTGAAGTTTCATCAAAGGTCCCGGTGCCTGATAGGGAAACTATTTCATTGGTCGGTGTTGTCCGGCGATAATTGAATTCTAAAGCAGCTTTCCTGTATTCATTCCGGGTTACCCTGAGAAAGGTCGTAATGGTAGGCCTTAGCGGGGCTTCAATTTTTCCATCAAAGGAAGCTTGCCATTGGGGAATGTTAGCCGTGTTTGGATCGCATTCATCATAGGTGGCCGCATTGCTCCAGGTGCCTGTTATGGTGCCGATGAACTTTACACCCGTAAGCACATTATTTTTCAACTCCTCAAAGGAACCTTCAAAAGTAGCCGTTGTCGGCCTTGGTTGTCCTTCATTATCACCACATGCACTATTTTCCGCCCATACAATGGAAGGTATGTCAAATTCTCCCTCCATTCGAGCAGTGGTTGTAGTAATATTGCCGGCAAGGTAGATTTTTGTCGGATAGCTGGTCTTGAGCATTTGCTCCAGTTCGCCATTCTCCTCCTCCGGCGCTGCCGGGTGTTGGGTTATGTCCACATACAGTCCTCTTCCGCCCTCAATGAAGTTTATTGAAAAATAATTCGGGTCCACAAGTGAACCCGTAAGGGATATACCGGTCAATACATTATCACTGAAAGCAGCAAGGTAATTCAGCTCGGCAGTCATTTCCCCATTTTCGGTCTTCATGACGGCATCTATACTTCCCAAAAGTGGTAGATTGGGATCATCGATGGCAATTGTTCCGGAATCAATTTCAGTGTCAGTGTCAGTGTCAGAAATAGTAAAACTTGCCTGGTAAGTATTTGGGTCTAAGGTTATTTCCAATTCGTAGTTATTGGAGGTGAAGATTTGATTGGTTTCATTTTCCATAGTATTCACTGATTCAATAATCCATCCGATTCTATCAACAGTACTAATAAGTTCGGGTTCAATTTTTGTGGTGAGCTCGTTATACAAGTTGGCAAATGGTGTCTCTACAATGCCCGACATGCCAACCCCCTGGTAGTTATAAATGGAGAGTATGGTATTCCTGAATTCATTTATCAGGGCTTTGGCATTATTCAAATCAGAAATATTTTCATCAGGCGGTGTAATTGCATTTTCGGTGATATAATTGATAGCGTCATCTAAGGGAGTTTGAGCAGAGTCATTTATTCCTGATTCATTTGTTTCGTTAGCAAAAAAATTATTCATTGCGTCAGCCAGGTCCTGACCAGTATCGTCGAGTTTCTGATCGTCTATAAGGTCGTTTGTAATATTTCTTATTAATGCGGGGATGTCGGGGGTATTGCCGTCAGCCATCATTTGTGACATGGTGGCCAGCATAAGACCATAAGTTAATTGATTTGAAGTCGCCCTGGCGCTTTCTGTAACAGAAGTAACGTCAACAGGTGAAGTATCTATAATATTTACTCCTACCATACTGGAAACAAGTGAATTGGCTGCATCAATAGATGTTTCAGTATTTGGGTCTTCTGCATATTGAACCGCTATTTCTGTCAAGGGTGTAACAGCTATGGAAACTGTTCCGGATACACCGGAGAGCGCAGCCCTCAGAAGAGTATTCGGTGTATCAGTTGCGCCAGTGGCCTCATCTGTGTAAGTCCCTCCGCTAACCTCTACCACTACGTCCCCTGTATATGATCCAAGATCTACAGAGTATGATCCGTCGACTCCGGTTGTAGCCGTGCCAAGCAAGGCCCCTTTTGCCCCATCAGCCTCAAGAGCATATACCTTAACACTCGCGCTTTTTATTGGCCCTTTTGAGGCTACACCATTTAGGGTTGATGTGGTGAGATCAATTTCCTGTTTGTCGTTGTCACCACATCCGGTAAGCAGGGCAACAATACAAAAAATAATACTTATAGCAAGAAATAGTTTATTATATTTCATATCTATGGTCTCCTTCTAAATATTTGATATTAAATAACCTTTATTAGTAATAAATATTTAATATAAATAGTGCATATATCTAAGTAAATTGTATAAAAAATAGAGAAAAAAGCAAGTAAAAAAAGCATGAATTAGACACCTATAATTAGTATTATTAACATATGGCTCCAAAATGGGTGGGGGCAGGAAATGGCAGATCTGTCAGTTTGTGGTTATCTTTTTTTTGGGGGGTAGGGAATTAAATGAAATGCCTTTCAAATAGTCAGTGAGCGATTTTTTTTGACTTTACCTGCTATCGCTAATATTTGAAAATGCCCCAAGCCTGCCGCCGGCAGATATTAAAGGCATTAAATGTTGAGGGGCTAATGAAGGGTTTAAATGCGCTTATGTTATCAAGTTGTTACTTTTTAAGGGGCTATTTTAAATTCTTCTTTACAAATTTCATGAAATCCCTGAACCCATCAATCGGTATTAATGAAAAAGGTGAAGCCTCTACAGCCTCCTGGGAACCATTATGGAAATGATGTGGAAAAGTGGCTACTGATTGCCAATTTTTATCAGGAAAATTATCATATCGATAAAAGGTGCCTGCACCATCTATACATTCCCAGTGAAAACCAAATTTATTCGACAACCTTTGAGATATATATACATCAATAAAGCTATCGTTAATAAGAATAATTCTTAATTTATATTCAATAAAATAGGTATATTTGACAATACCCGCAAACTCGACTTTAGCTATCCTTTTTATCTGTTCGATGATTGACATTATAGTTTCTTTATATGTTTTTTTATCAATTCTCGTTCTGCTTCAAGGTTGTCCAAAATAAAGTAATCATCATAAGCATCTTTTTCCTTGAGAAATCCCTCTTTTACTTTTGAATCAAATTCAAAGACATCCTTAATGCCATATTTCTTAGTCAAGAGAAAAATATCAGCTTCAACTTTTGAAAGCTTTTTTTCCAGATAAGTCTTAAGACTCTCTTTTAATAATTCTTTAGGTTCCATGTGAAGTTCTTTAGCCAATGTATCTATTACACTCATTTCTTGTTCCTCCTACAAACAGGTATCTTTATTCTCACCATATAACACAAATCCTCGATTACGCTCATATGCATATATCGTTCCTATATCTGTGTGCAGGGCCATAGTATACCGGCCATGCTCTGCCTGCAAGTAAATTTATTTTTTCATATAACCAGAACAAACCTGCAGGGTGTCCAGCGATGGTTTTTGGCCTCGGGGCACAGAGCAGATTAATGCAATTGTTAGATGATTTTTTTATTTGGCCAAATAGCCTTTCTCTACAGCCTTGTTGATAAGTGAACTGGCAAATTCCCAGAGTTCCTTTGATCCTTCAGCTATATGCTTATTTTTGTTTAGAACTTGATCTTGCACAATCCCATGCTCTTTCCATGCCTTACCTTTAGAATAAAAGTTATGGAGTAATGGCATCAAACGGTCCAGTGATTTTGCAAATAAAGCCTCAGAGGTTCGTCCCTCTTCGAATTCTTCCCAAATATCTTTAAATTCTTTTTCTTGATTTTTGGGCAATAAACCGAAAAGCCTCTTTGCCGCAGTTCTTTCACGTTCAGATTTATCAGCGGCTCCTTTATCATCATAGAAAATGTATCGCCTGCATCTATTTCAACAATATCATGAATCAGAAGCATTTTTAGCACTCGAAGGATATCAATCTTAGTATTTGCATGATCACAAAGAACGAGAGTCATTATGGCAACATGCCAACTATGTTCAGCATCGTTTTCTTTTCGATCAGTTCCTGAAACGTAAGAGCGGCGAAAAACAGATTTTAATTTATCCATTTCGAGGATAAATTCTATTTGGTGTTCAAGGTGGTCATTGCTCATTCGTATTTTCCCATCATTTAACGATGAGGTGTGTTGATTTTTATTAAACTAAATAAAGAATCAATAACTTATTCCCTTAATAGTAATGCGCCAAATCAATATTTTGTTGCTGTTTGGAAATTGAAATATTGAGATTTGGCCCAAGCCTATCGATGTAAATTAAGAAATTGCTGCTGCTTTTGTAAATCTAAAAATGAAAATTGATTTTGATAATCTGTGAAATCTAATGGGTGCGTTGGCCAGTGCTTCAAATCCCATTGCTGTTGCTGATAACCCGTAAAATCCCAATACTGGTATTGTGGTTGTTGTAAAAGTTGTAGCTGTGATATAGATTCCTTATATGCTTGCCAATCAAATTGTTGTACCATTTGCTGTTGTTGCTGGTGCCAGAGCAGGGATAAGGTAGGCCAAAATTGTTCCAATTGGGGCATTGGCTGTTTCCAAGATTCTTGGACTTTCCAGAGTTGCTGCTGTTGATATCCTGTGAAATCCCAATACCATAAACATTGCTGTTGATGCCACCCGCCATATAGCTGTGGCAGAGGCCAAAGAGTCGATGGCCGTTCCACATTATGCACAGTGATAGTAATAGTTTTTGAGTCACTCATTGGAGGTGTCCCATTATCACTCACTGTAAAGATTACTTCATAATTTCCAGCCCGACTAAAATTTGGTTTCCAGCTAAATCCCTGTGTATTTGGATCAAAGCTTGCTTCACTTGGTAAATCACTGGCTGAGTAAATCAAGATATCCTCATCAGGATCAGTAGCGGTTATGGTAAATTGCAGAAGCTCTCCTTCGTTAACTTCCTTATTGCCTATAAGCTCAATTACTGGTTGATAATTGATAAGATACTCATAGTGATAAATTCTTCCATAATCGCCTACTATATAGACATCATCAGAAGATGTGCCTCCTATTCCAAATAAAAAAACGCCACTCACAGGAATAAAACCAGTATCTTGCCACTCTGCGCCATTGTAGTGAAGAATGCCGTCGTCTCCGATGGCAAATACATCAGTGGGGGAGGTCCCCCAGACATCATCAAAATATCCGCCACTGAGAGATTGGGACCATGTTTGTCCATTATAATGATAAATCCCACTTGCTCCTGCAACAAAAACATCATCCGGAGAAATTCCCCAGACCCTGTAAAAATCGTCATAAATATTGTGATTCATAATGGTCCAGGCAGCGCCGTCGTAATAGAGGATAATCCCTTTTTGGGTTTCATCCCAATCCCACCCTACTACAAAAATGTTATCTGCATCATACCCCCAGATATCAGTTAATTCCATATCATCAAAGGGTCCTCCCATCTGTTCCCATATATTTCCATTAAACCGGTAAATAGTTCCATAAAAGCTATCAAGACTGTTTCCAATAGCAAAAACATTTTGAGGAGAACTCCCCCAGACTCCATGGAAAAAACCATCAAAATCATTGCTCATGATCTGCCAATTAATTCCATCGATGCTATGAAAGATTTGTCCTCCAATAAAATCCCAGCCAAAGTCCTCATCCCCGGAAATTTCTCCGCCCACGGCAAAAAGTTCGCCATCAGAACCCCAGATATCGTAAAGAACGCC
>DAOURK010000044.1 GCA_030625085.1 Pseudomonadota bacterium
AAAATCAACAAGTTACAGAAATTTGCCGCGCTGTAACTAGTTGATTTTATTGGAGTTATTTAAGCCGCTCCATACCCTCTAACCCTACGTATATAAAGGCTTAGTAAACTCAGAAAGATTCCTTATATCGAAAACCCAGTAGATATCATTGAGACTGAATATAAAGAACTAGCCGCTCAAAGGTATGAACTTCGTTTGGCAGGCAAAAATATCCCCTCCGTCTATGAAATGAAGATTCAGTGCAAAGATGGTACCCTAAAAGATATAGAATCATCGTCCGGGACCATTCAATATAAGGGGAAACCGGCTGTTATGGTAATTGCCCGCGATATAAACGAGCGAAAAAAAATGGGGGAAGAAATACAAAAGGCACGGAGGCTTGAATCTGTTGGAGTTCTTGCCGGCGGTATTGCCCATGATTTTAACAATATCTTAACAGCTATTCTTGGTAATATTTCTCTCACCAAATTACTGTATATAGATTCTAATAATGAGGCTTTTAAAATATTAACTGAGGCAGAAAAAGCCAGTCACCGCGCTAAAAATTTAACGAAACAGTTAGTTACCCTTTCCAAGGGCGGAATACTGCTAAAAAAACCCACGTTCATATCCGGCTTATTAAAGGATTCAGCCGACTTTGTTTTTGCACACTCCAAGGTAAAATGCGAATTCAATCTCACCAATGATCTTTGGTCGGCTGAAATTGATGAAACCCAGATCAATCAAGTTATCTATAATTTGTTAATTAATGCTGATCAAGCCATGCCTGAGGGCGGCATTGTTACAATAAAGGCAACAAATGTATGTATCGAACCGGAAAACAACCTGTCTTTGGAAGAGGGAAAATATATTAATCTTTTGATAAAAGATCAAGGGGTCGGCATACCCCAAGAACATCTTAATAAGATATTTGATCCTTACTTTACTACAAAACAAAAAGGAAGTGGTTTAGGGCTGACCATCTCATATTTTATTATTGAAAAACATAATGGGTATATTGGGATAGAATCAGAGGAGGGAGTCGGCACAACCTTCTGTCTTTATCTTCCTGCATCTGATGAACAAATCGCTATGGCCAAGGATGGGGAAATTAGCCTGCCTGAACTGGATATCGCTCAAAAAAAGGCGAAGCATAACGGCCAAGGGAAAATTCTTCTGGTAAACCATGAGTTAATCACCAGAGATGTGGCTAAAGAAATGTTGAGCTATATTGGATATCAAGTTGAGGTTGCCAGAGACAGTATTGAAGCCATTGACATCTACAAAAAATCAAAGGAACTAAACCAGCCTTTTAATGTTGTTATTTTAGATATTTTATTCAATGGGGAAGGGAAAGAAGCAATTCTAAAATTACATGAAATAGATCCAAAGATGAAAGTAATAGCCTCGACTGACTGTTCCGATGAAACCATAATGTCTGATTTTAAACATCTCGGCTACAGTGCTGTTATCATCAAGCCTTATGAAATTAATAACTTAAATGAACTATTACCTAAAATAATAGCAGGAAGAAGTAACTGACTCCATTGTTAATCTGTCGGCCAGCCTGGTATATCTTTTTTTTACCTTATCATTTTTAATGGCTATGGCTAAGGCCTTTTTTGTACCAATAAGGACCACCAATTTTTTTGCCCTGGTCACTCCCGTATAAAGCAAATTTCTCTGCAACAAAAGGTAATGCTGGGTCATCACCGGAATAATAACAGCAGGGTATTCACTTCCCTGGGATTTATGGATAGTAACTGCATAGGCCAGGACCAAATCTTCAAGCTCTGAAAAATCGTAATTTACCTGCCGACCATCAAAGCATACACTTAATTCTTGTTTTTCCGGATCAAGTGCTGAGATCATTCCTATATCACCATTATAGACCTCTTTTTCATAATTATTGCGAATTTGCATTACCTTATCATTTAATTTAAAAACCCTGCCACCTCTCATAACCTCTTGTGGACTGTGATTGAGTTTTTGCTGAAGTTCCGCATTCAGATTGATAGCTCCTATTATACCTTTATACATGGGCGTTAGAACCTGAACCTCTGATATTGGATCAAATCTGAATCGATTCGGTATTCTAGTCTTCACGAGGTCGGTAATGCATGAGAGGACCTTTTCCGGGGCTTCTTCTTTAATGAAATAGAAATCAATAAGAGTATTTTTATCTGTTTGCGGAGTTACCGGCATCTGACCATTATTTATTCTATGGGCATTTACCACAATAAGACTTTTTTTTGCCTGCCTGAATATTTCATTAAGTTCAACCACTTTGAGAATACCCGATTCAATAAGGTCTTTAAGCACATTACCAGCGCCAACCGAAGGGAGCTGATGTATATCCCCGACCAAAATAAGCGTGGCTGATAAGGGGACCGCTTTTAGAAGATGATGCATTAAAATAGTGTCTATCATTGATGCTTCATCCACAATAAGTACGTCGGTTTTTAAGGGTTCATCCTCATTTTTTTTAAAGGAGCCGCCTTTCGGCTGAAATTCCAGCAGTCTGTGTATGGTCTTGGCAGTGTGATTAGTAGTTTCAGTAAGACGTTTGGCTGCCCGACCGGTTGGAGCACAGAGCATTACTCTCTTGTCGATTTTCTCATAAATCTTAATGATGCAATTAACAATAGTAGTCTTTCCGGTCCCGGGTCCTCCGGTTATAATCATTATTTTTTCTTTGATAGCTCCCATGACCGCCTCAGCTTGTTTTTCAGCCAGGGTTATAGACAACTGTTTTTGTACCCACTGAATAGCTCGATCCATATCTATAGGTCTGAGATGTTTTGGTATTCTGGAAAGATTCAACAAACGACGGGCAATACCTGTTTCGCATACATGAAATTTAGCCAAATATACAGCTTTGTTATTTTCCTGAAAATTTTCAGGATCAAGGTTAAGGTCCTCCAAAAAAATCTTTTTTTCAGCGGCTATTTTGGCCAAAGCCTGAACAATGAGATCTCGTTCAACGTTAAGGACTTCCTTCCCTTTTTCTATTAATTGCTCATAGGGATAATAGACATGGCCTTCATCTGATAATTTATGTAAAACATACAATATGCCTGCTTCACCCCGGAGGATTGAATCTTTCGGGATTCCAATTTTCTCTGCAATTCGGTCGGCAGTTATAAAGCCAATGCCAAAAATATCAGTGGCCAGGCGGTAGGGGTTATCTTTCACCACCTTGATTGAATCCTGACCATAGTGTTTATATATCTTGGTGGCGTAAGTGGTACTCACTCCATATTCCTGGAGGAAAATCATTACCTCCCGAATTTCTTTTTGATCTACCCAGGCCTTGCTGATCATTTCAATACGAGCTTGGCCGATCCCGGACACTTCAGTAAGCCTTGCAATAGAGGTGTCAATAATATCAAGTGTTTCAACACCAAATTTTTCAACCATACGTTTGGCCATTACCGGACCTATGCCTTTAATAAATCCAGAACCGAGATATTTTTCTATGCCTCGAGCAGTAGCAGGGGTAATTGTTTCATATTTAATCACCTTAAACTGATGGCCAAATTTTGGATGATTAATCCATTCACCAAAAAGGTTAACCACTTCTCCCGGATTCAAGGAAGCAAAGTTACCCACAACAGTAACCAAATCACGCTTTCCTTTCATAACAACTTTGGCTACAGTGTAGCTATTTTCTTCATTTACATAGGTGATACGTTCAATCTGTCCCCGGATCTGTAAAATAGCCATGAATATATTTTCTGTTTTTTAAAAAATAAAGTATTGATACATTCGTAAAAAGCCGGATTTGGTAAATCTGTCATTTCGACCACATTCACTACGTTCAGTGTGAACTCCGGGAGAAATCTTGTATTTTTCAGCATATTGTCTAACAAAGATTTCTCACATTCGTTCGAAATGACAACTTAATGATACTTTTTACGATTGCATCAAGTATTGTGTGGCAATATAAATCAAACACCCAAGGCTCACAAGAGCCACCACGAATTATGAAAGTGTTATTTTTTAAGGTGTTATATGGTTATTTTCGGAACAAAATAAGGATTATAAATTTATTTAATTAGACAGGATTAACAGTATTTACGAGATTTTTTTTATCCTGTTCAATCCTGTTTATCCTGTCTAAAAAAAATGCTGGGAAGCTGCGTAAATAAAATATAAATTTCTATACTATTGAATTATCCTTGTGAGGTATTTATCTCATAAATACATGCCCTTGTCTACTCTATTTTCCCATCCCCCTACTGACAATTTACTGACAATTTTCAAATAATAAATTTTTGCATCCGAAAAAACCTCTTTTAAGGAAACATTTTTTTCTAAAATAAAAACTGAATAATATGCTTTTAATGCAGCTAAGCAATAAAATACAAATAGCTAGAAAGGCATAAAGCAAGCCTAGGAGGCTGTCCGAAAAAGCCTCTTTCTGTCATTTCGACCAAAGGGAAAAATCTAAAAGTTTTTTATTTTCAATACGATAAGATTTCTCGAGGAGTTTACACTGAACGAAGTGAATGTGCTCGAAATGACAACTTTGATCAGTTCTCGGACAGGCTCCTAGGATAAGATATTTTTGTAAATATGTCTTTGAGGTAAAGTGAGAAAATATTTTAAAAGAATTTCATCTCCCCGGCTGTTTACCGGCAAGGGGAGACGAGATGATAAAGGGCAGATTAAGTACTCTTTTTAGCATGAAAACGCATTTTAAAAAATAGACTTTACTGAAAAAGTCAAAATTTTCATCTTCGGGGGTAAACAACTCGTTCATGAGCGTTTAGATAAAAATTAAAAAAACCCTATGCACTGGCAAAAAAAGGAGGGTAATCATTTTCATATCTCCCTTTTCCCAAAGCAGACCGGGCCCATTTGACAACCTCTTTGGTAGCGCTGCAACCATAACAGCCAAGACAACCGGCTTTCTTAGGAGATGTATTATCCACCGAATATTTTACCAAAATCTTTCCAAGCTCCTGGTGCAATTTCAATACTTCATCTTCCTTACCTATATATGAAGGGGTGACTCCAGAGAGCTCCTTGCTGCCTACACGGAGTAAAAGTATTGAAGTAATAACCCCAACTTTGGCCGCCTTTTCAATTCCTTTTACAATAACATCATAATCATCATCAAAACCTATAATATTGGTGTTCCAAACATTTCCCCGGCCAAAACAGGAAACAGCCATTTCCCAGCATTTCAGGTAATTTTCCGGTGAATTAAAGCGGGTTTTGCCCGGACATATTTGCCGCCGGACTTTTTCATCAAAAGATTCCAGAAATATGCCGATAGTGCCGACATATTCACTTAATTCTTTCATAAGATCCTTATCAAAAAAGGGTTCAGTTTGAATATGGACTAAAAATTTGGTTTCTTTCCTTATAAGTTTGGCTAAGGATAACATTTCTCTAGCAGTTTTTTCAGGAGAATCGAAAGTACCGCCGCTCATGGTTACCGAACGGATAGGATTATTGGCCATAGCAATTTTAAGATACTCAAGATTTTCTTGGTTTGTCGAACGTATTGGAAAATTAAGTTTGTTACTCAATGACGATATAGTGCAAAACTTGCATTGCTCGTTTCGTTCAAAATGTCGACATGTTCTATAAAGTGCCAGAGAAAAAGTTCGATATGGATGAAATCTCGTTTTTGATATAGAAGAAACTTTTCGTCCGTTAGAAAAAGTTCCTTGCCATTTGCTTGGTACTTTTTCGATAAAAATATTATCCCCGGTTAGAAGAACTTTTTTCTTGTTTTCTTGTTCATTCTCTTTATTTTCTTCACCCTCTCCCCACCACTCTGTTGGCAATGCATATTGGGCCATATAATGATCTTTTGGAAAAATGGTAAGACTGATTTGACTATTACGTCTGCCTGGTGCGTCCCCAATATAGCAAACCGTCCCCATAGGGCCGGGGCCTCCTTGCGAGGATTGAAGATGACGTACAGGTATGGATATATCCGGCAAGGTAATGCCTCGAGATAAAAGCATAATACGGTCTTTCAAATTTTTTAGCGCTTTTTTTTCACTGTAGAGTGCCAAAATATTTCCTCCTCAAAAGCCGTTATTTATTAAATTATAAACCTGGTTGGGCATAATTTGGTCTGGATAATTGTCTGAATAATTTGGATTTTATTTTCACCGATGCTATCCTGGCCCACTTAACTGCCTCACGAGTAGCTTGACATCCAAGACAACCCAGACATCCTGAATTTTTAAAGGATATATTGTCTACTGAATTTTCTACTAAAATTTTCCCCATTTCCTGATGTAATTCTAATACCTCATCCTGCTTGCCAATGTAAGAAGGTACCATATTTCCCAAAATTGGATTACCTACTCTAAGCCATTGAATTGTGCTTACTACGCCGATTTTTGCTGCTCTTTCCACTCCTTTTAAGATAACATCATAATCTTCATCAAAGCCGATAATATTGGAAGTAACAACCTTTCCCCACCCAAAATAAGAAACAGCCATTTCCCAACATTTCCGGTAATCTTCCTGGCTATTGACGCGGGCTTTGCCGGGACAAATTTTTTTGCGAACATTTTCATCAAAGAATTCGAGAAATATGGCAATAGAATCTGCCACTTCACTGAGTTCCTTTAATAAGCTTCGATCAAAAACAGGTTCGATTTGAACATGAACCGACAGGCCTGTTTCCTCTCGAATCTGTCTGGCTAAAGATAAAAGTTCTCTGCCTGTTCTTTCCGGAGATTCAAAAGTCCCGCTGGTTAAGGTTACCGAGCGAATAGAATTTTGAGATACAGCCAATTTTAGATAGTTAAGATTATCCTTATCTCGCATCCATTTAGAAAGGTTGAGCTTTTCAATTGATAAATTAATGGTGCAATATTTACACCCTTCATTTTGCTGTATATGCCGACAATACCAATAATTGCCCATACAAAATGTTCCATAGGCGTGAAATCGCTTTTTTGATAATATGTTGCTTTTTCGACCATCAGACAAAGTCCCTTTCCAGTTGATGGGCACGCGTTTCAGATAAGTACCATTTTTAACGCATAATATCTTTTCCTTTTTTCCTGACTCATCCTGATCATTATTTTCGTACCATTCTGTAGATAACGCATATTGAGCCAGATAATGATCTTTTGGGAAAATGCTCAGACTGATCTGATTACTGTGATCCCCTGGAGCATTTCCAACATAACAGGATGTCCCTTGGGGACCGGCAAAGCCTACATTAGATTGAAAATGAAGCGTAGAATTTGATTTTTCCGGCATGGTAATGCCTCGAGAACAAAGACTAATACGTTTTTTTAAATTACTTAATGCCTTTTCTTCATTATCGAGCCACAAAATTCTCTCTCCTTAAAATAAATAAAATTAAAATGGTGAAGATATATGCTTGATGGTTTCGTAAAAAGTTCGAAATGGGGACATATGTACAACATAACTTGTTAAATTTATGGGACCTAAATTTTATAAAAATGACTTTTTATGAATGCATAATGTTTATTTTTAGTTAGATTATTAGATTGTTGATAGGTACTTTTCGGTTTTCTTAAGATAAAATAACGACTAAGGAAAAAAATTTACCTGAAAAGGTCCTTCATCGGTGAGATTCGCAGTTTCGGGTGAAAAGAGATTCTAAGATTTGCTCTAAATTCTTATGTGGATAGATATCCGGCTTTTTAGCCCAGGCAGCTTCAAGAGCATCACTATACGACCACTCCGGATAGGAAGCATAAAGATAGGCTATTCCAATTGAACCTGATCTGCCAATCCCTGCCCGACAATTAATACAAACCTTGTGTCCCTTTTCAACTTGCTGCTGAATCCAGGAGACTGCTTCAAGAATTTTTTTGCGCGAAATCGGATAATGAGCACCATCATCCACGCCAATTTTCTTATATTCAATACCAGCATTTTTGGGAAAGGTTATATTTAATTCTTTGGCCATATTTAATACAGATTGAAATCCTAACTCATGGGCCTTAGATGCAGCAATGAAATTTCCTACAAATACTCCAGGGGCAATCTTTGAATATTGCGGTCCCTGTGTCCATTGCATCTCAGGTGAAGGGGGCAATACAGTCAGGGAGCCATTTTGTCCATAAGATCCACCCCATTGCCACTCAAGAGGGGATTTGTTTTGATTTTCAGTAATCCCAATCCTCAGGGTATAGGCGAAAATTCCCTGATCAGTGGGTAAAAAAGCCCCAAAAAATTCTAACGAGTTTGTCTGTGCATGGGAATTTAAGTGCATGGGCACACTATGCCACTCACCATCAGGACTTATTTTATCTATGGTATTAGTCCAAATTTCTGCAACAAGATTTTGAGGCGGATAGTTTGTGGATAGCCTCACCATTACATTACAAGGCTCAAGCATGTACAAGGTGTGTGATGAGCCCAAGGGTGGATGAATTTCTTCAATATGGAAAAATTTATCAGCCATATTAACTCTTATATCATTTGTGGTCTGGTCTGAACAATATAAATCTCTTTTCCTTTAATAACCCCTTCAATATCCTGAGGTTTATTTCCCCAGGCAGATTCGATCAAAAGTGAACTCCGGGCTATTTGCAAGATTAAAGATTCCCAACGATTTTTTTCAGCAGCTAAAATATCCTCAGAATAATCGGTTAATACCTTCTCGACCATACCATTAGCCTGCACCAGCCACTGATACCCTTTATTGGCATAGCCCACTCGTTTTATTTGATTTGAGAATCTATCATATATAAACCTATACCCTTGTCCCTCTGAGCCTGAAACTAAAGATTCCCCCAACCCCTGAACTGCCTCAATATAAACTTCATTCTGATTTTGATTTAAAGGATTATGAGTATGCACCACAAAAGCATAATCAGCCGGAATGAGTTGCTGCACCAACACGGCCAAATATACAAATTCATGAGAAATGTTGGCCTTGAAGCGATTGCGTACCGCACGCTCAGTCCATTTGGAAGCCCAGACTTTTTTCAAAAACCGCGGCACTTTTGCTGGGGGCACCCCTGCATAGGATTCATATAATCCTGCGCCGCTGTATCCTTCTAAATCTTCAGCATTAGAGCTTGATCGCAAAATAAAGAGCATCTTTCCCAAGCGTTTTTGAATGGTTTCCTGCAAAATAAAAAGATAATCTTCTTTAATATCAAAGGATTCAATCAATTGGCGTAAATCTTTCAATGTGTTGCTTAGATCATTTCCCGATATTTTTTCTAATTTAGATATTTCAATTATTTCAGTTAGTTCAGTTATTAATGTTTGATAATCCTTTGCTTTGTTCGGATTATTTCGCAAAACCAGATCAAAAACACCAAAGGGAATACAGAGAGAAGCGGGCACCTGAATTTTACCGGAAAGCCGTTCATCCAAAAGCCTTAGTTGGTAAGCCTTAGGACCGACAGTTGAAAAGCTGTATTGATTCGGGCATAAAAGGGTGAATGAATCAGCAGGATTCACTTTAGGTAATTGAATTTTTCTTCTTTCTTTTTGCTTTATCAAAAAAAGAGGATCAGGACCTTCGATGGGAATACAGATAAAATGCTCTTCATTGGCTAAAAGCTCGACCCACTTTTCTTTATATGATTTTAATTTTTGATATTCTAATTCCTCTTCTATATAAATCCAGACTACTCCTTGTTCACGCGCACGAATTCCAAAATGACTCATTCGATCTCTCGAAATCAAGGATATGATTCCCACAACTCCCTGGGGGATATCCTCATCTCCTTGCAAATGCTCCAGCAGCAAAATACAAGGTTTAGTGATTGGCAAATGTGAAAGCGAGGCAAGATCTTTTTGGCTGGTTAAGATTCCTTGAACCTTACCGGACACCAAAACTTCAGTAGCAGGCCATCCGGCTTTGCGGCGCAAAATGCCTTGAGTATAAACAATTAACCTGGAAAGTAAAAACAACCAACCGGCGCGCACATTTTCTTCGCTAAAGGTTTGCCTGACACGTTCTTCAATTTTTAACGCGCAGCCCAAGGCCTCTGCCTTTGGCTGATAAAGAGACACATAGTCCATAACCTGATGCTGGATAATACGATTAAGATGGTCTAAAATTGCTTTACCTTCCAGGCACCAATCGAACTGATCAGTTCTTTTCTCTCTCCATTGCTGCAATTGTCTCTGAAGAGCAGGTATTTCCACTGATCCAAAACCACTCAGATGAAGGTGTGAAAGAAGAATCTGTACCAAAGCCAGATTCTTGGAGAGAATATCCGATGACTTCTTTTGGTCCATGAGCACATTGAGTAAAGCATTAGTGAGGGCTATAGCGTAATTTTCCAGTGTAAGATCAAAAAGCACAAAATCACGGATTTCATCTCCTGAGGCACTTAAAATATGTTGATATACTTGATTCCTCATATCTGATAGGTGTTTTAGTATATCTAAGCTTCCTGAAAAAGAAAATCTTTCCTCCTGAACCTTTTTCTTAGTAATAACATCTTGTAATTGTTTCTGGAAGCTAATATTATTTCCCGACCAAATCTTTTCGATCCATTCTTCAATTTCCATTCCCCCATAAAATTTATTCAGAAGGTCTAAAAGTCCGTGAACGACTTTTTGGGTATTTTCAGCCTTTGTTTCATCATAAGAAGGAAGTGAATGAATTGCCCGGCTATCCCCATATTGATCAAGTAATGATATAATAATTTCCCGGTTTCCTCTTTTTTCTCGCTTTGCCAAGCCGGCCTTTAATAATACTTGATAAAATTGGTTTAAATCTCCCCCGGAATCTAAAAAGGCTAAATATGCCTCGGCAATGGCAACATCTTCCGGTCCTGAGGCATTATGCAGTTTTTGATGAAACTCATACATAAATGAATCATAGATATGTCGATTTCGATGATCCTTACATTCCAAAATCCTGACTCGAATAGCCAGTCCAAGGTCGTGTAAATTTCTCCCTGAAGAGGGAAGGGCTTTTAACATGCGACGCCAAAAGGTATAAAATTGAGGGTAAGAAGCTATCTGCTGAGAAAGGTTCAAAGAAAATTCCTGAATTTTTGGGGCTAAAATATAAGTTTGACGATCATAATTCTTTCGCCAGGGTAAATGCCCTTGGGCTGCATATTGTAAGTAAACCTCAATTAAAGTCAAAATCGATTCATCAGGCGGGTAACTGGTAAACAACTTCCGGATAAATTCCAGGCGCATGCCCATTTCCCAATGTTTTCGATTTTCCCAATCTATGATTTTAGCTAAAATTTCTCCAAGATTCTGATTGTTCGGGCTAAAATATTTTGGAACCGGGGGTTGAGGTTTAAAAGAAATAAAATAATCCTGATGATTATTGTTGTCCCATTGCTGATTATGGGGAAAATAAAGCACGAAATAAATTCCGGGAATTCGCATGTCCTGCGGAATGGTTATGCTAACTGAAAATTGGTTATTTCCATTTTTGGCTAAAGGTGTTTGAACCGCCTGCCCATCGTGCATATCCCGTGTTTTTGAAGGCCAAATAGCTCTTGGAGGAATATTCCATAAGTCCGAGTTCTTTTTTTCGACCCCCCAGTGGAACAAAGGGATTTCAGGCCTATGAGCGGTTATGTTTACTATGAGATTTGATTTTTGTTGCTCGATCTCCCAAAAAATATCATTTTCTTCTCCTTTTAAGAGAAGCTTATTTCTTGAAATCACTCTTTCTCCTGATTGCCGGTTTTCCAGTTTCTCATGATGTATGGTTAAACTTTTCGGAATTTATTTTGATAGCACTTAATTTAATTTCAAAAACATACTAAATACTTATAAATTGTCTTAAATGTCCATCAAAGTATAGGCTAATATATTAATTAATTCAAGTCACTAATATTGTCAAGAGGATGAAATCTGTCAAGTCTCACTTATAAAAAAATTGAGGTTAATCGACAAAAATTCGCTTCGCTAGACGAGCAGCTTCTAAGCTCACAAAAGCTGAATTGCCGACCTGGCACTCGCCAACTCGTACTCAAACAGGGGCAATTTTTTAACAGTTTAGCTTCGCTAAGAAGCTTTACAAAAAGCCTCCCTATAACGATTCAGCAAACATTTTGCCTTCCTTGCAGGCGATTTAGATAAAAATTAAAATTGCTGGGAATACGATCACGGTAAATTTGTTCTAAGCTGTAATCTCTTATTTTTCTAATGTTCCTGAGTCACTTCTTCATTGTATTATGTTGATATTATTAGAGATTATTCGACATTTGCTATGTTTTCTGCTGCTATATTCGGAAATAGGCCGAAAATTCATTTTTTCAAAGGATTAGCGATTAGAACAAATTTACCCTGGGAATACGATAGTCAATTCTTGACATAAATCAATACCAATGGTAAATTAAAAATATAGGCGTAGTTTTCCCTCTACCCGAATATTTTACTACATTCGGAGCGGGATGGGGTTTTTGAAAAATATAGAAAGGGGGAAAACTATGGCCATGAATGCAAATAGTAATAAAAAACCGGTAAGTGGTGCTTGGGCTTTAATTATTTTCGGATCTTTAATTGGTTTTGTTTATTTACTCGGATTTTTGATCTAAATCAAACAAAAAACGTATTAAAATAAAGGGCGGGTTTAACCTTTGAGACATAAACTCAAAGTAGAGGCTCGCCCTTAGTAGTTTTTAATTCAATAATAACCATATAACACTTTGAAAAATAAAATTTTCACAATTCGTAATGGCTCAAAAAGCCACAAGTATTTGATATGGAAAAACATCAAAATATAACTAACTTTCATCGAACCATTGTTGGGGTGATGGGCTCAGGGAAGGACGAATATGAACAATTAACATTTCCCCTTGGAAAGTGGTTAGGAGAACAGGGTTATAATTTACTAACTGGAGGAGGGCAGGGCGTTATGGCAGCGGTTTCTAAAGCTTTTGCCTCTGTATCTAAACGCAAAGGAATAATTATCGGGATTATTCCGGCTGACCGCCTTTACGAAAAAATAAATCGAAAAAACTTTCGTGTTAAATCCGGATATCCTAATATATGGGTAGATATTCCAATTTTCACCCACCTGCCTTTGGGGGGAGTCCAGGGGAAAAAAAATTTAAGCCGAAACCACATTAATATCTTAACCTCCGAGATTATTATTGCTCTTCCGGGAGGGGAGGGAACTCTTTCTGAAATTGAACTTTCCCTTGAATATCAAAAACCTTTACTGGTTTTTGATCCCTATTCCAAATTACCTGATTATTCTAAAAAAGGCGCCATGCATTGTCATAATTTTGAGGAAGTGACCTCCATTTTTCAATTCTATCCGGCTATTAATTAATTTATTTTTTTTGGCCAAATGACTCTAAATCATCTCCTCATCTTAGTTTCAAGTCATCTTGTCCCTAGCTCCCCTTGACTTTTTATTTTTTATTATACATATTATTATATAGATGCACTTTGTAACATAATATAACTTATTGAGTCATAAAAACTCATTATTGATGGTCTTGTAAAAAGTCTTAAATTAACTGGTTTAGCTATTATAATCATTTGATTTTATTAGATACTATTTTTATGAATTCGACTTTTTACGATTGCATCATTATTAAGTTTTAAAACAAGCTTACAACCAAAAAAGGAGCGTTGAAGGCTATTTTGCAGAAACTTTAATTTTAAAACAAAGGAGGTGTGAATGGAATTAACGAAATTATAAGTGATGAACTCGTAAAAAGTCTCATTAAGTTGTCATTTCGAACGAATATGAGGAATCTTTATTAGACAATGTGCTGAAAAATATAAGATTTCTCCCGGAGTTCACACTGAACGTAGTGAATGTGGTCGAAATGACAAATTTACCAAATCCGACTTTTTACGAGACCATAATAAGTATCTAATTTTTCAGGTTAGGGGTTTTTGGATTCGAGTGAGGTATAAATATGAAAAAAAAATTTTTAAGCCTAAAAAAAATATGTTTAATTACAGTATGTTGTTTTCTATTCATTTCAGTCATAGGTGTTAAACAAACAAAAAGTTATTATAGCGGCCTTGGACTCGGATATTACGGCAGCAGCGGTTTATATGGCGGTTATGGAGGATTTTCTAATTTATACGGCCTTTATGGCGGCTTGTATGGCGGTGGAGGCTTGTATGGTGGTCTCTATAGCAGCTTGTATGGTGGACTTTATGGCGGCTTGTATGGCAGTGGCGGTTTATATGGTGGACTTTATAGCGGCTTGTATGGCGGCCTATATAGTAGTCTATATAGCGGCTATGGCCTGACGAATCCCTTTGGATCGCAGAATATGTATTATTCTGTCAATACCGGGACCGGTTTAAATTACCAGGTACCTTTCCTCCAGATAGCTCCTCTGCTTGGAGTAGCGGGATTATACAATAATTTATTTCCAGGCTTATTTAATTCCGGGACCGCAAGAGTTGCTCAGCAGCTTATTACCGGTTTATATGATGCTTTGATTGCAGATCCGGTTTTAGGTCCTATTCTTTTGACAGATCCTGTTACTCTGGATATTTTAGCCTCTGATGCTGTGCTGGCTACAGTGGTGGCAGCAGATCCAATATGGTTGATTGCTCATGGTTGGTTGGTTTTATCTCCTTCTATAATTCCCTCACAGCCCTTATTACTATCAACTGTGGCGACATCCTGTGTCCAATGCCATACCAATACCAGCTCCGGCGCCTTGGTAGCGGGTTATCCTTTACCACCTTTGTTATAAAAAGTAATGATTTTAAATTATTAATTTTACATTGAATAGCCAATAGGAAATCCATTATTGAATGTGTGAATGAAAAGTAAAAGATTAGAATCGTTATAAAATAAAAACATCCCCTAACCTTTGATAAAGGCTAGGGGATGTTTTTTTCTAACTTATTTTGCCAACCTATTACAAAAACCTTACCAAGAAGACAGTGGCCTAAAATTTCTCGGCTTAAAAATTGGATTTTTAAAAATTTTGGGAGCAGTTATGGGTTGAAAATTTGGAAAAGGTTGAATGGCATTCCGATTCATGAAATTTCCTGAATTATTAAAAAAATTCGAATAGTTATTATGAATACCTCCCAAGGGAATAAAATTCTGTAATCTATTAAAAGGACTCCTTAAAAAGTTATTATTCAATCCCCCTATAGTAAAAGGATTCCATACGTTATGAAGAAAGCCCCCTGAATAGTTATGATTGAATCTTCCTATGGATAATATATTCTGAGCAGGAAAGAGATTGTTAAGGGGATTGGCGAACACATCTCCAAGATTAGGGACAAAATTAGGAACAAGCCTCCCGGATAATCCATATACTCCACCAAAAGGATAGGAAAGCAAAGCAAAAGCAGAAGTAGAAGTAGAAGTAGAAGTATTATTCAACCCTAATAGGGAAAAAAAGTTATTGTTCATGCTTAAGCTGTTGAGGAAAACATTATTGGTTAAAGATGCATTTACTATCGGATTATGAAAGTTGTTACCCATTGTAAAAAGAGAAAGAAGGGCTATTTGAGGGTTATAGGTAATGGGCGCTGTAAGTCCCAGTTCCGGAAAATCGAAAAATCCATTAATACCTAAACCGGGGCTTAAAATTAGGTCACCGGCAATAAGAGATGCAGGTGGGGGGATAATTAGAGGGACCATCGGGCCGGCGGCGGCAAGATATTTCCACAAATCGGGAATACCATTTATATGGTACTGGCTCGTAGGGGCAGCACCAAATATCGGTGTAGGATGACATTTACTACAATCGCTTTTGCCGGCGGAATGAGTCACAGGAGGGAAAGCATGGCAGCATCCGCAATCCAATACTATCGGATCTATTGGAAAGGGCACATTCCAGGGAAGGGGAAGGTTTGATCCGGGATACCCCAAAGGAGCGGTAAGAATGGTAGTGGGAGGAGTTGCCCCATTACTGTGGCAATAAACAACACAACTTCCGGTCCCTCCTACAGGACCGGGCAAATACAAATCCCCAACCCCGATTTGCGGCAGAAGGGGATTAAAGGCAACCGGCACCTTGCCGGGAAGCCAGGCATTTGATGTTCCCGGTATGCAAACCAAATGGTCAGCCCCCAGATTAATTGAAAGGTCAGGATGGCAAACATCACAGTCAATGCTGATCCCAAAGCCGGAGGCGGTTGATGAGGTCATTAGCTTAGTAATGAAATGTGTCGTATGGACACCACTGCGACCAACTAATAAAGAAAATCCATGACAGGCCAAACAATTGGCAGTGCCGGCGATAGGTGCAAATGGTGCCCCTGGTATTTTAGGATAAATATGCGCCGGCGTACCATTAAAATTAGGGTGGCAGGCCACACAATTAAAAATAGCCGGATTACAGCCGGAAGGATCCAAACAATGGTCAAAGACAAAACCACCAACACAAAAAGCCTGTGGCGGTGCACCATGACAGACATTACAGCCAACACTAGCCGCTGTTCCCGTATAATTATAAAAAACAGCATCTAATTCCCGAATTCCATTCTTATGAAGGCCGGGCAAACACTCCGGAGCATGACAGGTAATACAGCCTATTATGAGATTAGGGTGGGTGAAAGAAACATTGACGGCCTTTGTCGGAATAACATGACAGCCCACACATCCCTCATCTAAACAAATAAATTTAGCCTCTGCAGATAAAGAAAAAAAAGAAATACAACATAAAATCACCATAAAAAAATATAAATATTGTAATTCCAGCAATTTTGCGGGTATAAATTTATCTAATTTTTTCATTATTTCATAATCACCATCCATTCAGTGTTAAACAGGTTACAATACATTTTTTAGGCGCTTAGTTCTGAATTTCGTGTTTATTATGATAGAAAATTGTAAAACCTTTTTGGTTCCGGCTTGTCCGGGTTAGAGTATAGTTATCCAAATAATAAACAAGCCACCGCCTTAAGCAATGGCTTGATTGACTCTTAAGAGATAAGAATTATCCCGATGATTCTTCCTGTCTTGCAAGGTCTTTTAATTGCATCTATTGTATAGTTCTATTCTTTCAGCAGGCCCGGTTTTTGATATTTTAGCCTTTAATTCAGTTCCAATATCAGTGGAAGTGACAGATCCATTAAAGTTGTTGATTCAATCCTGTAAATTTAAAAAAAGGATTACTAAAATTCAGGGCGTAAGGCATATTCAAGAAACCTGGTGATAGAAAGCTAAAGGGTAAATTGTAATTCCACGGAGCAAAGTTACCTATCTGATTAAAATTATTATTAAATCCTCCCAGAGCATAAAGGTTTGACATTGGCGAGAAATTATACATTGAGCTAACCAAAGGATTGGTAAAATTCGAAATAAGTCCTCCTGAAAGGCTGGGGATACCAAAATTAAACCCGGGCATAAAAGCGGAGTTAAAAAGAAAATTAGGTATGGAAACAGAATCATCGGCCATGGTTAATCCCTGTAAGTTTATATTATTATTAAATGGTAAGCTTAAGAAGGGATTATGAAAAGTATTGAGCATGCCAAAAGCTGAGAGAAGAGCCAGGGCAGGATCATAGGTATCAGGTAACATTGATACTGTGTTTGTAAGACCAAAAATTCCATTAAGCCCCAAACCAGTGCTCAAAATCATATCATTGCCGGTAGTAAATGACAGGGCAGGAGATAGGGTAGGGGAGAAGATCAAAGGCACCATAGGACTTGCGGCCGCAAGAGATTTCCATAAGTCGGGAATACCATTAATATGATATCTGGAATCTGGCGCAATACCGATAACAGGCGTGGGATGGCATTGACCGCAATCGCCTTTGGTCGCAGAATGAGTAATAGGCGGAAAGGTATGACAGCAGCCGCAATTTAAGGTTACTGGATTAATGGGAAAGGGTATATTCCAGGGTAGCGGCAAATTTGAGCCGGGATACCCTACTGGAGCAGTAAGAATAGTCGGAGGGGTTGCTCCGTTGCTATGGCAATAGACATAACACGTTCCGCTTCCTGCTATAGGGCCTGGGAGATAATGATCAGCAATTCCGACTTGGGGCAGAAAGGGATCAAAAGTAACCGGTACCTTTCCAGGAAGCCAGGCATTAGAAGTGCCCGGTAAACAAACTATATGGTCAGCTCCCAGAGTGAGGGAAAGGTTGGGGTGGCAAACCGCACAGCCTATGCTTACTGCAAAGCTGGAGGTAGCAGTCGGCGCCATCAACTGGGTTAAAAAATGCGTAGCATGAGCGCCGCTTCGACCGACCAATAAAGACAGCCCATGACAAGCCAGACATTTCGTAGTGCTGGCTACAGGGGCAAATGGCGGGATTCCCAGTATTTTGGGATAAATATGGGCAGGAGTGCCATTAAAATTTCCGTGACAAAGGATGCATTCAAAAATTACTGGACTACAGCCGCCTGGATCAAGACAATGATCCATGACAAACCCGCCAACACAAATAGCCTGTGGTGGTGCGCCATGACAAACATTACATCCCGTATTAGCTATAGTACCGGAATAATTATAAAAGAGAGGATCTATCTCCCTAATTCCATTTTTATGAAGTCCTAAAATCTCCGGTGAATGACAGGTAACACATCCGGCTATAAGATTGGGATGTGTCAGGGCCACATTAATGGCATTTGTTGGAAGAACATGACAATCCACACATCCGGCATCAGTTAAAACAATTGCCCAGGCGGATGGTGAAAATACTCCATGCGGAAATAACCCTACAATTAATACTCCTAAAAATACAATTAAATATAAATGTGTAAATCTTGCTATCCTTTTATATAGGTCCTTATTTAACTCCCTCATTGGTTCTCGAACACCTCTCTTTCTGTAAAAATGATAATGTTATAATTTGATGTATATTTTAATTTGTTTATGATATTCGATTTATTCCAGCATTCTCACGGATACATTTCACACAAGAGGGGAGGAAATTACATTTTACCGCTTTTACCCGAACATCTATACTTTAGCTTCACATACCAATCGTAACCTGTTTTACAGCCAAAATTCAATAATTTTGGCTGCACATACTAATTGTAACCTGTTTTATAGTCAAAATTCAATTTTTTATGAAATAAACAAATCGATTTACTTTCAGTGATATTAATGTAAAAAAATTCCAGGAAGCCATTTTGAGGAAGTCTATAGGTTAAAACTCTTTGAATTTACTACTATTATTTAAATATTTTTTTCAATAAAGATTTAAGTTTTGGATGACACCAAAGACAAAATTTCTCGATATGTTTACTTTTTAAAATTTTTAAACCTTTTTTGGTCCTCAAATAACAATAATTTTTATTAGATGGATGAGGGTCGTGACAGGCCAGGCAAGTAAACCGATCTTCTCCACCCTTAAAGCCCTTGGCCGCCTCAGGAAGCTTCATTACATAAAGTTTTCCGCCAAAATAGTGCTTCTGAGTCAAATCCAGGGCACGTATACCCTCTCCATGCGGTTTTGAATCATGACATGCCATACATAGGGATTCTATTTCCCCAAAATACTTTGAAGTATTAGGATTTATAGTTTTCGTGTTAAATTCTTTGGGAAATAATCTTAAACCCTTTGATGTGTGAACTCCATGGCAAAGGGAGCACTCTTCATGGCCTTCTCCTGCTTTTGTATTTGCAGGCCAAGCTAATAAAAACCATAAAAGGATTACTATAAAAGAGAAGATAAACCAGGTAAATCTTTTTTTTCTCTTGACAATAATCAAATCAATTCCATCCCATTTTCTATCATCACTATGGTCATTATGCTTACAACGACACTTGTCATTTCGACCACATTCACTACGTTCAGTGTAAACTCCGGGAGAAATCTTTAACTATTTGTTTTATAATAAGATTTCTCGTCGCTTCGCTCCTCGCAACAATAAAATGACATCTAAAATAGTAAGTAACGTTGTAGGGTTATAATCATTGAAAAATCCCAAACATCCTTTGATTTACTTCCCTTCCGCTATCTTTTACTATTATTCCTTATTTCCGTTTATTTATCAAGATAGATCCCGGCTAGAAACAGCAATTCTCATTATACTATCTCCAAATAAAAGTTGGCAAAATATTCGCTGAAGCGATATAGGAAGACTTTTTGTGAAACCTCTTACGAAGATGAGCGTTAAAAATTGCCGCTGTTTGAGCGAAGCAAATTTTTGCCAATGAATTTCTTTGAAATAAAAAAATATGTAAATTAGACAGGATTAACAGGATTTACGAGGTTTTTCTTTTTTATCCTGCTTATCCTGTCAAATAAATGACTGGGAAGCCCCATAAAAAATGAGAATTTCTATGCTATCAATTTAATAAGGTCAACGAATTCGTAAGGAGTCTTCTCATTAGGCATACAAAAACACCTTATTACAAGGCTGTCAAGGTTGATGTGGGGGCGAAATCCAATTAAAGGTAAAAATTTAAGGATAAAGTGGGGAATTAATTTTAGATGATAGATAAATTGGAGCTAAATTTCCTATTTTGATGTTCAATATGCCTCCCCCACAACAATACCAAAAAAGATGATATATAAGTATGCTTACCCCACTTCTTAACAAATTATCAATTTACACTTCGACACATTCCAATGTCTTATTGTATGTAACTCATTAAAATTTAATGGATAAAGATACCTATTTTCGTAATCAGCAACTATTTTGCAGAATCCTTCAGAAAAGGGCAAAGGAAGGGAATAATTCTTTTAGGGATGTTGACAGATTTGAAATTGGTCCCCAGCTAAGCAATAAATAAAGCAAGGGTTTCAAGCAGGTGATAATCAAAGCAAGAATACAATATTGGTGGGATGAGAACCAGAAACGCTGCTATTGAGCAATTAAAGAGAAGAATTATCATGGACTGGTGTAAGAAACTGTAATACTTCCTGATTAAAGCTTTCTGCTTTTTCTGCCTGAGGAACATGGCCGCATTGATCAAAAACAACCAATTTCGAACCGGAAATTTCCTGATGAAATCTCAAGGCATGGTCAAAAGGGACAACCTGGTCCTCTTTTCCCCAAATAATCAGGGTAGGAATTTTAATTCCGGAAAGGCGATAATCCAGAACATCCTGTTTTTTTTCTATAGAATCCAAAATTTGATCAATTACATAAGGTTCATTAGACTTCAGTTTGTATTTCAATCGTATCTTTAATTCGGATTCATTAACAAGCTGAGAATTAAAAAAAAGTTGCTTAAAAAAGGCTTTCGCATCATTAAGAGTAACTGCATTGATTAACGATCTTTCCCTGTCTGAGATGGAATGTTCCAATGCATAGCCGGCACTGTCAGCCAAAATGAGTTTCTCAACCATATCCGGATAAGTCAGGGTGAAATGAGCTGCCACCCAACCACCCAAAGAACTCCCCACTAAAATAAGGTTGGAGATATTAAGATCTGAAAAAAATTCGTGCAGGTAATCTGTTATGAGGGACACTCGGTAAGAAATAAGAGGCTTATCAGACCTTCCAAAACCAAGAAGATCAGGTGCGATTATATGAAAATTTTTTCGTAAAACACTAATATTAAAACTCCATGTTAAGGAACTGCCACCAAGTCCATGCAAAAAAACAAGGTGCGGCCCTTTTTTGCCTGCCTCCAAATAGTGTAGTTTTAAGCCATTCAAGATTATTGTTCTTTGTTTTATTCTCAGGAAAAAATATCCCAGGCGCACCGCCAAAAAGGCCAAATAATATCCTCCCGGCCATTGACAACAAAACTGAACGACTTTATTAATCTTATTGGCAAATGAATTATTAGCTTTCATAAAATTTTACTTTTTAAAATTCTGCATATTTGGGGGCCCTGGGAAAGGGGATGACATCGCGAATATTAGCCATACCGGTCACAAATTGAATAACTCTCTCAAACCCCATACCAAAACCCGAATGAGGGACTGAGCCAAATCTGCGTAAATCCAAATACCACCAGTAATTCTTTTCGGGAAGCCCCAGTTCGGCAATCCGCTGTTTTAACATATCGCATCTTTCTTCCCGCTGGCTTCCGCCGATAATTTCACCTATTTTAGGCACCAACACATCAATAGCGCGCACTGTCCGGCCGTCATCATTCTGGCGCATATAAAAGGCTTTAATATCTTTGGGATAGTCTACAATCATGGTTGGCTTTTTTATTTTCTTTTCGGTTAGATACCGCTCATGTTCGGATTGTAAATCAACTCCCCATTTCACAGGGAACTCAAATTTTTCTCCTGATTTTTCCAATATTTCAATTGCTTTGGTATAAGAAACACGTTCAAAATCGCTTTGGATAATATGCTCTAGGGTTGTAATAATTGTCGGGTCTATACGCAGATTGAAAAAATCCATATCCTTACTGCAATGGTCAAGAACATAGCGGAAAATATATTTTAAAAAATCTTCAACCAGGTCCATATCTTCTTCAAGATCAGCAAAGGCCATCTCAGGCTCAATCATCCAAAATTCAGATAGATGGCGGGAAGTATTTGAATTTTCAGCCCGGAAAGTGGGACCGAAGGTATAAACATCCCCAAGCGCTAAGGCATATGTTTCTGCTTCCAACTGACCGCTGACAGTAAGGCTGGTCGGCTGACCAAAAAAGTCCTGGCTAAAATCAATGCCTCCATCCTCATTTTGCGGAATATCAGCCAGATTTAAGGTAGTCACGCGAAACATTTCTCCAGCGCCCTCACAATCGCTGGTTGTGATAATGGGAGTATGGATATAATAAAATCCACGTTCTTGAAAAAATAAATGAATAGCAAAACTCATGGCATTTCGCACTCTGGCCACTGCTCCAAAGGTATTTGTTCTGGGGCGAAGATGGGCAATTTGGCGAAGGAATTCAAATGAGTGACGCTTTTTTTGCAAAGGATACAGATCAGAATCCGACCATCCATAAACCTTAATTTTAGTTGCCCTGATTTCATTTTTCTGTCCCTTGCCTGGAGAAGACACTAGTTCTCCCTCCACACTCAGACTACAGCCGGTAGAAAGTTTAAGGACTTCGGATTCATAATTCTCCAAACTTTGATCAACAATCACCTGAATATTATCAAAAGTAGATCCATCATTTATTTCAAGAAATGAAAATCCTCCTTTAGAATCCCTCTTTGTGCGAATCCATCCTTTGATCAAGAAAATTTTGCCATATTCTTCCATGAGCAAAATCTCTGAAATTTTTTTCCTTTTCATCTAATGATCCCCTTTATATATTTTCCTTCCACAATATATCTTCTCCTGTTTTCCTTCTTTCCGCCATCTGATTTTATTACTTTTTAGGCACTTAGTTCTGAATTTCGCGATTTTTATGATAGAAAATTTCGAAACCTTTTTGGTTCCGGCTTGTCCGGGTCAGGTTTTGTAAGTCTTTTCGCTTCGTTTTCTCAAAGCTAAAATCCAGACAATTTTTTCTTCTTCATCAACATCATAAAGAATTCTATAATCCCCAGCTCTCAATCGATACTGAGCGACCAATTGATAAAATTGAAGAGGTGGTTTCAGTTTTTTAAAAACCTTTTTCCCAAAAGGATAGGGGATATTTCCTAAATCCTCTATAGTTTTCATAACTTTATTCTGAATATCCACTTGGGTGATTTTTATGAGAATCTTATTGAATTTATTTTCAATTGATTGGGAAGGAAAACAAACCTTATATTTCATTATATTTCATTTTTGTTTTGATCTTATTTTATCGAAAAGAAGAGAAGCCGACCTTCCCTTTGCTCCTTTATGAATTTCTCCTCTTGCTTCTTGGATGGTTTCAATTGTCTCAAGATCTGAAAGTTCATCTAAAATATCAAGAAGTTCTAGTATATCTGCATAGGGAATATTTACGCTTACCGGAGTCCCTCTTTCGGTAATAACCAATATTTCACTGAGAAATTTTGTAGAAAGATGTTCCTTAAAATCTCTAATTCCTATGTGATTGGCTTTTAATAAATCAGTTGCAATACTCATCACCAATTATCTCCTTATCTAATTTTGGCAATTTCTATTGAGTGCCTGAACGAAATCTTGGTAAAATCGCAATTTCGATACGTAGTTACAACTGTGTCCACAATTAGATTTTAATCCATTCCAGTATAGATGTCAATTAGTCATAAAACAGTAATTCTCATATTGCCCTTCCATCCTAAAAAGACTCAATGTAGCGCATGACTTTAGCCCTGTTTAGCGCCTCATAAAAAAATAATAGAGATATCCATTCAGTCCCCCTCCCTCGATGGGAGGGGTTAGGGAGGGTGATGCTTTATTTCACCCCCACCCGATCTCCTGCATCAAGGGGAAGGGACTGAATGGTTACTAATAGAGACATCAATGGCGTCTTCGTTTTCCCAAAAGGACAATATCACGCAAATCTTCTTTACTCTGAGCCTCTAACCATTTTTTTTCAAAATACGTGTCTTGAACGATTTGGGCAATTGCCGACAAGGCACGAAGATGAAAATTGCGCTCATCCTTTGTCCCTGCAAGAACAAAAACAGCTTGAATGATTGGCCCTGATTCGGAAAATATAATTTTCTTCCTGCAGCGAGCAAGGAGAATATCAAACTTATGTTCTCCTTGTATGATTATATGGGGTATAGCCAGACTGGGACTTATGACCGTGCTGCTCTCTTTTTCTCTTTCAAGAAGTAACTCCAAAAGCACTGATGGTTTCATATTCAGGCTAGGAGCCATGGCATCGGCAACTAATTCAAAAAATTGCTCCAGGTGTAAAACTTCATCTATATCCAGTACAATGCATTGCTCAATTATTTTGTCAAATCTATCCTTAATAATGTCATCCCGCTCCCTGATTATTTCCTTTAATTCTGTCTGCAATAAATGAGATGTAAGTTTTTTTGAGGTAATTCTTTGAATAAGGTGCATTAAAGCATACTCTCTGGTTGTTCTGATCCTTCCATATAACCAATAAATACAAAATCCTCCAAACATGAGCAAGGAACCAGCCAAGAGTGCTTCTTTACCCATTTCAAATATCAAAAAAAGGAAACCAATGGTTCCGATAATTTGCAGCCAGGGATATAAGGGGGTGAGGAAATGGGGTTGATAATTTTGCAAACGGCTTTCTCTCATTATGATAACAGATATACAGGAAAATAAAAAAGTAATGATAAGAACTGTAGAAGCGGTTTTCACAAGAATATCCAATTTCAGGAATAGGGCGCAGATCATAAAAAAACCGGTGATCAAAATAGCATTATGTGGGGTTTTAAATCGTTCATTGATTTTCCCCAAGAACTGGGGCAGCAGATCATCCTCAGCCAAAGCCAGAGGATAACGAGACGCAGCCATAATACCGGCGTTGGCAGTTGAAATAAAAGCCATGATGGCGGCTATACTTAAAAGAATCCTTCCTGATGATCCCATAAAAACTGCGGCTCCGTCAGAAATCGGAGTTAAAGAATGGTTCAATATAGAAGCCCCAAGAACACCTGAAGTTACGAAAACAACCAACATATAAAAAATACTTACAATAAAAAGGGAAAGGATCATTCCTAAGGGCAGAACAAGGCCGGGGTTCTTTACTTCTTCAGCGATGCTGGCCACTTTTATGAGACCGCCATAGGAAATAAAGACAAAACCGGCAGTGGAAAAAATCGCCGGCAGACCTTGAGGAGCAAAGGGTACAAGATGTTGAATTTTAACAGCCGGCAATCCTTGAACTATATACAGGAGTAAAATAATTAAAAGACCAAATACCAGAATAATTTGTATTCTGCCGGCTTCCTTTACGCCAACATAATTGATAAAAAGGAAAAGAAAACAAAATGATACGGCAATGAGGCGGACGTCTATAGTAACAATAATTTCGGTAAAAGCCGCCATGCCTACCAAAGCGAAGGCGCTTTTAAAGGATAAAGAAAACCAGATAATGAGACCATTAACAGTGCCCATGGCTGGCCCCATGCTCCGGGTAACGTAAAAATAGGTCCCTCCGGTCTTGGGCATGGCTGATACGAGTTCGGCCTGACTCAACATTCCTGTCATAGCTAAAAGACCGGCAAAAAGATAGGATAGAATTACCGCCGGCCCAGCCTGGGCATGAGCCAATCCGGGCAGGATAAATAAACCTGAACTAATCATTGCTCCTGAGGCAATACAAAAAACATCAAGTAAATTTAATTCCTTCTTTAATTTCATATTATTTTTTCATTATGCGATTTTTTCAGCTTTTTAAGAAATAAACAGGTTTTTACAGAATGACAGGATGAAAAACATGATAATCCTGTCTCATTCAATTTAAACTCTAAAATGACTAGTATTTTGTATATCCTAAGTTTATGCTACTCGGACTTTTTAAGTCAATCTAATTAAATGATGGTTTCGTAAAAATTCTAAAATTAACATTTTTAGATATCATAACTTTCTGTTTTACAAAGTGCAGTTTTTGATAATTCGACTTTTTACGAGTCAATCAATTAAATCACTTTTTATTTTTTAATCCAGATAAAATTTCCCTCAAGCCCATGAAACTTTCTAAATTACTGAAAGTACGTATTAGGGCGCCCTTATTTCAATTTTAAAACGTCTGATAAGATATATTATGTAAACTTGGACAAACTAATTGAGGGTAGGCGCCCTTTGTGCAAATATTTCCTGGAGTTATCAGGATTTATCAGGGTACAAATTCTTTTGCCATGTTCTTGCAAATATGAAAAAATAATAGAGGTAATTGTTTTTATATTTTTTAATCGATAAGGTATAAAGCAATATCTCAACACATTAACAATGAGGCGGGTGAGGGGTTATGAATAATAAACATATATTTTTATTACTATTTTCTCTTATATGGCTTTTTACCATGAGTGCATGTACCGGCTATCAACCGGGCCAAATTCCATTGAGACAAATCCCGACATTTCCTATACGCGGAGCTGATCTGTATCCTCAACAACAAAATAAAAATGGACTCATCATAGCTGTGGATGATTATTTTGATCCTGAAAAATCTAATCAAATTTTTGATATAAATTTTGCAGATAAAAATATACTGATACTGGAGATAATTATTTCAAACAGAAGTAATGATGTATATGCCATTAAAAACGAGGAAGTTTTTTTAATGAATGACGGACAGGTCATTTATCCTATTTCCGCATTAAAACTTGAATTGCCGAAAAATAAAGCAGGATATTTCCAATTTTTGGAATTAAAAGATCTGGTTATTAACCCCGGAGAAAATAAAAACGGGTTTCTTTATTTCCAAATTTCACGGAAAAAAGAACAATCTTACTTTTCTGCTGTATGGTCAAGCGATTATAAACTGCGTCTTGGAGCAACCAAAATGAATGAGGAAGATAATAACCGCTTAATTTATACAATAGTTTTGCAAAACCTGTAGCATACGGCATTCGTCCCGCTTTTGCCCTTTTTTTATTTGCTCGTGGTTTTAACCCTACCCCTGCGCCCTACCCCTTTGCCCTATTATCTATAGCCGATTTATTATTCATTTAATTCAGTCCTTATCTCTATCTCTTCTGGGGCTATGCCTTTTTATGTGCAGGGCTTTAGCCCTGCTCAAGTGTTTAAAAATATAAGGAAGGTAATTAAATCAGTTAATGTAGTCTCTTATGGTTGTAATAATCTGGCTCAAGTGTTTGAAAGTATAAGTATGGTGGGGGTGATTACTCTGCAAACTCGGCTCGTCCGGATGTGGCTGGGGATCATACCAGTATAATTTCACTTTATCCTGCCAAACTTCGTAGCCATACCCATCAATAGAGCCAGGCAGACAATCAAATGTGAGTCGTTCCCTTACTATCAGCCGAATACTACAATCAAAATGTAATTCACCACTTACCCTTGCCAGTGAAGCGCCACTGCGAAAGAAGGTCACAGTTGAATGCCGTATTGATGGAAACAGCTCTTTCAATGTATATATGAATAGCTCATAATCTTCTGAAGTGCGCAGCGGATCGCTCATGTGGTTACCTTAACCAATCCATTTAAACTTGGTGTATTCCGCTGAATACGCTGGATTTCATCACGATACTGAGCTTGCCTGGCCAGCCATGTACGATAAATACTAGCCCACTCTCCAAAGTCCAACACCCAGTTGTCATCTTCCGGCTCTTCGCCACCGGCATAGGCGGCATAAAAGGTCTCAGAACGAATACCGTATTTGCGCTCAAAGGCCAGCATTTCTTCCTCAAGCGAGTGGATATCCGCCAAAATCTCTCTGATAGTCATTATTTACCTCCCTTTACCTTGATAATAAATCATACCCAAATTTTTCGTTACGATAATAATACCAGATAGTTTCATCTTGTATCTTCGAGATGTTTAAAATAAATTGTTCAATTCTTTATGATATTATATCAATTTTTTTTCAAAAATAAAAACTTTATGCTATCATCTGCCTTTTTTTATGGGACCTAGGGCTTTAGCCATGCTCAAATATTTGAAAATATAGTGTTTGAAAGTATAAGAAAGGTAATTAAATGGTCTCAGCTTATAATGTGGCGATGGAATGATTTACTTAAAGTAATAGTTTATATATTTTCATTCTTGAACTAATAATTTAGATATTTATATATGCACATCCGCCTACCACCCTACCCCACCGGCAGCCAAATTATTTTAATATAAAACCGGAATATCATCATTATACGTTTAAGACATTATATGTTTAAAACGTCTCTGCTGGCATCAGGAGGAGACCGCGTAGGTAGTGGGAATGTATCTTTTTCCCTCAGCTTATTTTAAGCATTTTAACACATCACTTGCAGTGAAAACATGATAGGGAAATTTTTCTTCAGTAATATTTTTCAACCAATAGGCGAACACTATTTTTCTGCCTTTTACAAAGGGTAAGCGAGCTGCGTAGCTTTCAAGTTTTACGCTGAGCCGGCTTATATTAATTTTCTCAGTCCATTTCGCTTCGCCAATCAGCACATATTTTCCGTCCATTGATTCTGCAACAATATCCACTTCTATAGGCGTATTTTTTTTATCACTCCCCCCCCATCGCCTGGCCGGCCCCCATTGAATGCCGTTAATATCTAAATAAGGCACAGAACGTCGTGATAAATCTTCCCAAATGCCGGAGATATATTTGGGGATATCCCCTTTTAGATTTTTATACACTTTTTCGGTTAATCCCATTTCAAGGAGTGATTTATTGGGTAACACAAAGGTAAAATAAAAATTCAAAAATGGATCACTTAATTTATATAATGTACGCTTGGTGGATTTTAAACTTTCCCCAAAGGGTAACTCCCGGCGAACATAACCCAAATCCATTAACATTGCCAACGGTCTGATCAAATTATTTGAAGGTTTGCCCAATCTTCCCGCTATCTCAGACAGACGGTGGCAGCCATTTGCAATAAGGGTTAAAATTGAATAGGGCTGTGCAGCACTTCGCATATCATCCAATAAAAGCCTCATGGGTTCATCATGGAGAATTCCATCTTTATCAAGAATAAGATATTTTAAGGCATCCTCAATATTGGTAAAATCTTGTGCAAGCTCCCAATAACGAGGGACCCCGCCCAGTATTGCGTATGCCTTAATCGCCTCAGTGGCATTGAGAGAAAGTGCCTTAGAAATCCAGCCGGGAGCTAAGGGCGTGATTCTCATTATTTCTTTTGCTCTCCCATAGAGGGGAGCGGTTGCATCCAAAACCATGCCCTGCATTATTCTTTGGGAAGAACCACAGATAATGAGATGAAAATTTTTTTCCATCGGCAAGTCAAAAAAGCGTTGAAGGGCGCTGGGTAATTCAGGTGATCTTTGAACCAAATAAGGGAATTCATCTAAAATGAGGGAGGAATTTTTCTTCACCTGGTTATTTAAATTGCGCAATAGGGCATCCCATGAAGGATAATGCACATCGCTGAAATGAGGGATAATACGTTCAATTTCATATGACAATGCTTCCCTTTGAAGAGGACTTTGCCTTTGATCGGCCAAAAAATAGATGTCCGATTTTTTTGAGATGTGTTGTAAAAGCGTTGATTTCCCGCAGCGCCGTCTCCCATAAAGGATAATAAGAACCGGATTTTTATCCTTAAGCGCGTTATGGATTTTCTTTATTTCTGTATTTCGGTTTAAGAAAGATAGTTTCATTTATTATGCCTGTGAAACATTATGTTTGTCATACATAATAATTGATCTTACTCTTTTTTACAAGTTCAAAATACAAAAGTGATTTTATACATGTCCTTACTTATGATGTATGCATTAATTGAATCATATTTGATTTATATTTTAACAAAAGTAAAGAATCCACCTTCTGAGAAGGTGTCTTTGATAAGCCCCCAGAGGGGGCAAAAACTAATGCTTAATGGTGACATGAACTGTTTTTCCAAGAGAAACATGATCATGTCTATTGAACACCACCACTCGGCATATTCCAAAGAAATACAGTTCGTTGTGAATACATGTAATGAGAGACCGTTGTAGTCTGCCTCAATCATTATTAAAGGCAGAGCCGACTATCTCTGACCTCCTCCAGAGGAGGTGGTTTTATAATTTTAAATAAAATGAAAAAACTGATAAATCATCAAGGCCATTTATGAGGCACTTATGCTTTAATAGTTGATTTACTCATTGTAAATAAACCTTGAACTTTCCTGACCGGTTTATTAAGCT
The DNA here is from genome assembly GCA_030625085.1 of Pseudomonadota bacterium. GTDB lineage: Bacteria > SZUA-182 > SZUA-182 > DTGQ01 > DTGQ01 > DAOURK01. The sequence goes on from DAOURK010000044.1 coordinate 30,398, forward strand.
AATCAATATGGAAAAAATGGAGAAAAGTGCATGGTCAAATTGATTATTAATTAGATGCGCCTTAAATGGATAGACTAACAGCCAGGATGAGATAATGATTAATATAAGCCATAAAAAGAGCCATAAAAGTGTTGTGAATCGCAGAGATTTTCTGCGCAAGACTTCTGCGGCAGCCGTTGCTGCACTCATAACCGGTTGTAACAGGAATGAAGACCTTTCCAATACATATCAGGACAACAAGGCCATTACCCCTTCTTCATCATGGTGGCAAAAAGGTGGATTTATTGTCCATAATACCGTAGATACAAGGCAAATTGACAAAGGTTTGATCCGCGCTTATGTTAACGGCGAATGGCAGAAGTTCAAAATAGTTGAACTGCCAAAACGATTTGTCGACTGGAGTATGAAGACGCGTGTAGCTCGCCTGGATAGGATGATCAGGGCTGGTGGAATGGACCCGCGTGATCTTGCCGGCTCGCACAATGCTTGTGTGGCTACCTATGGCGGCCCTTCAAGGGACTCGGCCATATCGCTTAACACCGCATATAAAGGAATGGGATTTACCTATAGAAAAAAACTCCCGTTGGATTTTAAGCAGTTAATCTAAATTTAAAGATATCTATCAACTTTTCTGGAAAATATACATCTTTGATAATTTTTTGAATTTTTTTTATCATTTTTTTTTGTTTAGAATTTCTATTC
>DAOURK010000189.1 GCA_030625085.1 Pseudomonadota bacterium
GATGCATTTAAAAGCCTCCATTTGGTCTGAGATTTTTTGGGTAATTATTTTTTCTCATCCCCAATAGTATATAGGCTTTTTCTTATTTAAGCAACTGTTTTTATTACCTTATTAACTATTTTCTTTAACACCCTTCTATAGTATTTCATATATTAAATTTCATGCACTAATTTTTTTATAATGTAGCGCAGGGCTTCAGCCCTGCTATAATGCAGGCCTGAAGCCCTGCGCTACTATTGTATGAATATCTGTTGTGAAATTATTTATCTGAAAATCTATACGTATTTTCTTGCACCGGAAAGAACTAAAAGATATGAAATAATCAAGAAATTTAAGAAGTGAAGAAGTGAAGAAGTGAAGAAAAAAATGACCATCGATATTACAGGCTTCGTTCACCTATCTTTTGAGTAATTGAAGCAAAAAAAAGTGTTAGTGCTATAACCTTCGCAAACTTTTTGGTTAACCCGCACTGATAGACTCAGTCGATTTTTACGAAACTTATAACACTAACAGCTCACTATTATATTACCACAAACTCAGGGTTGGGACAATATAAATTACACATGAGTTGGCTGCGGCCACAGTTCTTTTAATTCCTTAGGCAAAATAGATATAATATCTTCAACCTCACCTTCGGAGATTCGTTTACAAAGCACCCTAAAAACTGCACGAGTAATATATTCAGGGTCTATATCAGGATCAATTTCAAAATAATGAAGGACATTGTCCAAAAATTCTTTTTTGCATCTTTCTTTACCTTTTATTTTATTAAGCTGCCAGCCCTCATAATATATACCGCGAATTAGCATCGGCAACTGAGCGGCAAGTTGCACAACTTCTTCTATGCTAAGATGGTCACGAAGGGCATGTAAAGTAGCCCTTAGAGCATGGTAAGCTCTATGTCGGTTTCCCCACCCTAATTCTTCCATGATTTCTTTAAGCCACCTATTTGATTTTTGGACTGTATTATCGAAAACATCTAAACCGGTCATACTCATAATTATCACCCCCATAATCCATTATAAAACTTAATTGATATTTTTTCTCCTATTTATTTTTAAAAGGAGTATAACCCAAAAATAAATGAAACTTTCTCCTCATTCCGCTTGAAGAGCGTAAACATGGAACAGACGTTCGGAGAGCAATACACCACTTATCAAAACAGTGTGAGGCGATGGCTTTACATAAGGTAAGGAAAGCAATACACTGCTTATCAAAGCCCTGTAAGGCGATGGATTTAGAAAAGGTAAGGATTTTTTATTTACTTAGCCGAAAAATTAAATTATAAATTAAGCAGGTCTTTAAGTTCAGGATCAAGAAATGTTGAATAGATAATAATAAACTTATAAAAAAGGGAGGTAAAAATAGAGATGGCAAATTGTCAGGAAATGAAAAATGGTGATATATACAAATGCGAGGATTGCGGTATGGAAATTCAGGTGATCAAAGAATGTAAAGATTTCGGGACTTCGGCTGATACTTGTACGTGTGCAACCTCCGAAAGTCATTGTACTTTATCTTGCTGTGGTAAGGATCTAGTAAAAAAAACGTAATTGAGAAGATCAATTTACTTCCCTCCGGTGATTTACTTCAGACGAAATGGGTCTCCTCGACAGATTAATTCCAATCTGGTAAGATACGGCAGTACTCAGTGAAGGGTTAATGCGATAAGAAGAGGTCCCCTGCTTTGTTCTGCTTAGAAATCGAAAAAAACATTGTGCTTATTGGAATGCCGGGGGTGGGCAAAAGCACCATCGGCGTGATTTTAGCAAAAATTATGTCGCGTAACTTTCTTGACACTGATATTTATATTCAGTCCAGGGAAGGAAAAACCCTCCAAGGAATCATTGATAAACAAGGTGTAAAATCATTTTGTGAAATCGAGAAAAACACTATCCTCTCAGTTTCTTGTACAAATTCTGTTATTGCCACTGGGGGAAGCGTTGTATATAGTAAGAAAGCTATAGAGTCTCTTAAGCAATCTGGTATACTGTTCTATCTGTATTTACCATTATCCCATTTAAAAAAAAGATTAAAAAATATTTCAAGCCGTGGGGTGGTAATGCTCCATAGTCAAAGCCTTGAACAATTGTTTGACGAGCGCCTACCTTTATATGAACGATATGCAGATACAATAATCGACTGTACTGGGAAAAACCACGAAGAGGTTATTAATGAGATACTTTTTAAGCTTAAAGGTTTCAGTTCATAATAGGTGAGGGAAAAATAAATGAAGGCGATTGTTACGGTTATCGGGAAAGACAGAATAGGCATTATTGCCCAAGTAAGCGATATCTTAGCCAAGAATATGGTGAATATTCTGGATATTAGCCAGACAATTCTTCAGGAAAACTTTACCATGATTATGCTTGTGGATCTGTCTAAAATGAAAATATCATTTTCTGAGCTTAGTAAAAAATTAGACGAAAAAGGAAAAACCTTAGGGCTGCAGATTAAGGTCCAACGGGATGAAATTTTTAAGGCCATGCACCAAGTGTAGATAAATTGAGAGAAAGAAAAAGAGTAATTCTATGATAAATCCTCGAGAGATAATAGAAACAATCCACATGATTGAATCGGAAAATTTTGATATCCGCACCATCACTATGGGGATATCCTTAAAGGATTGCGCTGATCCCGATAGTAAATCAGCAAGAAGAAAAATTTATGACAAGATCAGCTTTTATGCAGAAAATCTGGTGAAGGTGGGAGAGGATATATCCATTGAATATGGAATCCCTATAATCAACAAAAGGATTTCAGTGACCCCCATTTCCATTATAGCCGAATCCAGTGATGATGAAGACTATGTGGCCTATGCCCAGACTTTGGATAAAGCTGCTCATAGCCTGGGGGTCAATTTTATAGGCGGTTTTTCCGCCCTTGTCCAAAAAGGATATACAAAAGGAGATATACGGCTTATTGCCTCCATCCCTGAATCTTTGGCTTTAACCGAGAGGGTTTGTGCTTCCGTTAATATAGCCACCACCAAGGCCGGAATCAATATGGATGCCGTAGAACATATGGGCCGGATTATCAAGGAAACATCACAGCTCACCAAAGATAGAGATAGTATAGGATGTGCGAAGCTGGTGGTGTTTGCCAATGCTGTTGAAGATAACCCCTTTATGGCCGGTGCCTTTCATGGGCTGGGAGAACCGGAATGCGTTATTAATGTAGGGATAAGCGGCCCTGGTGTTATTATGGCAGCCATTGAAAAGGAAAAAGGCGCGGATTTTGACACACTGGCTGAAACCATTAAAAAGACAGCCTTTAAAATCACCAGGCTCGGGCAACTGGTAGCTGTTGAAGCGTCTCAAAGGCTTAATGTGCCTTTTGGTATAGTAGATTTATCCCTGGCTCCCACCCCCACCATAGGCGATAGTGTGGCCAGGATTCTTGAGGAAATGGGGCTTGAAAGTTGTGGCGCACCAGGGACAATTGCTGCTTTGGCCCTTTTGAACGATGCAGTGAAAAAAGGCGGTATTATGGCCTCATCCCATGTAGGGGGATTAAGTGGCTCATTTATCCCGGTAAGTGAAGATGAAGGAATGATGGAGGCGGTGAAAAAAGGTTCTCTGACCATAGATAAGCTTGAGGCCATGACCTGTATATGCTCTGTGGGGCTGGACATGATTGCCATACCCGGCGATACAACTGCCGAAACAATTTCTGCAATTATCTCTGATGAGGCGGCCATTGGGGTTATGAATAATAAAACCACAGCCGTCCGCATTATACCCGTTTGCGGGAAAGATGTCGGTGAAACTGCCGAATTCGGGGGGCTATTGGGTAAGGCCCCTATTATGCCGGTAAGTAAATTTTCAAGCAGCGAATTTATCCGAAGAGGCGGACGAATCCCCGCCCCTATCAATAGTTTGAGAAATTAAATAAGTTACCCATTGCGCTCAAATCAAATAAAAAGTTGTTAAATCCCCCAAGATTATATGGCGTTGTGTTAAAACCCAAAGCAGGTTGGCCGTATAGTGCATTACCTAATCCACTAAAGCCAAATTGAAGGCCGCCAAAATTAACCCCTCCGGCACCAAATGTCTGAGGGCCAAAGGTATTGAAATTGAATGGGCCGCCATAAGAATTAAAACCGCCGGGTTGGTAAAAGGTATTGTTAAATCCGCCCCAAGATGATTGGGGAGTGTGAATAAACCAGCGCCTCCGGTACCAAACATTTGGGTATTCAGACTCTGAGTATTCAAGCCGCTGAAAACAAATTGATTACTGTTGTAAGCCCCCAAACCGCGCGATAAATAAGATTGCCCAAGATAATCAGGAAACGTTGATAAAGAGCCTCCAAATCCAAAAGACCCAAAAGGAGTGCCGAGGTTTCCAATGGTAAAGGGAAAGGCAGAGCCAATACCCAAAGGGTTTAATGGCTTGGTATTGGGCTTTCTGCTAACAGGATCTTTTATTATATTGAGAAAGTCCGGTGTTGTATTCCAAACCTGAACAGAGCCCGCATCTACAACAACCCATCGGCCGGTATCAACCCCCCGGAATACATTCAGCAATTCCGGCAGCATACTCTGGGCTGCCTCTATCATAATGGACTCATCAATTGTTGGAATTCTCGTAAAAAGGTTCCCCAAACCGGCTAGAAAATCAATAGCTTTACAATTCCCAACCAATGTGTAGGTGGCTGAATTATTCCCCTCATTAGCCTCATCAATAACAAGCTGATGGTCTGCTTTACAGCTTATGGTAAATAATCCGCACGATGAGCCGTCAGCAAGGCTGTCATAAGAATCCTTTTCAACCAGCCAGCTATTCGATAATTCCACAAAATCGCCTTCATTGAGCCCCCCAACAGTCTCTGTCCTGGTTTGAGGATAGAGATTAAGATACTGCATTGGGCTGCCAGGGTTTGTTTCCACATCATATACTCCAGCCCCCGACCATTTCACCTCAAAAGAGGCAGCCGGATCTGTGCCGATATTCTCTATCCTTACCTCTAAATCCATTCGATACAGCGTAGCATTATGGCTCTGCTGAACTACCTGAATCAAAGTTGCCTCAAGGTCAGGCAAATCACAAACATCGCCGATTCCGTCGCCGTCAGTATCTATCTGATTCGGATTGTAGGCATCAGGGCAGTTATCCAGATGGTCATAGACCCCGTCGTTGTCGTTGTCATACCAGTAGGCAACAAAACAGATGCTGGTAAGGGCATACAGATCATTGGACACCTTATAGAGGACGTCCGTTTCAACCCAGGATGATGCACCGCGCATAACAAAAACTCTGGGCATGAAAAAAGAGCAGTGATCGCCGTCATAAGGCGGATTATCCAGTCCATTATCATCAATATCAGGGTCATGATAATAAACATCATCCCAGGTAAAATTTGCATTAAAATCTGCATCAAGGAGCCAACCACTGCAGCAGTGAGAGGCTATGTCTACTGGATCAAGGGGCCTTATGGCATAGAGATTATAGTTGATGCCCCCGGTGGTGTAATGCCCAAGTTCCAGGTATTCATTGTTCTCAAAATTAGTATCATTCTCATAAGTATAGGTATTCATGTATACAAGCGCTGTTTCCCAATTGTTTTGGACAATAAGGACCCTTCGTCCTCCGGAATCGTCATACCCCACAACCGTTGCGTAATGAGTAGCAAATCTATACACATCGGAATTATTCTGCTTTTCTCCATCAGCCCGGTAAAGATACACCATGGGACGGCCTTGGGTGATTTCTTCCCTGACGATATTCCATAGATCGTTCATGTCACCTGTTGCATCTCCTTCAAATTGGTCGCTTCCGGTGATTTTATATTTCGAGACCTCAAAATCCACTCCCGATAATGCTACGCAATCATCAAAGTAATCCTGGAGGCCGCTCTTAAAATTCCATGGTAAAACAGCGGTTTGACCGCAGCCGGTAATTCTGTCCATGTAATTCCATTTGCCTAGCTCAATGATGGTTTCCTGGGGGAGATTATCACTTTCATACCCTGGCAGTAAAAGATCTTCAACTCCACGCCGATCCCACCAGGCAAGGATGGTTGCCCCGGCTACAGGACCGCAGCCAGTGGGGAAAGGGTTGTCGCCACAGGCGCCGGCTATATACATATCCTTCTGATAGTATTTAGGAACACCTGAAATAAGCGCACGTTCCGGATAATTTCCGGAAAAAGCAGGCGTGCTCAGGTAGTCCTGAGCAGAGGACCCTCCGGATATGAGAATTAATACCATGAAAAAAAATATAAGACAAATTAATTGAAAAAAGCTTTTTCTTGACATGACACCCTCCTTAACCTTTTTATTATCTATTTTCCCCAAAAAAAATTATTTCCCCCTATGTATGACTCTGTTGATTTACTATGATTTTATAAAATTACTAAAATTGTACTTTAATAAAAACAAGATGTTATGATCGCTCTTTTTATAAAAAATGCTTAATTTCGGACTAAATCAACAGAGTCATGTATTGCCCTGATATTAATGCCATGAACTTAAGGAATTCTTCCTTGTCATTTCGAGGAGCATTAGCGACGAGAAACCTTTAAACGTAAAGCATAACAAGATTTCTCACTCCGTTCGAAATGACAAAGAAGCGCCAATCAGAGCTTAAGTTAATGACTTTAACTCTAATATTATAGTTTATCGGGAAGAAATACTATATGTCAAATTTTCCCCAGTGATTCTTATCATCTGCACTAAATGCTGCTGAAGAGGGATGCGTTGTATCACATAAAGAAGTGAAGAAAAGGTTTTAGGGCTCTTCCAGAGTAATGTGATTTACTTCCTCCACTTGAGTATGATATTGCCCAAAAAGCGATTACTTATCACCTTATCACCTGAGAGGGGACAATATACTTTCATTGGCCAGGTTAAAGTTGCTGAAAACCCTTGATCGGCTAGTGGCTGTTTACCCTTTACGCGCTTTTGATGCAATTCATTTAGCCTCAGCACTTATTATACATGGTTCAGTTCCTGAAAATTTCCTTTTTGCTTGCTTTGATCAAAAGCTCTCTTTAGCTGCTGTAGCAAAAAATCTAAAAATATTTCCAAAAGACAATAAGATTCATTAAAAGATAAAGGATTTTACGATCAAAACTTTTATCCGAAGAGGCGGACGTATCCCCTCCCCTATCAATAATTTGAGAAAAGGAATTTTTTCATTAGGCATTTGCCGAGATAGGACCGATTATACCCGACATTTTTTTCTTTAAACTTTACAAATGTTTCAATTTTTTATAAAGTAAGATTGATGGCCGTAAAAAGTCCAAAATTAAGGGCTTCGCACAACATAACTTATTGAATTTATGTAAATCAAATTTTGTAAAAATGACTTTTTACGAATTCATCAAGATTGATCCAATCGTAAAAAATCTCATTAATGTGTCATTTCGACAAATGTAAGAAATCTTTGTCAGACAACGTCCTGAAAACTACACGATTTTCCCGGAGTTTACACTGAATGTAATGAATGTGGTTGAAATGACAATTAAGGTTGAATGACTTACCAAATCTGATTTTTTACGAGAGAATCTAGATTATAAAAATAAAACACATTGGCATATTATATAGATTTTCAGATATTAAATTTCATACTGTAGCGCAGGGCTTCAGCCCTGCAAAATGCAGAGTTAAAGCCCTGCGCTACTTTTGTCTAAATATTGATTATGAAATTATTTTATGAAAATCTATAGATAGAAATTGTTTTGGAGAGGCAACTGTGTGGAAATTTATATAAATTCTGTTTATTCAGGGCCTGATGCCGATGTTTAGAATCAGTGATAAATTGACGATAACTTTCGGATTATTGATCACCTCTGCAATTTTTGTATGCGGATGGTCCTTTTACGGACAAACGAAACATCACCTGGACACAGAGCTGGGGCACCGATTAGTTGATATCGCTCAAACTGTTGCTGTTCACTCAAATGGTAATATTATCAAACAACTCATTCCCGGCAATGAGGATGGTTTGACCTACCGTCATTTCGTTTCCCAACTCAGCCAGGTTAAAGAAAAGACCGGGGTTAGCCGTATTTATATATTTGATAAACATAATCGCAGCCTGCTGGATACGCACACCTCAATTCCCATCGGAAAGGAATATTTGAAACTAAAGTTCGACCAGTTGGAATTGGAAAGTGTCTGGCAGAAAAAAAGCATTTCTTCGGTTTTGTTTTTAGGTGAAGATGGGAATTACTATAAATCCAAAACTCAGTAAATTAGGCTTTTTGAGCTAATATCAATCGCAAATAATTTGCTCGTTTCCATAAAATTAAATTTTTATGATCTTGTTATCAAAATCTGATATCGTCAGTTACTTTTGATAATAAAGAGAAAATCGTC
>DAOURK010000013.1 GCA_030625085.1 Pseudomonadota bacterium
GATGGGAATATTAGTGCAGATGGAGGTGATGGTCAAATAGGCCTTCATTCTGGTGGTGGTGGATCAGGTGGGAGCATCTATTTGACAGCAGATGTGTTGACAGGTGAAGGGGGTATATCGGCGAAGGGAGGTAACTCGCAAAAATCTCCGTATAATCACTTTGGTGGTGGTGGCAGTGGAGGCAGGATCGCTGTCTACTATAACACAAACACTTTCACAGGCACTATGTCAGCCTATGGAGGATCTGGGTATGAGTATGGTGGAGCTGGGACGATTTATACCAAATCATCCGGTCAAACATGGGGGGATTTGCTTGTAGATAATGGTGGGAATGCTGGTGCAGGTACTAGCTTGGAAATGCTGGGCAAACACAACATTTCTCAGGTGCAGCAGGATAATGGTCAGTGGCACCTTGCACTTGAAACACCAATGGAAGATATGATTAATACAGGTGAACTTGTTTCGGGAACAGAAGTAGCCTATCACAATTTCACTTTACTGAACGATGTTATGCTTAATATTATGTTAGAATGCGTTGACAGTTATAGCGGCATGTTGTTGTTTACAGATGATGGTGATCTAACTGAGGATGATTATATTACAGATCTTTTTCAAAATTATGAAGATATTGGAATAAAAAAGAGCTGGGGGACAGTGGAGCTGACTGCCGGGGCCTATATTATTGCAATTGGTACTAATCCTTTAAGTGTATCAGCGGCAGTTGCCGGTGCGAAAAATACAACTTCCAGTATTGGAGCATATAAGCTTTCGATAGAACTGGATCAAAGTCTAAGGCCTATTCCTGCATATGTAAGCCCTGTTGGTTATTATGTTGATCTGGATGCATCCACTTATGAAGGGCCATATTATGAAATCGTGGGTACAGAGGGAAATAATAAATTAATTATTTTATCAACAGATAATCTTTCCGGCTTTGTTAATAAGGATGTTGTGGGTGTGCATCAGGTAAATACATTACGAGTGCAAGGAAGTTCAATTTTGTATCTCGGTGAAGATATGATTTTTGTGCATGATTTTAGTAATTCATATTTGGATGCCTCAAGCCAAATACTGCCATGGGAGGGAATGCTATATTGATAAACTATAGGTTTTCACATATTAAATTTCACCCTGTAGCACAAGGGCTTTAGCCCTGCTAAATATAATGTAGGGCTAAAGCCCTTGTGCTAAATTCTGTCTGAATATGGATGGTAAAATTGTTTTTCAGAAAATCTATAAACAAAATTTGTAATAAATGCGAATGACCAAAAATTAACATTCAAAACACTAAGGGATAATGAAAACTTGGGGAGCTATGACTTATGCGCTATTTAGTAACAGTATTGCTTGTATCTATTCTCTTTGTATTTGTTTTATTTAGTTGCTTTGATGGCGACAAGACACCAAACCTGGCTACAATTAACGGCAAATCAATTACCCGGGCCCAGTTTGATGCGTACTTAAAGTTCAAACGATTGCCGACAAAAGATAAAAAATATCGCCAGAGGCTGCTGGAACAATACATTGAACGTGAAGCTTTGGCATCCGTCGTAGAGAACGAGGATCTGCTGGATAAAAAATTGATCCATGCCGAACTTAACGAGTTCCGCAAGGAGATGTTAATCAGCCGCTATTTTGAAAAGTATTTAAAGGACAAGGTCACAGACCAGGCAGTGCGCAACTATTACAACACCCATGCTTCGGATTATGAAGAGCGTAAAGCCCATGTAGCGCATATTTTGATTCGCACAAACAAAAAAATGAGCGAGCCGGAGCGCATGGCCAAGCTTACAACCGCCCAGGATGCCTATTCAAAGGTTCGGTCCGGCAAAGATTTTGGGGAAATTGCCAAGGATTATTCAGAAGATACTGTTTCTGCCAAAAAGGGTGGTGATCTTGGTTGGATGAAAGAGGGAAGCATAGGTCCTCTTTTTTCAGAGACAATATTTGATATGAAACCGGGAAATGTATCGGAGCCTTTTGAAACCACGTTTGGTTTTCATGTGGTCAAGCTGATTGAAGGCCCGAAGATAGTAAAACGCCCCTTTGATGGAGTAAAAGGGGATATCCGGTATCAGTTGAGAAATAAAGCAAAAAAGGCTGAGATGGAGAGACTGATGTCAAAAGCCAGAATAGAAAGAAACTAAAAAAATTGCCGGGAAGCTGCGTAAATAAAATGAAATGGAAAAAAATGAAGCGTAAAAAAATCACCTTGAATGGATTATTCCTAATTCTCATTTTGGGACTGATTGCAGGATGCACGGAAACACCATCCGGTCGGACTAAGCAAGATAAACACAAGCCGACAGTAAACCTGAAAGGCGATGATATCATACTGGCCAGTGTTAATGGAAGCCCGATCACCAAGTACGAGCTTGAAAAAACCATTCAAAAATCCCTTGGCAAATATTTTACCGGCAAGCTGGATAAGGAGGGGAGGAAAAAGGTGCTTGAGAGTCTTGTCATGAGTCGTGCCATTGCCCTGGCCCAGGAGAAGGATTTATCTGACAGGGACCAGGCTGTACTTGATAAAAAGCTTAAGGCCCATCGGGAAGAGTTGCTTGTTATGCAGTATCTTGCCACACATGCCCCGCCTGAACCGGTAAGCCGAGAGATGATTAAAGAATACTATGATAAACATCCGGAACGGTTTGGCGGCAAGACTATTCGAACCTATGAGATGATTTCAACCAAACAAATGGTGAGATCTCAAGAACGTGATGAGCTGATTGAGTTGCTGAAGAAGCCGGCGGAAAAGAAAGACTGGAGTAAATGGGCCAATGACCTTCAAAAGAAGGGATATCCGGTTACCTACAGGCAGGGGCAGATGAATAAAAATGTACTGCACTCCAAATTATTCCAATTAATGAGTTCGTTAAAAAAAGGAGAAACTTCACAGCTCAGTTTTATTAAGGGTCTTGCGTATCTGGTAAGGATGGCAGATGAAAAGTTAGTTGAACCAAGGCCGTTAAAAGAAGTGAGTGCTCAGCTCCGAAAGTCTCTGGCCCCTATCCAGTTTAAAAAGGCCATAAAACAGGCATCGGAGCAGGTATTGGAAAAGGTTGAGGTTATATATGAATAAAGGTAAAAAGGGCTGTTTATTTCTTTCATTTATATTATTCGGTTTTTTAATCAGCTTTATCAGGCCAGCCAAAGCCCAAGAAGCGGGGATTTCCGAATCAACCCTGATATGTGTGGATTCAAAGGTTACTGTATCCATTGATACCGTCAGATATGATCGGCGTACTCAAAATTCCATCCATATAGCTACTGTAACCAATAATTCTTCTGAGACGCTCCCCTGCCCTATTTATCTCATGATTCATTCTGTTACGCCGGATACTATACCTGTGCTTAATGCAGATGGAACAACCACCGAAGGCCACCCTTATTATGATCTTTGCACTGGTGGCCTTGTGCCGGAGGCAGGCTTGGGTCCGGGAGAGGTTAGCGCATCCATAAGATTAGAATTTTATAATCCCACACGGGCGCGCTTCACCTCTGATTTGAGTGTCTTTACAAAAATAATTAATACTCATCCATCTGATCTTACGGTAATGGAACATGAGCCGGCAACATTTTCAATAACAGCGATAGGTTCGGATTTAAGGTATCAGTGGCAACAATACGGCGTTGATATTCCCGGTGCAAACCAGGCAACATATACTATCCCTGAGGCCGTCTATTCTTATAACGGGGCAACATTCAGGTGTGTGGTGAAAAATGATGCAGGCAGTAGCACCAGTGATGTTGCGACATTGACGGTTATTGATAATCAGCCGCCTGCATTAACAATCAATGGGCCTGCTGAGAGGACCACTACAGATGAGTTTGCTGTGATAACAGGTGTTGTCACAGATACCGGAAGTGGCATGGGCGATGTTGAAGCGATTTCTGATCAGTATTCAGGCCAGAAATTTGGCGCATTTGTAAATTCTGCCGGTGCCTATTCTGCGGAAATTCCCTTGCGCGCCGGACAAAACCAGATCACAGTTTCAGCACTGGATGTGCTCGGGAATGCGTCTCAGAAGAATGTAAAGGTAACCCTTCAAGTGGCGGCATTGCCAAGCATTTCCATCAATACGCCTGTTAATGGGACCACAGTAAACGAAGATCCAATTACCCTGTCAGGGCTTATTCGCTCCAGCCTTACCCCTGATCAGATCAGGGTGGTGTTTAATAACACAGTCAAGTTTCCCATAGGGGCAAACAATGAATATGCATTTACATTTGAAAATATCCACCTGAAGGAAGGGCCGAATAGCCTGGTTGTTACCGCAGAGACATTGCACGGAAACGGAACTGCCCAAGCAACGGTAAATTATCGTATTGTCGATGTGGATGAGGAGGAGGAACAGGTGCGGCCTATTATTGAGGTGCAATTGCCTCAGCCGGAGGTTTATATTCCGGACGATTCTCTTATGATAAGCGGCCTTGTCCGCAGTGAAAATGGCCTTCAGACCATAACTGTCAATGGACAGGATGCAGCATTTGTGAGAGCCGGGTCCGTATTTTCTTTTGATTATGAGCTTCTGTTTTCCGATCCGCAGCAGGAAGAGATAGAAATCGTCATAAGGGCAACAGATGAAAACGGCCATTCCTCCACGGTGACCTATACTGTCAAGCGGGATGCAATTGCTCCGGTTATCCAGTTGACATCTACAGGGCTGTTGATTGCGCCTGATGTTAATGCGGTGACCAAGACGCCATATTTGATTACAGGGATAGTTACCGAAAAGAACCTGGCCGGTGTTTCCATCAATAATCAGATCATCGAGGTTATCCCGGCCGGAGAGTCAGATGAATGGTCATTTGAGGCAGGTGTTGCCCTGCTCAGGGGAGAGCCGCGGGATTTGATAATAGAGGCATGGGACATGGCAGGGAACAGCATAAGCCGGGAAGTGATACTCAGCCTCTCTTCAAACCTGGATATTGAGGTAATATCACCCGGGAATGGGGAAGAGCTTATTGCAAGCGAAGACCCAGCAGATATTGCTGTGGTCATCCGCATACCGGCCATTGCAGCAGATGATCAGGTAAGTGTCTGTATTGATGAGACAATTGAAACAACTTTAACTGTGTCAGGCTCCACGGCCGGCGGCACGGTAAGCATTGCTGAGGCTGACGGAGAGCACAGGATGGAAGTGGAGGTCAGAAATAGCAGTGGAGAAGTACTGGCAGAGACAGCCATAACATTTTCGATCATAAATTCGGAAAATATCCCACTTGCCTTAAACCGACAGGATCCTGAAAACAATGCCGAAGGTGTGGAGCCGAATGCGTTTATTGCTTTTTACTTCAACAAACCCATTGATCCGGCGCTGCTTGAGATTGAAGTTCTGGAGACAGCCCATGGTAAGGTTTATAAGGAGGCGGAAGCGGGCGCTGATATTACAAAGCTGAGCAAAATCGAGCTTGTCGATGTTCACAGGGACCAGGCATCTGTTTCAGGTGGTATTTCACATTTTCCACAAAACACTATGGCCGCCTTTTATCCGGAAAAGGATTTTGCCTATGGCGGCACAATATACGTAACTGTGCTTTACAACAATGAGGAGTTGTCACGTTCCAGTTTTAAGGTCCGGCCTCTTCCTACATTTATTCAAGGATTTGTTGCCGATCAGTTCATGTCGCCGCTTGAGGGCATCAAGGTTGAATTACCGGACCTTGGCCGGAAAGCGACCACTGATAAAGACGGCAGTTATGGTTTTGGCTTTGGAGAGCCGGCAAGCCTTGCTATTCCTCCAGGCCATTATAAAGCGGTTATCAATCCGGAGTTGAACAATCGAGCTTTTGGGACTGTAGCACGATGGATCAATGTGGAAGAAGGGCGATTGAATACTATTGGCATTACAAAAATACCCATATTAAATCCGGATGAGCCCTTCAGGCGTATTATGTCTAACCAGCAGCAGGCTGTCCTTGCAGGCGGCGAGCTGATTTTGGATTTAAGCAAGGCAACCTTGATATTCCCTGATGGAAGAGAGAGGGGAAATATTCATGTTCAGTTTATGCATATGAGTCACCTTGCTTACTCCTCTCTGCCGGCAGCTATGCCCCATTGGGTATTTGCCGCTCAACCTATGGGCATAGGGGTGGCAGGCTCTGTTGGCATAACCCTTTCCATGCCCACCATCTATGGCGGCCATGATTATGTATCCCGGATCGGAAAGCGGGTCATCCTGCTTGGGTTTAATCCATCTGCTCTGCAGATTATGCCGGTAGGGGTGGGGTGTGTGGATGTGGATAATAAGCAGGTAATAAATGAAGGGGAAGTGGAACTTGAGGGCCTTGATTTTATAGGGTATGCCCTGGTCGATGCAGACAACCAGGAGATATTGGAGCGCTTTGCCAATGGAGAGATAAGCTTAAGACACATGATAGGAGAAATAGAAAAGTAAAATTGAGAATTCCGCTTAAACGGTTTTTAGGGATTTATCTTATACATTAGGACGAATAATAATGGCTCAATATTTTTATTTTAGGAAATATAAAATAGGCTTTCTGCTGATAAGTGCATTTTTTTCATTAATGATTATATTTTACGCTACTATTGCTTATACTAGTGGTGGCTTGAGCGGACAGGTCGGTACTATTGCAGCAAAAAGTATAGTACTAAGTGATAAAGGAAATCCTATCTGGGTTGAGTATGATAAAAATGGAAATGTTGTGAGGAAAATTTGTGAAGATGATGGTGATATGGTTATGAGTCCAGCGGCTTATAGGGCCTATGCCGGTGATCGTCCTGTCTCAATACCTGACTCTGCCCGTTCTGTCCTTGTTGGTAGAAATGGTGATATCATTGCTACATCAGATATGAATATTGGCTACCTGGTTGCCTTTTACACATCAAAAGATATTGCTGATCCAGTAAGCGCCACTGATGGCAAAAAAAGCATGTATAAATACAAAATGGGTGATGATTTATGGGGACCTATATCTGGGGCTAGAATTTGGGCAGGCGCTATGAACTGTCAACCAGGTTACTCAGATGAAAAGGGCACCTTTGTTGTCAATTATTACATTCCCTCTTGTCCTGGGCATCTTTATGTAGAATACCCGATATACCTTGAAGCTGAGCTACGCTACCAACGTTTTAATCCAAAGAGTAGTTCAACAGGCTTTTATTATGAGGGGCAGATTTGCTATGATGGTTGCTCGGGTTATTCAGAAGGGATTTCCCCATTATCTTTACTTGAAGTTGCTGCTAAAGTTCAAATAGCTGCCAATGAAGCATCAATGCCTATTTATATGGTTCGAAGTAATTTTTCGATTGATGTGGCATTTGTCACAGGACGAGCATCAATGGAAAGTGGATCAGATATAGTATATATTGCTAACAACACTGAGTATTCTTTAAAATCTAGCTCTATTGGCCAAGGCCTGCTAATGAGTATCAACCAGTTAGACCTTAAAAATACTGACGTTTATATTTATCGAATGTCAAACGATCAATTAGTTGCTACACTACATGGACTTAAATCAGGGCAAGTCAGCATAAGTGATGATAAAAAATATATCATAAACTATCAAACAATTATTCGCGGTCCAGCCGCTAATAATAAAAATGATTTTACTGAGTTTGAAGCCTGGCGAAAAATGAACAACATAGATTCCTCGTCTGACTTGTGGAAAAGAGAAGCTGACCATTTGCGAGTCGGTGAAAAGGTTAAAGTTATTATAATAAATCGGGCTACTGGATATATAGGTTCATCTGTTGGAACGTATGGTGGAGAAATAGTTGATGCAACAGGATCGCAGACTGTTTATTCTTCTAATATTAGTGTTTACCCTGGTGATGTTACTATGAGGCCTCCAAATCTTGAGATAAAAGCTGAAAGAAAATATAAAATAGAGGCGGGACTGACAGAAGGAGAAGAGCCCGAATATATAATTGGTTTTGAAGGCTCTGCCCTGACCAGTGATCATTATATTGCTGTTATTACTGAATGGTATGATTGGGACGGCACTCCATTACCCGATGATTTGCCCGGTTATACTGGTCGTCTGGCAAAGGTGGTAGATACTAATATTCTTCAACAGGCTTCAAATCAGATAGCTAATTTTGGCATAAAACCTGGTCATCACACACAGCTTGTACGACTTCCGCAGCCGGGAATTGAAGAAGCTCATTATTATATTCATGTAAATGGAGAGCCCATTACTGGGAATTCGAATTTCTTATCTACAGGTACCGGTGCCGATGCATTAATATATCGGCCTAAACATTACGTGCCGGTTAAAGTACCATTTTTTGATGAAGCTACAACAAATGCCAGGCGTGCCATAAATCCATATTCAGAAGCGGTTTATAACTGGGAATATCGGCCGGAGATGCAATTTTCACTTTTTGATCTCAAACTTAAAAAACTGCAGATTGTTCTTGAGGGTGAGGATCCGGATGATAGTTCAACAGTGATTTCGTTAGGTAGCTATATTATCTATCTTTCTCCATTTTTAAGATTATTAGATGACGTTAATATAGCAAAACTTTTTTACTGGGCACTGAATGCTGGAGATTTTGACCCATTACCTCCATTTGGTACGGAAAGAGAACTTGTATTCTCGATAGGCGAACATGAGGTGATAGCTGAAGCAGGGCCAGATGGAAGTGTAGATTTTAATCCAGAGGCGTTATCTCTAATTGATCCTACTGATATATTGGCTATTAGACTTTATCAGAATAATGATAAAGAGAATGTGCTGTGGGAGCTCACTTTTACTGGCTTGAATATACAGGGGCATTTGCCCGGACAAATTACAACCATTAGAACGGAAGAGAATGTAATAGCAGAGAAGAATGAAGATGATCCTTTTAATCTGGTTGTTTTAGTGAATGATGATAATGATGATGAAGACCCGGTATCAACTCCTCCTAATCCACAACCAGCGGATAATGATGATAAAATTGTTAGTTCTTTTGATGATGATATTATTAAAATAACATTAAGACAGAATATTACGCCAGGTAATAACCAAGGGACGCTGATGTTAAGTGTGCCTTCAGGAGCTTCTGATATTAGAGTCTTCAATTCTAATCCCCTAGATTCTAGTCCTTTCTATTCATTAGTTGATGCTGAATTAATTGACTGGAGTGTTGATTTAAGTAGTCCATCGGGTGACTTGTATGAATTAGCAGCATTTCAAGTAATAGATATTTATCTTGAAGGGCTAAATCCTAATCCTGATGTAACGATGAAACTTGCATATTTAGATATAAATGGGAATGAAATATATTCCGATGAGGTTCATATTGCTGTACTAAAGGTGGATCTGGATATTGACTCAGATAATAATAATGCTAATAATTTACCTGATAGAAATGATGATGAAGAAATAATTGAGGATATTGAAGGTTGGAAGCCAGGAAAATTAATCGTTGTGAACAATAGGGATGCTGATAAAGATAATATACCCGATTTTGCTGATTTTGATATTACAAATAATAGTGCTCAATTTACTCCATTAGTCTTGGAATTACCTGAACCAATAGATATAAGTAAAGCTAAAATAAGGTTTACTTACTCAGAAAGTGATCCTCAAGGAGTCACAGGTTCTGGGACAGATGGCGATCCATATAGACCCTCAAGTGGTCATATTCGCATATGGACGAAAAATGCTAATGAAATTAGAGGAACACAGGACATTAATTCTGGAGGCAATTTTATTAGGTCAACTTCTAATGCTGTTAATGCTGAGTTCATGGCTACTGATCTCGGTTTTTCAAACAGTACAAGAACTGTTACTTTTTATGTTGAAGGAATAAATGCTAGTACAGAAATTGCAGATCAGGAGATACTTATCGGAGTAAATATAGATGATTATCAAACTTTTGAAGTTTGTAAAGATATGGTTAGGGTCACAGTTATTGATATGGATTTAGATATCGATTCTGATAATAATAATGGGTTTAATCCACCTGCTCGGTCTGCTAAAGAAGATGAAATCGAAGATTATTTGAATGAACGTGGAAAAATTATTTGTGTTAATGATGGAGATATTGATAAAGATGGGATCCCCAACTTCGCTGATGGCTTTGATATATATAGTAATAGTGGATCATCTGCTGGAGGATACTTTACTCCTATAATACTTGGGGTACCAGAAGCAGTAGATAATGAGTTAGATAAATATAAGGTCAGATTCACTTATGTTTCTTCAGATCCAGATGCCGTTATTAGGCAGGGAGATGGATCTGATGAAAATCCCTACAATTATCAATCAGCCCCAGGCTCAGGCTATCTTCGTATATGGACAAAGGACGGAATGAATGATCGAAAAAAGGCAGATATTAATAATTCAGGGGACTTTATTAAATCAGATGAATTATACAAATTATCTGATCTCTGTCAGGTTGCAGATTATTATGAAAGAGAACTTAAATTATATATTGAAGCAGTTAATCCCTGGCCTTGGACAAATACGGAAGGGCAGCGGGTCCAGGTTGATGTGTTTAGAGATGAACTATATATTGGGGAAGACACAATCAGGGTGACTGCCTTAAAAATTGACTTAGATATAGACTCTGATAATAATCTTCAAATACAGGATGAAGATGAACTTGTTGAAAACAAAAAGCCTGGCTTGATTTTTTGGGCAAATGAGAATGCTATTAATGACGATGTAATAAATGATTTCAAAGATTTAGAGAATTTTACGACTTTAATCCTTCAAGATATATGCTTGCACTTACCTGAGGGCTATAATTATTATCTTGAAATGGATAAGATTACAGGATCTCCGGCGATTCGAGTTTTTCCAAAGTTTGGAGATGAGTTAAGATATCTTAACGATGAGGGGACGGCTTATGCTCAACTTAAAGTTGCTTCTAATTCTACTCCTTTAGGTGAAGTATCGGAAAACCAACCCTTATTATTAGATCACGAAATATTTCAAAATTTTCCTACTACAAAAAGGTTTTTGTTTGAGGGAATAAAGGCAGGGGAATTTCGTCTTCGCCTAGCTCTGAGAGATTCTAATGGTATTTTAGTTGGTAAAGATGAAGTTATAATTACTCTAAAGTGGTCGATGTTCCCAGTGATTGATTTTCGGCAGTGTGAAGGTGATAATTATGATCCAGCGTTTTGCATGGAAGCTGTTATTGATCAAAAGCGAATCAGCCCGCTCATGGATCTAAAAAAAGAAAAAGTAGTGGTTTTTGTGCATGGTTATGCTGTTTCTTTAGATAGAGCTTTTAGTTCGTCTTGGACAGTCTTTAGAAGGCTTTATTGGACAGGCGTTGTCAATCCCGCCGGTACATCAGACTTTTTAGGGATTGCTTGGAGGGGAGACGAAGGCGCAATAACAAAGCCTATGAATCCATTTTTCAACGACAATGTGTTTAATGCTTTCCAAGCAAGTATCCCAATAGGGCGTTTCCTTAAAGATTTAGGTGACGATCCCAATCACAAGCGCGTTGTTAATGTTTTGGCCCATAGCCTAGGAAATGGCGTGGTGAGTAATGCGATTAAGGCTACGGATGGCATAAAAATCGATAAATATATCCTTCATGAGGCTGCAGTAGCAGCAAATGCATATAATGCAAATTATGATGGTGAAGGTGTTCCTACTTTTAAACCGCTTGTAGGGAAGGCAAGTAGATATGGATATCCAGACGACATCTATTATAGCTTTATAATAGAATATCCCCCTTTTTCCTCCTGTCTTCATGGAATGAATTGTATATACGAAATATGGGCAGAACCACGATGGACCCAAGTAAAATATCTCGATAAGTTGGATAATAATGTTGATTATTGGGATAGTTATTTTTCAGTAGAACATGATAGAATCCCTGAGGTAATCGGTGATCCTTGGGGAAATTATTTCATAGAAGTACCGGATAAAGTAAAGCAGATGATAAATACATATTCTGACCACGATCCCGTTGTAGGAGTAATTTGGCAAGAAAATCAAATATTACATAGGCCTGATCTTTGTTTAGGTACATATGATTGGGAGAATCTTCCGGATTCACCTACTAAATCCGAAAGAGAATGGGCAGAACTTGCTTATTATTTTGGCGCGGTATCTCGGGCTGCAGGATTTAGAGCCATACCTGATGTACGTATTAAGAATATCTATGGTGTACCCTTAGGAATCAAAAGAAAATGGAGTGATAAAGATCATAGGAATAAAGAAGTCCATAGTGCTTTCACTGATTATTCTTATTACGAAGTTTGGCCGTTTTGGAAATATATCGCTGGTGAGCTAAAGCAATATTAATACGAATTAATAGTTGGTTCGAACCTGCCAATGGTTCATTATTGAGAGGGAAGGTACGATCTTAATGTATGTAGGTACTTAAGCCCTCCCGGATAAGGTTTGGCAAACTGTCCGGTAGAGTAACATCATATTCAATTGGTGGTATAGAGGTCAGCGAGGTGAAGGGTGTATGGGGGCCTGAATCTGCCCCTTAGCCCCGAGAAAATTGAATTTTGGGTGCGTGCCGATCCCGGCCCGTCGCGCGGTGTAGGCAACACGGATGACGCGTTAAATGCGAGTGTTATCCGTCCCCCAGGAGGCTCAGCCAGCATTGAGCTGAACAATGATTATGGAGTAATCAGGCGAGCATAGGAAAGGCCAAAAGGTTCTTGGTGAAACATCCCAGATCGAGAGGATAGTATCGAGTATGGTTAATCAACGTAATAGAAGATACCAGATGACGCCGATGCGAGGGATGGGAATCGGATATCCGCAGAGGATTAGCAATGAAGCGGCTAATCATTGCAGAGAAGGACTAAAAATTGTAAAAATAGCGGAGAACCCCAATCCCCCACAATTTTTATAGGTTGGTGGGAAAAATTGGGGACGGACCCCAATTTCCCCAATTCCCCAGGAAAAAATCGATGAATTCTATACTCTTGTTCCCGGAGCTGTGCCTTTTTCTAACTTTAAAATAGAAATGCCTCCCCCGGATCCCAATGGGACCAGCCGGCTTTTAATTTCGGAGACACGAGGCGGCGCCACTACGTCTCACGTATATTCACATAATCCCCAAGAAAATTCCTGGTCTCTCATTAAGGGAAACGGATTGCAGGATAAAACTCGTGTAACACAGACAGGCACTATATCCGGCGACCGGATTGTTACAGAAACAGTAAAAGACGATTCCGGCAAAGTAGCCTATATAGTTCAGACCACATACCACACCTTCCCATGGGGTGAAGATGTTATTGAAATAGTAGAAGATCCTGACGGGGCTGCACTGACCACTACCATGTCCTACTTTGAAAATCCATCTATGACCGGCAGTTATGAGAGAATAGAATCCCGTATTAACCCTGACGGATCATGGGTACGATATGAATATGATAATGAGGGCCGTACAATCCTGAAAGTGCGGTCATGGCTTGATGCACCCATAGGTGCGTCAGCCTTAACAGCTCATGCCACTTATTATGACTATACGCCTGTTGACCCAGATGATAATGGATTGTCAGAATTTCAATATCTGCCGCGCACGGTAACTGAACGAATTGAGGGGAATATTACAGCCAGGACCTATTATGCTTATTGGAAAGGACCCTCCGGAGAGCGGATTGAGATAATCGAACGGTGTGTCAAGCCCACAGAATCATATGGTGATGTGAGCAGTCAGAGAACAATAACGACCTATTATCCGTCAGGGGATAATATCCTTGATTCAGGTCGTATCAAAAGCGCTGTTTATTCTGACGGACTTATGGATACCTATACCTATGAATACGGCAGCTATGAATCCGGTCATATCTCAATCGGCGCCGGCAGAGACATTTGTGAAACCGTGGTTCATGGGACAGTCAACAATCCTGAAGGAATTGCCTATAAAACAACGAAGGAAACAAGTATTCAGGATGAATTCGGAAACACAGTGCTGCAGGAGACGCATGTTTATACAGGGGAAGGATACCAGCGAATACAGTGGACAGAACAAACCTATGATGATGACGGCCATGTGACCAAGGTGTCTCGCTCGGACGGCACCCAGACCGACAGCACATGGGGATGCTGTAGCAAAGAGTCGGATACCGATGCCCGGGGAATTGAAAGGAATTACTCCTATGATGAGCTTAACCGACTGGAAATATCCACAAAACAGGGTACAAATGCTGATATTACAACCAGCTATACCTATGATGCCATCGGCCGTCGCCTGACTGAAACTGTCAGTGCGGGAGAATTAAGCCAGGTTACAAGAAATGTTTATGATCTTGCCGGTCGTAGGCAAAGCATGACAGGTCCTGCCGGGTTTTCAACCGTGTATGCTTATAGCCGGGGCGGCAGTGTGGCCACAGTAACGAGGCCTGGCAATGTTACTGAAATTTCAGAAAGATACATTGATGGCAGGACAAAGAGTATTACCGGTACAGGTGTTATCCCGCGTTACTATAGCTATGGCATTAATGCAGATGGAACAAGATGGACACAGGTGAATACCGGCAATGAGTCTTCACCTATGTGGGAAAAGACAACAACAGATATGGTGGGCAGGACAATCAAAGTTGAAAGACCGGGATTTACCAATGTTGAAATAACTGCAAATTACTATGACCATATGGGCAGATTGATAAAAACAACCTCTCCCGGCCAGGCGGATACCTTGTATGCCTATGATGAACTGGGTAACCAGGTTCAAAGCGGCCTGGATGTGGATAACAACGGCAGTCTGGAGCTTGCTTCTAATGATCGTATCACCGAAAGTGAAACATTGTATACACCGGTTAATGAGAGCTGGTGGCAAAGCGCCGCTCAACGCATTTATGCCACCGAATCAGATGGAACAGGCACAACTGTCAGCACGCAAAAAACGCGACTTACCGGGTTGGGTGCGGGCGGAATGACCAATGAAGCAGTATCAATTGATATTCACGGCAATCAGTCAGTTACCCAGACGTTTATTAACAGGGAGGCAAAGACAGAAACACGTGTCATCGATCATCCGGATTCTCCAATAAATAGTATTTCTGTTTCGACCAATGGTGTGCTCACCTCATCACAAACCAAGACCGGGATAAATATATCTTACTCCTATGATGCACTCGGCAGACAGACAGGTATCAATGATCCGCGGACAGGCTTAACTACAACCCATTACAATGACAAAGGGCAGGTGGATTATATTGAAGACCCGGCAAATAACCGGATTAATTATGCCTATAATCCTGATACCGGAAGAAAGTCTGCTGATACCAATGCCTTAAATAAAATTACTAGGTATGAATATAACAGCAGGGGCCAGATTATTCGCACATGGGGGGATGCCACATACCCGGTTCAGTATGTCTACGACAACTATGGCCGTATGAGTGAAATGCGTACATATCGGGGCGGAACCAATTGGAATAGTGAAACATGGCCAACCGGAGCCGAGGGAACAGCAGATGTCACCAAGTGGCATTACCCGGAATCTACAGGCCTGTTAATCGGCAAGGAAGATGCTGCCGGGAAGAGTGTATCTTATACCTATGGTGCAGGCGAAAGCCTTGCCACCAGGACATGGACAAGGACAGATAGCGGCAACCCTGTGATAACCGCCTATTCATATGATGATGCAACCGGCGAGTTAACCGGCATTGCTTATTCTGATGCCACGCCAAATATTTCAATTGCCTATGATCGGCTGGGGCGCCCGAAAATAGTAACAGATGCGGTTGGCACACATACTTTTGCTTTCAACAGCCATCTCCAGCTTGAATCAGAGACCATTTCCGGTATCTATAATAAAATGATTAATCGCACCTATGCAAATAGCGGCGTTATTGGCAGGGCAAGCGGGTTTACCCTGGGAGCGAATTATAATGTCACTTATGGTTATGAAAATATAGGCCGGTTTCATTCAGTTTCCTGGAGTGCAGGCGGTATTTCAAAAACAGCAACCTATTCCTATGTGCAGAATTCCGATCTGATTAACCAATTGACAACAAATACCGGACAAAAAACCACCTATTCCTATGAACCCCAACGCGATTTGCGCACCCAGGTTAAAAATGAGTTTGGCGGCAGCCTGATATCACAGTATGATTATGGCTATGATGCGCTGGGCCGCAGGAATTCCGTTGCCAACAGCGGCCTGGCCTTCTCTCATGTGACAAACGCTTTTAACCTCTATGATTACAATGATAGAAATGAGATTATTGAATCTGCGCGATACCTTGGCGCAAATATATCAGAAATCAGTAATCCGGTTCAGTCCGAATACCGTTCATATAACTATGACCCTATTGGTAACCGGAAGCAATCTGCTGAGGGCACAGCCGCGCAAACCTATGCGGCCAATATGCTCAATCAATACAGTCAGATCACAACCAACAACGGTCAACAGATGACCGATAGTCTGACTTATGATCCGGACGGCAACCTTACCTCTATGGCCTCGTCTGATGGAACAACCAATTTCACCTATAATGCCGAAAACCGGCTTATTGCTGTTAGTCCACAGATCCTTGTTGATGGTGATAAAAGGATTGAATTTACTTATGATTACATGGGTAGGAGGGTTCAAAAAAAAATTTACTCATGGCAGACTGATCACTGGGCACTGATAACTGATAACTTATATATCTACGATGGCTGGAACCTGATCTGTGAAATTATATCGGAAAATGGACAACCTGCAAAGAATAAATACTATGTATGGGGCCTTGATTTGAGTCAGAGTCTCCAAGGGACTGGTGGAGTCGGCGGACTTCTTGCCTCTGTTGAGCCTGCATCAGGAAGTACCTATTATTATCTCTATGATGTGAATGGGAATGTGGGTCAACTTGTTGCCGGCGCAGACGGTTCGATTGCCGCTCAATATGAGTATGATCCTTATGGGAATGCGATCGTAGCGGTGGAAAGCGTGGCTAACGATAATCCGTTCCGGTTTAGTACAAAGTATTGGGATGGGGAGGTTGGATTATATTATTATGGGTATAGGTATTATTTGCCGGAACTTGGACGGTGGGTCAATAGAGATCCGATTGGGGAGAGGGGTGGAGTAAATTTATACACCTTCGTTTCCAATGTTCCAACATCCGGTTTTGATTTGTTTGGATTGAATGGGTTGCTTGATTGGTTGAAAGAAACCTTTGCCCCCACGGGTTCTTTTCTAACTGGAGCGTTTGATAACTCTAGTTTCGGCTATTTGGGCCAAATTGATCGATCAGCATGGATCGAAGCACATTATCCAAATTGGCTAAAAGAAATCAAAAGACAAATACAAACGAAAGTATTTGAAAAGATTGACTCGCTGTGCAGGGATGATGATCGTACCAAGTATGAGTTAGATATTTCTGCCATAGATGTACAGATAATAACTGAAAGGACTGAAATGAAGACGGGAAAGAAAGCGAATGAATGTAAACATGGAGATGCCCCTCAAACCTGGCATGAAGCAGAATTCTTCATGAATGTTTTTAAATTTAGTATAGACGGCGGAATAGCCGTCATAGAATGGTATCCAAATGGAAACTACAGTTGGTATGCAAATCTTGTTGCCATTGACGATATGGGGCTTGATGCTAGTGATCCGGTTTTCTCAGAAGCTGTATATGATTTCTTTGGTCTCGAAACAATGAGGTTAGAGGATTTTAATTGGTTTATCAAGGGGCCTTTGATGTATAATTTTCCTGATCGTGACAATATGGTAAGGGGCAGTTGGACTACTTCAGGCGCTGGGGTGTGTTGTAGCGGAAATATTGTGGAAAAATACTGTACTAATTTGCGTGCTGCTACTGATAACCTGGTTGTTATTGAAGAGTGCCTTGCTGATGATAAATGACCAGCTGCTAGGTTGGGTTAATTTGGCGTCCTAAAAAACCCTCTGTGTCAAAATGAATGAGACACTTAATATGTGATAAATTAATGTCGAGGGGACAGCAGAAAAAAGGGACCAGAAAAAAAGGGATAGATTTATTTTTGGGCTGCGATTTCAGGAATCTATTTCTTGATCACATAACTCGGCATTACCACATTACCACACATTCTGGTCGGTGAATAGGCGGGGTCAGTGGAAGCCTTGGGGTCCCCCATTAAAGGTTTTGTCAAGAAAAAAAACACTTCTCCCTTAAAAAATTTGTAATTTTTTTTTCGGCGGCAACATGCCACCCGGGAAAAAGGGGACAGATTTATTTTTTAGAGGACAAAAATTGGAAAAAATTGGGGACGGAAAAAATTGGGGACGGGTTCACATTTTTTTATTTCCCTAACTTCAGAACTCAGTAAACTGGACGCAAGGACCAAAAGGATTTAAAATTTTCAAAAAAAAAGGGATTTATTTTTTGACTGCGATTTCAGGAATTGATTTCTTGATCACATAACTCGGCATTATCTGACAGAATTTTTCACAACGGCTTTAATGAGGCAAATTTTACTACCCATCACCAAGAAGCATTTGTAAAGTCTCTTTAAGATTTTGTCTATCCTTTTCTTCCAGCCGTCCAAGCTTTCTCAAAATAAGTCCTTTCTCCACAGTGGTAAAAATCGGCTTGATAACAGAGTGTTCAAAAGCCTTGGGGTCAGCCCTTGACATTGGACATTTTGCATAAGAGAAATCGGGGACGGGTTCACATTTTTTTATTTCCCTACCTCGGACAAGCCAGAGGTGACCAGAAAAAAGGTGACAGATTTATTTTTAGACTGCTATTTCAGGAAACTATTTCTTGATTACATAACCTCGGCATTATCTGACTGTAGTAATAGACGGGGTCTCCCTTGACATTGGACAAACTGAAATTCTGAAATTGGAACAAATAAAAATAATTGAAATTGGGGACGGGACAAGTTTAAGATTAATAATGATAGCGACAACTTACAACGATGATTAACTTTTCTTCTATCTTATAGACTAAACGATGCTCATTATCAATACGCCTTGACCAACAACCAGATAGCTGATACTTTAATCTTTCTGGTTTTCCTATTCCCTCCTCCGGGTTTCGGAGGATATCCTTTAATAGTGTCCGTATCCGCTTCACTATCCGCTTGTCGTTATCTAAAAACCATTCAAAATCCTTCCAAGCTTCCTCTGTAAACTGGATTTTCATAGGTTTTCGTCAGGGTAAGGTACGAGTTTGCCGTCTTTAATATTTTGTAGCGATTTTTCTAAATGGCTTCGATTGGCAGGTGAGCGTAATAGATATGCTGTTTCTTCTATGTTTCGATAATCTTCCAGGGAAATTAAGACAGCTTGCTTGTTACCTTTATTGCTCACAATAATAGTTGGTTCGGAATTTTCACAAACGTCTTGTATAAGCGAACGTAAATTTTTTTTTGCATTACTATATGTTACTGCTTTCACGTATTATCTCCATGAAACATCAGTGTATAAAGTAAAGTTATAAAAGGTCAATCCTGACTGGGTTAGTAAGATTCTTATGTATTTTTTCTGCCTTTAAATTCAATTTCTTTACCTACCTTCCGATCCTGAATGGAGTTTTACAACTCCTTCGACTTTTCTTTTGACAATTATAGCATCAACAAGCGTCTTTATGGTTTTCCTGTCTTCATCTGAGAGATTTTCTGCTTCTCTGAATTTTTCCATAAGTTCCAAATCCTTAAACTCCACTCTCTTGTCACTTGGTACATTATCAAAGATCAGATAGTCAGTAGTTATATCAAGGGCTTTTGCAATTTTACCTAAATTTTCCATGCTTGGCGTAGATCTTTCTGTTTCGTACTTACTTATAAGCATCTTATTAATGTCTGCACGATCTGCCAAGTCCTGTTGCGAAAAGCCTTTTTCTTCTCTTAGTTGCTTTAATTTTTGTGAAAACAATGGAATCTCCTGAATCTCCTATTTGTTTATTAAATAGTATACCATAACTTTTTTGAAATTGACGTTTTGGATACTTTAAAGTGCTTTTTTTTCAATTAGCGGCTTGACAAAATATACATATGTTAGTACCCCAATAAGATACTATGTATTTTTTGATTTCCATGAATTATTTAGTTGACAAGTTTTTTAAAGGGAGATCTTGGGAAGAAAAAAAGGCCATCAACTTGATAACTTTGCCGAGTCCTCAGTTGATGACCTTCAAGGAAACACATCAGAGAGGATTATCTGGCTGACGGCTCTTTTTTCTATCGTATCTCTCCGAGAGAAAAGGGGACAGATTTATTTTTGGGCTGCGATTTCAGGAATCTATTTCTTGATTACATAATCGCCTCATTATCTGACAGAATTTTTCACAACGGCTTTAATGAGGCAAATTTTACTACCCATCACCAAGAAGCATTTGTAAAGTCTCTTTAAGATTTTGTCTATCCTTTTCTTCCAACCGTCCAAGCTTTCTCAAAATAAGCCCTTTCTCCACAGTGGTAAAAATTGGCTTGATAACAGAGTGTTTGAGAAGACCTGCTTGCTTCCATTGAGTAATACCCATTTCACCAAAAAATGGTTGGGATCTAATCTGGCTCGTTGCAGCCATGAGGATAAGATCAGGACGTTCTCGATGATAAGCACTGGAACTAACCACAATGGCAGGCCGCTTTTTGCTCGTCGCCTGATTGGTGAAGGGGAATGGGACAAGGACGACATCACCAAATTTATAACTTGTCATAGTCTGCGTCATCTGGATTATCCCATACCTTTTGGAAGGCTTTTTCGGAAAGCTTGGTAGCTGCCTGTGTCAAACGTCGGTCAATATTTCGCTGGCGCAGGAAATCTACAAAATCTTCCACCTCTTCGACTTTTTCAGGTGTCAGACCACGAATTTTTTCAATGAGGCTTTGCTCTTGTTTTGTAGTGATTTCCCTCTTTTCTTTTATATTCACGATTTGTCTCCCTATTGTGAGAGTTGAGGTACTAATCATTAATATCTTACCATAATTTTAACAAACCTAAAAATCCTATTTAGCTACTTTATGAATAAAATCCTTTAGCTTAATTTGTAAAAAGATGAAAAAATTAATCCTAAGGAAAATTGGGCTCGCATGGAGGTTTCGATTTTATCATTCGTTTAAGTCGTCTTGGTTGGACGCAGGAGCGAATAACTGCGGTAGTGGGGACGAGTCAGGGCAGGGTTGCCAAATTATTAATAATACCAATTTTGGTGAAATTAATAATTTACTCTCCCAAGACCGGGACATGAGTTATATCGCCGGTCATTATCAAATGTGCTTAAAAATTGGGGACGGACCCCAATTTCCTATTTCCCAATTTTTCACAAAAAGTAAAAAGGTGGCAGATTTATTTTTGGGCTACGATTTCAGAATCGATTTCTTGATTACATAATCCCCCCATTATCAGACAATTATGATTCTCGACACTAATTGACTAACAGACTAATTTCTATGGATAGTCTTGGCTGATTACAGTTGTTCAGCATCAATTAAAAACGTTAAGGGCTCCATCACCCAGATGCCTATCCTGACCATGCCGGAGGATGATAAAACTCATCCCATCCCCGATCTGACCGGATATATTACTGAAGGGCAAATTATTCTTGGACGCGGTATGCACAGGAAAGGGATCTTTCCTCCCATTGACGTGCTTCCCTGCCTGTCTCGTCTTCGAGATAAGGGAATGGGCAAGGGTAAAACCCGCGAAGATCATGCCGGATGGGCAAACCAACTTTTTGCCGCCTATGCCAGGGGTAAAGAATCAGAAGAGTTGGCGGTCATTTTGGGCGAGGCTGCTTTGAGCGATACAGACAAAATCTTTTTGCAATTTTCCAAACGATTTGAAAACAAATTTGTTCGACAGGGCCCCTATGAGGATCGCACCATTATTGAAACTCTGGACATTGGCTGGCGTTTGTTAGCTATGCTGCCAAGAAAGGAATTAAAAAGGATCAGCGATGATGAAATCGCCAAATACATGCCGAAGAATAAAGAATCGGAGCCTGCCGAAGAAACGGTGAAAGCCTAAGGAGTTGTTTGTCTTCCTTTGATAGGTTCATGTTTTTTTCTCTTTTTTTTCGTCCGTCAACTTCTTGATTATTTTTTCAAAATCACCGCCTAGCCGATCTTTTTGCTGAACCCGCTTTTTGTTAAACTTCACGTATTCCCCCTCGGCCAAATCTTTGGCCATTTCATGAGAAATCCTTCCGGCATGTTCCAGGATGTCACGTTCATTGAGCGACAGGAAGCCATCCAATTTCTGTATCCATCCGATCATGTGCATGGGGATGCGGCGCATGGCCTGGCCTTCAGCAAATATCAAATATTGCTCCACCAAATTAT
Organism: Pseudomonadota bacterium; assembly: GCA_030625085.1. Lineage (GTDB taxonomy): Bacteria > SZUA-182 > SZUA-182 > DTGQ01 > DTGQ01 > DAOURK01. Next base: position 22,147 of record DAOURK010000013.1, read on the forward strand.
TCAAGGCCAAGAGTTCTTTCTCGGTGAGATAGTTTTTGGCGATGGTTACATCGTGTTTACGTACCTTGGCTCCCCGCCAGTTGGTCAGCCCCATGTTGGATTTATCGCTGTCAGCCCGCTCATGGATAATTTCCGCTGCAGTCTTTCCAGTAATGGCCCAGTGCATTTTGTTCTGGACTGTTTTGAAAAAATTTATACTGATCTCCAGAGTTGGGTCATAATCAATGCTGGTGGCGTAGATATCCGTAATTTTCTGATAAAACCGCCGCTCGGAGGTGCGAATATCCTGGATGCGGCGGAGCAGTTCTTCAAAGTAATCGAATGGCTGATCCGGGTTCTTCAGACGCTCGTCATCCAGGACAAAACCCTTGATGATATACTCCCGTAGTCGCTGAGTAGCCCAGATGCGAAAGCGTGTAGCCACATGGCTTTTTACTCTATAGCCTACGGAGATAATCATGTCTAAGTTGTAGTAATCCAGACGCCGCTGGACCTCCCGCTTTCCCTCTCTGCGAACTGTCAAATATTTTTTGACAGTTGCCTCCGGGGTCAGCTCACCTTCCTCATAAATGCATTGAATGTGATGATTAATGTTTTGCTTGGAGCTTTGGAAGAGATCGGCCATGAGCTGTTGAGTCAGCCAGACTGTCTCCTCTTCCATCCGCACATCGATTTTGACTTTGCCGTCTTCCGCTTCATAGATGAGAAACTGCCCCTTGCCGGAATTAGCAACATTATCGGGTAGCAGATCTTTGCTCATGACTGCACCGCCTCCTCAATGAGTTGTTCTACGCGAGTTTTGGCTTGATCCACCACCAATTGGCCCTCCTGAGAATGACCAAATGTTTGATTTCGGCCTTTAAGGTTCTTTGTTTCATTGTTTGTTTATCTTTAAACTTCTTAAACGCAGCTTTATGTCCTCCCTCAAGGGATAAAGCTCTTTAGGTAATATTTGGTCTTACCCGCATCGCGGCCTGTTTCAGCGGTTTTCGGATAAATTGCCAGAATCTCATGGATTGGTTTCCCCAGGCCCTCGAACTCAGTTGACTCATATTTGATACCCGGTTCTTTGAAAATGCGGTCAATGATTTCCTTGGTCATGATACTTGTCATTAAGTCTGCTCCCAAGAAATTTTATTAAAATACTTCATTTGCCAGTATCGGGCTCGACTAAGAAACTTACAATTACTGAGTAGCCGTACTTTAAATTTGTGGCATTATTAAGAGTGGATTCTTCTCAAATTGACAATTTTAATAATAGGTTTCAAATTTGCACTCAGCAATGCATCGACTGCATTCCCTGCTGTAATAGCAATGTGCTTGACATCAAACATCTAGATAGCTAGAAAAATAGTTATTGATATCAGTTAATAGGCATAATACAATACATCATATTATTAGTCAAAATAATTAAGTTTTGAATTAATTTTGTAATACTATATATTGGAAATTAATACTCATGGATCTTAGAAAAGATAAAAACATAAAGTGAAAATGATGGAAGTAAAAATAGCCGATTTAACATGGTCCCCCTTTATTTATCCCAGAGGGGGAAGAAGCGAAGAGACTGTTAAGGCATATGTTGAGACCGGTTAAGCCCAAAGGACAAAAAGCGTATTGCGCGCGATATAGCCTCATCGGACACTTCACCAAAATAGCCTTCCTGAATGCTGATTGGCGAGATTTTCAATCCACGCCTGCTTTAAAGGAAAATGCTGATAAGGCCATTACTATCTTTGATTATCACAGGCTCCTCTCCAAAACAGGCTGGAAAGTAACCCACCGCATAGAGTGCCCTTTATCATCCGAGCGTATGAGTGGCGATGAAGTACTGAAGATGCAGGATAAGCGCATTTTAGGAACTGTTGGGAGGAGCTTGATTATGGCCAAAAGGGTCTTTTTTTAAGGCCATAATGTTTTGCAGTATTTGAAGAAACCATATTTATGAACCGGGTCAATAAGGATAAATCCTCACTTGTCATCAAATTACCTTCCTTCCATCCCTCTATAAAAAAAGACTTGCAAGTGCATTCATTTTTTGATTATTATTTACATATGTGTAAGAAACATGTTTTTTATAATTTTATACTATATTGTTTGACCATCTCTATTGGGTTTACCTCCATTTTGCTCCCCAAGACGACCCTTGGCGGAGAAAATCCACTGCCTGTTTTAGACTCACATTTAAAAAGGAAATATCAAGATGATCTTGATGCTCTTCTCAAAAAACGTTACATTAGAGTATTAACCACCTTCAACAAAACCAACTATTTTCTCAGCGGCGTGCAACAATTTGGCTTTGAATATTCTCTCTTAAAGGATTATGAAAAATCGTTAAATAAAACCATCAAACGTTCTGAACTAAAAGTGGTATTGGAATTTATCCCGGTTTCTCGTGATAAGCTTCTTCCCATGCTTATAGATGGTTTAGGTGATATAGCTGCTGCAGGGCTCACCATTACTCCTGAGCGTCTCCAAAAGGCTGATTTTACCAATCCGTATCTGACCGGCATTGATGAAGTAATCGTAGTTCATCATATGGTCAAGGATCTAAAAGCCCTCGATGACTTATCTGGCCGCCAAGTATTTGTTCGGTCGAGCAGCAGTTACTATGAAAGCCTCATCTCATTGAACCAAAGACTTGTGGAAGAATCAAAAGCGCCAGTACAAATCATCGAAGCAGATGAAAATTTAGAGACCGAAGATATTCTAGAAATGGTAAACGCCGGAGCCATAGACATAACCGTTTCAGACAGTCATCTAGCCCAATTGTGGTCAAGTACCTTTACGAACATCAAAATACTCAATCATCTTAAGATCAGGCAAGGGGGGGAGATCGCCTGGATGGTTCGAAAAAATAATCCCCTTCTTAAAGCATCCTTAAACCGCTTTATAAGGACCCATCGAAAGGGCACTTTACTTGGCAACATTTACTTTAATAGATACTATAAAAATAACAAGTGGATCAAAAATCCTCTTAGTTCCAAAGAGCAAAAAAAACTGGACCGCTACCTAGATCTTATTAAAAAATACAGCCAACAATATGGTTTTGATTGGATGCTTATCTTGGCTCTGGCTTATCAGGAATCCGGATTAGACCATAGCAAGAAAAATCCTTCCGGTGCTGTGGGTCTTATGCAGGTTTTGCCTTCGACCGCCGCTGATAAAAATATAAACATAGGGAATGTGGATGTGGTGGAAAAGAATATTCACGCTGGAGTAAAGTATCTTGATTTCTTAAAAAATCGTTATTTTAACAGTCCGGACGTGCGTGAAAAGGATCGTGTCCGTTTTGCCTTGGCTTCATACAATGCCGGCCCGAGAAAAATTAGAAGAGTTAGAAAATTAGCTGAAAACATGGGACTTGATCAGAATATATGGTTTAGAAATGCTGAGATGGCTGCCCTGAAAATCATAGGTCAGGAAACAGTCGGTTATGTGAGCAGTATCAATAAATACTATATTGTTTATAAACTTGGTCTTGCCAAATAGATAATCTTCTGAGTCCGGCATCGAATTGGCTGGAAATTCCAAAAAGGGGACGGTACATCGTTCGTTTTGCAGTTTTTCGCCGAGTGCTTCCAACTCATGAGATTATTGATAAGCGCATCACCAATTTTACCCTCCGCTTTGAGCATCTTTAATACCTTGGCTCGAAAGATCCCTCAAGAGGTTCAAGATTCACTTTGGGCATAACGTAAAAGACCCCTGCTCTTCTAAAAAGCTAAGGAAAATATCTTTGTTTTTGTTTGCTTCAATGAGCTTGATATTAGCTTGCTGTAATTCTTTTGTCCTTTCTTCCCGCATTATGACGAAGAAGGTAGCCTAAATGCTTTTAATAGCGGTACTATTTATAAGATAAGGAATCGGAAACTGTCGAAGAAATACAAGTATAGCGTTGTTTTTATGACGTTTCTATTAGTTGGTTCGCCGTTTTGCTCCGGCTTCCTCCGGATAAAACCTCGCAATTTCGCCCTTGCCTTTCGCTAGTTGGTCATATATCATCTAAGAAAGTGGTAATATATTGATCCAAAAGGATTTTTCATCCCTTACTCATGCCATGCCAGATTTAATCAAGCGCTCCACTCAAAACGGCTTATGCGGTAAGAATAATAGATAAGTCGTAATCAGAATTGGTATCAGTATCATGGAAACATTATAGATGTAAAAGAGGAATAGCAAAACATGTTATCCTTTTACGCAAGATCGATCATATTAAAACCTTAGTGATGATGGATGAAATTAAAAGAAGCTGGTATAAAACAAGGTGTGAAAATCAGTTCCTGAAGTTTAAACGGGAACGATTCCAGGATTGGTTTGCAGATATAATGACAAAAGCATATCCGGGCGATTTTCAACGAATACGCCCATCACAAGGCGATCAGGGTTGTGATGGATATTGCCTCTCAACGAAAACAGTCTATGCGGTATATGCACCACGACAAATTCCCAAAAGTGAGCTCGAAAGAAAAATAAAAAGCGATTTTGAAAGGGCCTTAAATGAATTAAAGGAAAAAATGAAAGGATGGTTTTTTGTTCATAATGACCCGGATGGTTTAGCTTCTACAACAGCAGTAGGTATATTGGGACAAATATCAACAGATCATCCTGAAATCAAGATAAAAACAATGTGTTTTGAAGAAATATGGGCAGTGGTTGAAACCTTAGATGGAAATCAAATGGTCGAATTATTGGGGTTAGGGCCTGCGCCGGATCTTGAGAGCATGCAGAAAATTCAGATGAAAGAAATTATCGGCGTGCTAAATTATATAGAAAAGCGAGAAGTCCCTGCCAATGTTCCGGTGGATATTCCCAATCCTGAAAAGTTGGAATATAATCAACTTAATACGGAAGTAAAAGAATTACTTAAATCCGGAAGACGCAAAGAGAAATTAGTTCAAAACTATGTTGATAGAGTAAGAGCCCCTGATTATGGCGAGCGCTTAGCCCAATCATTTAGAGAAAAGTATCGAACTCTAAAGGATAGTGATTTTACTCCAAACGAAATTTTTGATGAATTGAGAAAATTTACAGGTGGTGATTATTTTCAGAAAGCACCTAAGTTAGCCGCTGTGCTAGCTGTTTTATCTTATTTTTTTGAACGATGTGATATTTTTGAGAATCCACGAGAATAATGATTTTACCTACTAAACATATTAAGCAGGATCGTTCCTTGATTGGGGTTGGTGCAGAAATTCTTCTGCTGTTGGATAATTCCAAAACAATTTCATCATTGTGGAACCGATTTCAAAAACGGATAGAATCAATAGAGGGAACTGGTGAAATTTCCTTTGATTGGTTTATTCTATCTTTGGATCTTCTCTATGCACTAGACACAATAGATTATCAGCGCGGGCGTGTTTGGAGGAATAAACAATGATTCATAGGGTATTTAGCAGCACCCTGTCATCCTTCAAAGAACTTAATTTTCACCAAGGATTAAATGTCTTATTGTCTGAAAAAAGCACAGGCGCGACAGAAAGACAAACACGCAATGCCGCGGGTAAATCCAGTATGGTAGAGATTGTACATTTCTTATTAGGATCGGATTGTAACAAAAAATCTATTTTTCTTTGCCCGGATCTAATAACGCATAGATTTGGTTTAAAGTTTGATTTAACTTCTTCTCAGATAGAGGTTGAACGGGCAGGGCAAGAACCATCGCGTATAATTATTAATAAAGGGGACACTTCCAGTTGGCCTGTTGCTAGTTCTTTGGATAAAAAAACAGGGGAGATTTTTTTAAGCAATACCAAATGGAAAGAAATTTTAGGTAAAATAGTTTTTGGAATATCAACAGAATGGCCAAGATTTTCTCCGACTTTTCGTTCACTAATATCTTATTTCGCGCGGCGGATGGATGTTGGCGGCTTTAAAAATCCTAAACAGCAAAGTGAAAAACAAGCGGAGTGTGATCAACAAGTTGCGATTTCTTTTTTACTGGACATTGATTGGGATATCCCACGAGAGATCGAAGAAGTCAGGCAAAAAGAGAATTCGCTTAAAATCCTCAAAAGAGAACTGAAATCAGGTGTCCTGGGGAGTGTTATTGGCACTGCATCTTCACTCAAAACAAAATTGACTATTGTTGAACGTCGGTTTAAAAAACTGCAACAGGAAATCAATTCCTTTCATGTATTACCGGAATATCGTGAGTTGGAGCATGAAGCTTCTGAACTGGTGTTGAAAATCAATGATCTATCTAATCAAAATGTGATTGATGAAGAATCAATTCGGGAAATAGAAGAAGCCATATCTTCAGAAAAACCGCCTAAACAAACAGAGGTAAGGAAAATATACAAAGAAGCAGGTATTGTTTTACCTGATATTGCCTTAAAACGCTTAGAGGATGTGGAGCGATTTCATAGTGCGATTGTCAGTAATCGTCGATCACATTTAAAAGGTGAATTGGATACCCTTAGAAATAAAATTGACAAACGCCGGCGGGAAATGGAAAAGATAGATCAACGTCGCCGTCAAAATATGGAGATACTCAACACTCATGGAGCTTTGGATCAATCTGTCAAACTTCAGCAAGAACTGAATCGACTTCATGTTGAAGTAGAAGAGTTGCGCAGACAACATGAAATCGCCGAAAAAATAGAAACAACCGGCGCAGACTTATCGATTGAAAGAAAGCAACTTTATAAACGTTTAATTGACGACTACAAAGAACAAGAAGAGCTATTAAAGGAAGCGATCATCACTTTTGAGGACCTTTCAAGTGAATTATCGGAACGTGAAGGGAGTTTAACCATAACTCCTACAGAAAGAGGGCCGGAGTTTGATGTGCAAGTCGAAGCGAAAAGAAGCAGAGGGATTACAAATATGCAAATCTTTTGTTTTGATATGATGCTTATTGTGTTATGTCAAAAAAGAAAAACTGGCCCGGGTTTTTTAATTCATGACAGCCATTTGTTTGATGGAATGGATTCTCGTCAAGTTGCCAAAGCCATAGAGATAGGCGCCAGAACAGCCGAGGAACATAAATTTCAATATATTGTTACCATGAATTCCGACATGGTTCCCTTTGCTGAATTCAGCAAGAATTTTCGTTTTAATGATTATGTTCTTCCTGTTAAACTCACCGATGCCACAGTGGATGGAGGACTTTTTGGCTTTCGGTTTGACTAGTCGTTCTTTATACGCCAAAAATTTAACAAATGAGTCAAGTTTTTAGGTTAAATGATTCTAGATTTTCTCGCTCCGTATGATTTGACTATTCCCATTGAAACACCCGGTAAGGAATCCCATTAAGAATAATAAAATTCTCCCCATCCCTTTTTAGCGAAGCTGTGCCATTAATGGTTAAAGTTGCTGAAGTGGAAAGGAAGATTGAAATGTTGACCGATGAGATTGAACGGACACGGCGCCGCGTGAATGCCCTGGAATATGTAGTAATCGAGGCGCCGCTGGACCTCCCGCTTTCCCTCTCTGCGAACTGACAAATATTTTTTGTGAGTTGCCTCAGGGGTAAGCTCGCCTTCTTCGTAAATGCATTGAATATGATGGCTGATGTTCTGCTGAGAGCTTTGGAAAAGATCGGCCATGAGCTGTTGGGTCAGCCAGACTGTCTCCTCCTCCATCCGCACATCGATTTTGACTTTGCCGTCTTCCGCTTCATAGATGAGAAACTGTCCCTTGCCGGAATTAGCCCCATTATTGGGCAGAAGTTCTTTACTCATGACTGCACCGCCTCCTCATTTATGACTCGAGTCATAAGTGTATTATTTACGTAAACCATATTTTATAACCCGGGTTATAAGTGTAGTATTTGGAGAAACCATATTTATGACAAACAAAAGACGATGATTCTCTAGATGATGTAAATCAACTTTCCAGTGGCTAAAACTTTCAATAATGGTATCTCAATTGAGCTATCATTATCCGATCTTTTTCAATTTTATATATTAAACGGTGCTCATTTGTAATTCGGCGTGCCCAGTATCCTGATAAATTATGCTTTAGTGGTTCTGGTTTTCCAACACCTTCATACTTATTTCTTTGAATATCCTTTATCAGCTCATTTATGCGTTTCAGGATCTTCTTATCTGTACGTTGCCAATACAGGTAATCCTCCCAGGCATTTTCTGAAAAAATCAGCTTCATTCGATCAATTCTCGCTCTTTACCTTTCCCACTTTCAAGCTCTTCTATTGATTCCAGCAAACGTTTGGCGTTTCTAGAATTTTGAAGAAGGTATGCAGTTTCATTCAACGACTCATAGTCTTCAAGAGAAATCATGATAACCGCTTCACTGTTTCTACGAGTAATAATTACAGGATCATGGTCTTCGCAGACTTTTTTCATTGTTTGAGCTAAATTACTCCGTACGGCAGTGTATGAAATTGCTCGCATTTTGATAATCTCCTATATAATTGTACATGTACCTTTTATTGTACATGAATCTATAAAAGGTTGTCAAATGCTTTTAAAGGCTGATCGTATCCAGTGACTTGCCAGGGATTCATTGAGCCTGATAAGGTGGGTTTTTCTTTGGAATTGAGGGGCAATGAATTGTAAATAAATTGCTTACCCTGTATATGCACAGACTCCGGTTCTTGGAGAATTCACTACGGGAAGCAACATATCTTCGCCACATTCATGTTCATCCGCACAGGATTGACACAACCATCCGGCTTCATCCCATTGGCATTCAGTGCAAATTTGCACGGCAGGGGATTTTCCGCATTCATTGCATAGAATTTCAGGCGCTTCATTTCTCGCTAAAATTTGAATAGATTTATTTTTTTGAATAGAACCTTTGTATTCGGCTATTACCTTGACTAATAGTTCTGTGGTGCTTCCGAAATCATATTGATACAATAATTCCATCCCCGGACTTAGAACGTTCTTGAGTTTTCGATTCATTGGCAGGTCATTTCTTTGATAACTGAATGCGCTCATATGTCCGCAACATTCCAACCAGATATCTCTGAAAAATTGATCCAAGTCTTTTAATCCTGATTCGCTTTTTACTTTTAGATGTAACCAGTATTCAGGGGAGTCGGAGCCTGTAACCAGAATATGAAAGAAAGGATGTCTCTTTAAGTCTTTTTGTTTTAATGAATTATCTATATCTTTAGGTAAACATGATTGTAAATGCTTTGTCATACCGGCTTTGGTAAATTCAGAACCACATAATAAACATTTTGCTTTCAGGGCTTTTTCTGCCATTTTAAAATTCTCCTCTTTTTCCAATAAGGGAAGATATTGTCTATGGTTTTAACTCAGTTTTTTATTGTCGGTCCCTTTTATTTCTTCGATAACAGATTGAATATAAGATCTTTTTTTCATCGGATATTCTTTGTAATATTCAATTGATTCAATCTTATCGACTTTAAATTTTTCGTTATCTTTCAAAGATTCTGTAACCGCTCGATTAACAATAGCAAGTTCATAATTAGGGTCAATTTCAATGGCCTTGTCGAATGCCCGAAGAGCTTGTTCTTTTTGACCCAATTTTGCATAGCAAATTCCTATGTTCCCATAAGACTGAGGATGTTTTTTGTTTATAGCTATACATTCTTTAAAATAGAAAATAGCTTTTTCCAGGTTTTGTTTGTTCATATAGAAAAAGGCCTTCTCAAATTTTTCTATAGACTTGAGATAGGTTTCCAAATTAATGCCTTCATTTTTTAAAGTTTGTTTTTCTAAGTCAGATAGGAAACCTTTGGCCTGCTTTACCTGCGCATCTTTTGGATCACCTATTTCTATAACTTTCTGATATGCTTTTATCATATTCCCTACATCCAATTTTTTCTGATAAGTAACCGCTTTGTTAAAGTGGGCTTCCATAAAATATGGAAATATAATTGTGGCTCTATCAAAATATTCTATGGCTTCATCATATTGCTCTTTGAAAGCATATAATACACCCTTGGCATATTGTACTAAATGATTGTGGGGGTGATCTTTCATTAATTCAGTAATCATTGCCTCCCCTTTTTCAAAAGACCCTTTTTCAATCAATTGCAAGGCATCATCAACAGATTTTTCAACTTCTTCGTTCAGTTCAATGATAAAATGTTTGTCCCCGGATTTTAGGTGTTTTGCGGTCTGGTATTTCTCAGAAAATTTATAATAGGAGCATCCTTCACACCCCTGATCTCGAATTAAAGCACAACATCTCGGGCAAATCAATTCATTATTATTTAATCTACATGCTCGTTTTCCTCTGGATTTTTTGCATATGACGCATTCTTTTGTCATAAAATAACCTTTTCAATTATGGATGATTTATTGTCTTCCACTATTTTTGCATAATCGTATGTTTTTATCTTTTGAATGCAGTATTTTTTCATAATTGATACCGGGCGACATTGGATCTGACCTGAACTTATTAACGAACTCAAGAACTTTACCTTGCTGTTTGCGGGGAATTTTCGAAAACCCGGTTAAAAAATCCGTAGCTACAGCAACCTTTATTTGATTTTCTTTAACGGGCATCATATAAACGATACCTCCTAATGTGTAAGTACAATTGTGGTTAACTCATATAGCCCTTTTCGCGGAGTAGCTCAGATGATGCCTCATTCATTCTCTTGATCAAGTCTTCCCGGGTCAGTCTCATGCTTGCCGGCAATTCCTTATATTTGGGAGCATGGAGAGGGTACTAAGATTTTTGATATATCTGATTTTAAGAAGGAAAAAAGTTACAAAAACTCAATATGATCAAGCATTTCATTGACATCCAATACTTGGTTCATAAGTAGCAAGCCACGTATTATGTCACCAATATTAGCCTCTTTAACTGTGAGAACATCCATACCTCGACGTCTGAGCCCACTTACAACGGCTGTAGGTACATGTTCATCTGTATAAAATTTAATCTTTTCGCTCATATAGCTTTCGGGTAATCTTTGATGGAACTTTCTGACATAACGCGTCTATGAAGGCTCCACTATCCTTGATCGCTTTATCGATTTCATCGCGATGATCATAATAATAAGCTAAAGCCGCATATATATCCGCTAAACTCAAGTCATACTCATTCGCAATTTCATCGGCACTTCGGCCTATTCTCTCATGCCAGATTACAATATCTTGGACAGTAATGCGATGACCGGCAATGCGGGGCTTACCATTAACTACACCTGGTGTAATTTCAATGTGCTGATCCAAGGTTTTAATTGACATAATGTCTCCTGTCCTATCAGTGAATTATGGGGTTGTCCGATCCCCTTTTATTACTTGTTATTTGTATGATATTCTCAACCGACCCCAAGATGTTTAATAAAATCATGTAATTTGCTTTGTAAAACTGTATATAGAATACAATAAAATTTGGGGAAAAACAAATAAATGCAATTGATTTTAAAACTGATTGTGTAATTCTCGCGGTTTGTATTAAGATTTATGTTTATATAACGAGACATACGATTCAGGAACAGCGAGCGCCTGGCTTAATGGAAAAATTTGCCAGCCCTGATTTCCTTCCTGTCATGTAGAAAAAAGGGAACTGATTTATTTTTTTCCTCATTGCCATATGGCTAAATTACTTGATTTAAACTAAAAATCAAAGATATCGTCTACAGCCATTAATACATTAAGACAATTTCATGGCCATGGCAAACAACATTACGAAAATTAATATCCCCAAGTACTTAGGCTTTCTGCGAATTAAAGATTGAATGAATAGATTAATTAATCGTTGCATTTAATAATGTCTTGTGTTGCATGCAACAATGCCTGCCTTTTTCTCCCCACTCCTAAAATCATTTTTCTGAAAAAAATACCCGACATAACCATCTATAAAATAATGGCTTGCAATATTTATTCTTCTTTATAGAGCCATTTGGCACTTCCATTGCAATATCCTTAAGCATTGAAGCCGCCCAGTGACTCTAAGGAAAGTCAACATGCCATGACTAAAAAATTTCATGATTTAGAACATAATAATATGTTGAATAATATTACTGAAACCGTGCGTTGTAACAAAAGCGGACGGCAGATTGCCAAAAGCAATTTAAAATGCCTGGAACCGGGGCCTTGTAAATATCGAGCGAATTGTGTAATTTATGCCTTTGGACAATTTGAAAAGTTTAACAACTGATTGGGAGCAAAAAAATATGAAGCAATTCACTATCACTGAATATGTTTCCGCCCTTTTTCTCCCCCATACGGATACTTCATTATTTCCTCATGTGGAGGATAAGATCTATGAACATGAACGATAAATTCAGCTTTGAAAAAATCGATGCTGCCAGAAGGTTATTAAACCTGGAAGAGAAAACCACAATTATGGGAATAAAAACTGCCTATCGGAACTTGGCCAAAAAATACCATCCCGATACCACCCGGGAATCAAAAGAAATTTCTGAAGAAATGATGCGAGAACTCAATGATGCTTTTCAAATTTTGATGGAATATACCCTAAACGTCCCCATTTCCTTTAAGAAAGAAGACTTGTCCACGCAAAATCTTGAAGAAGCTCTATTTGAACAATTTAAGGATGATTGGCTCTATGCATGATTAGGTGGTTTAAAACTATCACATGCCGGCAGGTTACCCCGAGCATCTTCTTCTTTTGCATGGTACCGACAACATGAGCGATCAATTGCGGGAATACGACCCGGCTACTCATCCCCAAAAAGCTTACCACAGGCATTGAAGTTCCAGCAATCCCAGGTGCGCAAGCACCTATTCAGCTCTTTAAAGCGCTCAAGGCCATCCTTGCCCCTCAAAGCTATTGACCATACCATCGGTTCCGGCCATCAGTGCTTTTTTGCAACCTGCGAAACAGTATAACCTCTTGATAAATCAGCATCTAGTAAAAAAGGCAGCGTTGCCATTTTTACTAGATGGTTAGATACTGTCTTTTGAAGGGCGCCAAATCTCTTGGCAATCCTGTCCTGAAGAAGGTTTATGGAACTGGCCAATGAACGATTCGTGTAAATTGCATCTTGCAAGTCTATCATTTAGCTATTATTGCTTTGATGATACTGGCCGGATTGGCTAATGACCTAAAATCCTTTAATCGCCGATTGCCAGCTCAGCTATTATTTTTTATTTTTAAGTTACCTAATAATAATAAATATGTGTTATACTAAAAATAATTGTAATTTTATTTGTTTTTATATTATCATTTCAAACGACATAAAAAATAAACTTTTAGCATTTATTCATCAAAAAATCAGACTATTAAAATTGATTGGGATGATTTCAGACCTCGTTTTTTAACCGGGATATTATATTTGATGTATTCGTAAAAAGTCATTTTTAGAAAATTTGGGTCGTATAAATTCAAGAAGTTATGTTGTACATATATCCCCATTTTGGACTTTTTACGAGACCATCATATTTATATAATGAGAAGAGTAAAGGAAATAAGTTGGTATCTCTCATGTTGATAACAATATCTGTTAGCTTTTATTCGCAGCTAAAGGAAAAATCGGATGGACACACAGGCTAATGTTTTCGCTCCTGGTGCCAGGGTTCTGGTGCGAGATGCTGAATGGCTGGTCCGAAGAGTTGATCGCACCTCCACGGGCGGCCAATCACTACTAGTAGTGGGAATATCCGAGCTGGTTAAAGACAAAGAGGCTATCTTCCTCACTGAGGTTGATAAATCCATTGAGGTGCTTGATCCGGTTAAAACCGCACTGATTCACGATACATCAAGCTCTTATCAGGCTTCGCTGCTCTATATGGAGAGCATGCTCCGGCAAATGCCGCCGACAGATGAGAACCTGTATATCGGACACAAGGGGGCCATGGATTATGTGCCCTACCAATTAGATCCAGCAATTCAGGCACTCAAACAACCGCGACAGCGCATCCTTATCGCCGATGCCGTGGGCCTGGGCAAAACAATTGAAGCAGGCATCCTGCTTAGCGAACTGATTCGGCGCGGCCGGGGGAAACGCATCCTGGTAGTTGCCATCAAGAGCATGTTGACCCAGTTTCAGAAAGAGCTGTGGTGCCGATTTACCATCCCTCTCACACGTCTTGATTTAGTGGGCATTCAACGTATTCGCTCACGCATTCCCACCAATCAAAACCCCTTTTACTATTACGATAAGGCCATTATCTCCATTGACACCCTCAAGCAAGATGCAGAATACCGCACCTATGTGGAGAATGCCTATTGGGACATCATTGTCATTGACGAGGCACAGAATGTAGCCCAACGAGGCAGCGGCTCCTCCCTTCGCGCCAAACTGGCCCAACTCCTGGCCCAGCGCTCCGACACGCTTATCATGCTATCAGCCACACCCCACGACGGCCAAGCCCGAAGCTTTGCCAGCCTCATGAATATGCTGGACCCTACGGCCATTGCCAACCCAGATGACTATGGGCCGGAAGACATTAAGGGCCTTTTTATCCGGCGCTTTAAAAAAGATATCCAGGATCAGGTTGGCCTGGCTTTTAAGGAAAGAAAGATCAGTATTTCCCATTGCACAGCATCACCTATAGAGGAACAGGCATATACTACCTTTGTCAATACCACCTTCACCCGGCTTGACCAGCGGCAAGGTGCAGGCGAGCTTTTCAAGACCACCCTTGAAAAAGCCCTTTTCTCAAGCCCGGCGGCCTGCCTTTCAACAATCCATAACCGGATTAAACGCTTACAAAAAACAGAAGATCCGGCCTTCGAAAATGACATCCGGCTCCTGGAGGAGTTGGCTAATCAGGTCATGCTCATCCTGCCGGAACATTTCAGCAAGTACCGAAAACTGCTGAAGATTATACAAGACTCGAAGCATGGCTTTAGCTGGAAAGGTAAGGACCCTCTTGACCGGTTGATTATTTTTACCGAGCGCATTGAAACCCTGTTATTCCTTAAAAATCATCTTCCCCCTGATCTTGGCCTTAAGGATGAGAAAGCGGCCATTCTTTATGGCAGCATGTCTGATGTGGATCAACAAAAAATTGTCGAGGATTTCGGCAGGGAGGAAGCCCCTGTGCGCCTTTTGATCGCCTCTGATGTGGCCTCGGAGGGTATTAACCTTCATTATCTTTCTCACCGGATGATCCATTTTGACATCCCCTGGTCGCTGATGGTTTTTCAACAGCGTAATGGCCGCATTGACCGCTATGGCCAGGAATGCACCCCGCATATACTCTACCTGGTTACCGAAAGCCTGAATGCAAAAATCCGGGGTGATACACGCATCCTTGAACTTCTCATTCAAAAGGATGAGCAGGCAGTGAAAAATATCGGCGACCCTTCCGCCCTTATGGGGGTCTACGATATCGAGGAAGAGGAGAAGATTACCGCCCGGGCCATCGAGCAGGGCCAAAGCCCTGAGGCTTTTGAATCAACCCTCAAAGAAAAACAAAAACAGTTACACAAGCGTTTTGGGGCAAAAGAAGCAAAAGATGCGTCTCCCTCATCCGGGAAAGGCGATGATTTTGATCCCCTGGCCCTGCTGATGGGCCAGGACAAGCCGCCTGCAGGCGAAAATGCGACCACTGCGGCCAAAACCATATCCTCCCTGTTTAAGGATGATTTAGCTTACCTTCATGCTGCTATACAGCACTTTCGACAGACTGAGCATTTGCAGGTGGAGTTTGATCTTCATGCCGGCCGTGTAGAACTGACAGCGCCTGAAGACCTCAAACACCGGTTCCGGTTTCTCCCCAAAGAAATATGGCCGGATGATGGAGGGTTCATTCTTTCAGCCAACCAGGCAACCATTCAGGAGGAGATCAAGCGGAGCCGCAAAGATGAGCAGACCTGGCCATGTGTCCACTATCTGTGGCCCCTCAATCCGGTCATGGAATGGATAAATGATAAAGTCATGGCTGCCTTTGGCCGACATCAATCACTAGTACTCACCTTGCAAGGTGCAATGAAACCAAATGAGGCGCTATTCATCCTCTCCGGACTTATTCCAAACCGCAAAGGGCACCCACTGGTCCATCGCTGGTTTGGCGTCAACTTCACCAATAACCAATTTTCCGGCATTGAAGACTTTGAAGCGCTCCTTGATCGCCTTGGCCTTGGGCGCCAATCTTTTCCAAACCGGGGTCAAGGCACCGACATCCAAACCTTACAATTGCTGCTCCCTGAAGCAATCAAGCAGGCTAGGCTATGGATGAGTGAACAGCGCCAGTCCTTTGAGCGCACAATCAATAAAAAACTCAATGATCACCTTAAGGCTTTAGAACTGCTCGAGCATAAACAGTATATCCAGCTTGATTTTCGTTTTGCAGAAAGCCGCCTTTCCGAAAAAATAATTCTCAGCCGCAAAGAAGCGGAAAAAAGAAAAATCAAGAAAATCTTCGATGATTACCTTGATTGGGTTCAAGAGACCATGTCCACCGAGGACAAGCCCTACATTCAGGTCATTGCCGTATTGAGAGGGGCTGACTGATGGCCATTGATCTTACCGGAATTACCAATGAAAATGAATTTTACACCCACCACTACCTGAGCGCTATCCTTGAGAATGACCTCAAGGATGTTTACAAAGAATGGAAGCGCCGGGAAGAGGAAGAGAACATCAGCCCGCCTTATGCTGAATTGCGCAGTTTGGCCAAAGATTACTTTGCCGTGCGCAATCGCCTGGAGCGAGAGCGCCGGCCGGAGGCCCGGCTGCTTAGGCAAAGAGAGTTTCTGGCCACCTTACTGCCTGTCCTGGGCTATGTCTTCAAGCCTGAATTAAGAGAATTGGACGATAACACACTCTTGCCTATAATCGGTGAGGTAACAAAGCCAAACGGCGCACCTGAACTATGGATCATTGAAGCCTTGGACCTTTCAGGCGAAAACTCAGATCCCTTAGAGCTTACCTTGTGCTCCTGTCAATTCACCGATGCGGAGGAAGACAATAAAACCTTACCCGAGACATCCCTTTCGGATATTATCACCCGCCAGGTTTTCGGGCGTACTGAGCCGCCGCGCTGGGTGATCCTGTCCAGTGACGCCCAACTGATATTAATCGACCGCAGCAAGTGGAATGAAAAGCGTCTTCTTCGTTTTGATCTTACCGAAATTCTCAATCGCCGGGAGGTTTCAACCCTCCAGGCCACAGCCACCCTCTTACACCGCCAAAGTATCTGCCCTGAAGAAGGCTTGAGCTTATTGGATACACTGGATGAGAACTCCCACAAACACGCCTTTGCTGTTTCCGAAGATTTAAAATATGCGCTCCGCGAAGCCATTGAGCTGCTGGGCAACGAGGCTGTCTGGTACTTGCGTGAGAAAATACACGAGAAGGTTTTCGGCCGTGATCTTGCCCGGCAATTAACCAGAGAATGCCTACGCTATATGTACAGGCTGCTGTTTCTCTTTTACATTGAAGCGCGGCCCGAACTTGACTATGTGCCCATGAAGTCCGATGCCTTTCGCCTGGGATACAGCCTTGAGTCTCTGCGTGATCTTGAGCTGGTCAAACTTACCACTGAGGAATCTAAAACCGGCACCTTCATGCATGAGTCATTGCAGCTTTTATTTGAAATGATCTATAACGGCTTTCCCCTGGAACAGGCCAGCAACTGGCCATTGACAATAATCCGGAGCACCATATCTTTTGGGTGCCTCCCCTTCGCTCTCACTTATTTGATCCTGCACGCACGCCTATTCTTAATCGTGTTACGTTTCGCAATCAAGTATTACATCGCGTGATCAATCTTATGTCTCTCTCCCGCCCTAAAAACCGAAGAGAACGACGTGGCCGCATTTCCTATGCTCAGCTTGGCATTAACCAGCTTGGCGCTGTCTATGAGGCACTGCTCTCTTACCAGGGATTTTTTGCCGAGGCAGACCTCTACGAAGTAAAGAAGGCCGGTGAGTCTTATAATGAACTGGAGACCGCCTATTTTGTGAAAGCCGATGCCCTGGAACAATACACAGAAGAAGAAAAAATTTACCACGATGACGGCACCCTGAGAAAGTATCCGAAAGGCACTTTCATCTATCGCCTGGCCGGGCGCGACCGGGAAAAATCCGCTTCCTATTACACCCCGGAAGTGCTCACCCGCTGCCTGGTCAAATATGCCTTAAAGGAACTGTTAAAGGATAAAACCGCGGACGACATTTTGCAGCTTACTATCTGCGAACCGGCTATGGGTAGCGCCGCCTTTTTGAATGAGGCCATTAACCAGCTTGCTGAAGCCTACCTCAGTCTCAAACAAAAGGAACTTGGCCGGACCATATCCCATGAAGACTATACGCGCGAAAGACAAAAAGTAAAAATGTACCTGGCCGACAATAATGTCTTTGGGGTGGACCTTAACCCTGTGGCTGTAGAGTTGGCCGAAGTATCTTTATGGCTCAACACCATTCACAAAGGCGCTTTTGTTCCCTGGTTCGGTATGCAACTGGTCACCGGCAACTCCCTGATTGGCGCCAGACGGCAGGTATTCGCCTCTCATCTTTTGAGTCGATCATCCAGATCAGCCCCCCTATGGCTGGATGAAGCCCCGCAAAGAGTAATGCCGGGGAACGAAAGACCGAAGCATACTATCTATCATTTCCTCCTGCCTGATAGAGGCATGGCGGATTATAAGGATAAAGTGGTCCGTCAGATGGCGGAAACAGAAATCAAAAAAATCAAAGAGTGGCGAAAGGATTTTATCAAGCCCTTTACTGAAGGTGAAATAAAACGATTAGAAGCCTTATCTGTTGCTGTTGATCGCCTGTGGGAACGACATATTGAACAGCAGCGCATCATCCGTGCACGCACCAGTGACCCTGTTCAGGTTTTTGGGCAACCCCGGCCTGAAGGGAAACGAAAGCTCACTTCCACTGAATGGAAAGACCGGGTATTCTACCAGGAGATGCTTTCAAAAGATATACACAACTCCAGTCTCTACCGCCGCCTGAAGCTGGTTATGGATTACTGGTGTGCACTCTGGTTTTGGCCTATTGAAAAAGCGAATTTGCTGCCGTCGAGGGAAGAATTTTTTCTGGAATTATCTCTCATTTTGGAGGGCAATGTCTTTGACAGGGTGTATGCCCATAAGGAACAAATGGGCTTGTTCCCGGATACACGGCCAAAGCAATTGACTTTGAAATTAGTAGATGAATTTGGGCATGTTGATGCAGACCGGCTCTGTCGGGAAAGTGCACGCTTGGGATTGGTAAACGAGCTTGCCGAAAAGTACAGGTTCTTGCATTGGGAGCTACAATTTGCCGATATTTTTACTGATCGGGGCGGCTTTGATCTTGTGCTGGGGAATCCTCCGTGGATTAAGGTAGAATGGAATGAAGGCGGAGTAATGGGTGATGCAGAGCCGCTGTATGTTTTGCGAAAATATAGCGCTTCAAGGCTGGCGCAGATGCGGGAAAAGGTAATCGAGCACTTCAATTTGCGTGGCAATTACTTCTCCAATTACCAAGAATTCGAAGCAACCCAAAATTTTCTCAATGCCTATCAGAACTATCCTCCATTGAGAGGTGTCCAGACGAACCTGTATAAATGCTTCTTGCCTCAGGCATGGATGATTGGTTTATCAAAAGGAGCAGCGGCCTTCTTGCACCCTGAAGGTATTTATGATGACCCTAATGGTGGTGCATTTCGAGAAGCACTTTACCCAAGGCTCCGTGGGCACTTCCAATTTCATAATGAATTAAAGCTATTTGCCGAAGTACATCACGTCACAAATTTTAGCATTAACATTTACTATAACACCTCGGCTGATCCTTTAAGGTTTATTCACCTTGCCAATCTTTACTCGCCTCATACTGTGGATGCCTGTTTCAATCATAACGGCCGAGGTCCGGTGCCTGGTATCAAAGACAATGAAAATAAATGGAACCTGCACGGGCACTCTGACCGGCTTATTCAAATCGGAAAAAATGAATTG
This sequence comes from Pseudomonadota bacterium, assembly GCA_030625085.1. Taxonomy (GTDB): domain Bacteria; phylum SZUA-182; class SZUA-182; order DTGQ01; family DTGQ01; genus DAOURK01. The sequence continues at coordinate 41,904 of DAOURK010000013.1, forward strand.
GCCTTGTTTGCCAGGCTTTATGATGCAACCGATACACCTCCGCTTCAAGCGCGATTGCCTGCCCTTCATTCAGTGCAACTTATTCATGTATTAAATAAATTCGCTGCCTATCCAAAGCAGCTTGGCGATCTTCATGAGGAATATGTCTCCACTGAAATGTGGCATGAAACAAACACTCAGAAAGATGGGACCATTCGCCGCAAGACCTATTTCCCAAATAGTATAGAAGAATGGGTGCTTTCCGGGCCGCATTTTTTTGTGGGTAATCCCTTTAATAAGACACCCCGCCATAAGTGTACCTTAAACTCAGATTATGATGTTCTTGACTTAACAATCTTACCCGATGACTACCTCCCACGCACTAACTATGTCCCTTCCTGTGATCTTACAGAATACTTTCGTCGCACACCAAAGGTTCCTTGGGGAGAAAAAAAATCAGTGGTAAAATTTTACCGGGTTATTAACCGGGAAATGATAGGGCAATCTGCAGAACGAACATTTATACCTGTAATTATACCAAAAGGTATAGGGCATATAAATACCTGCCTGGCAACCTGCTTTCATGATACAATCGATTTACTTAACTATTATTGTTTAGCGATCTCTTTGCCAATTGATTTCCGGGTTAAAACCACCGGAATGGGACATGCCAATAAATCATTAATTAATAAACTACCGATAATATCTAAAAAAAGTATATTCGGCACCGCCCTACATTGTCGTACTTTGCTATCGGTCTGCCTCACTACCCACTACGCCGAACTTTGGGCTGAAGGCTGGAACAATGTCTTTGTCCAGGATCGTTGGGCCAAAGATGATCCACGACTCAATAATAATAAATTTAAAAATCTCACTTCCAAATGGCACCGCAATTGTGACCTCCGCACTGACTTCGAACGACGTCAAGCACTTGTCGAAATCGACGTACTTGCTGCCATGTCCCTCTCTCTCACTCTTGACGAGCTTAAAACTAACTATCGTATACAATTCCCCATCCTCACCCAATACGAGTCTAATACCTGGTATGATCAAAACGGCCGTATTGTTTTCACTATCAATAGGGGTCTTACCGGCGTCGGCTTTTCCCGGCCCGAATGGAATAAAATCAAAGATATAAAAAGCGGCACTGTGGAGCGTAAAATCATAGACGACACACTTCCCGGCGGCCCTCGTGAGCGCACTATCATATATGATGCCCCCTTCGATCGCTGTAACCGAGAACAAGATTATGAGATTGTCTGGGCTGAATTTAAGCGCCGCTTTAAAAATAGACAGGACGTTGCATGAAAAGATATTTATTTACTCACCCATACATAATTCTTTTAGCAGGCCAGGCATATAGGAACCAGTAATAGATGAAATCTTCTTCTACAATTTCGTTAAAGACTGTTAAAAAAATGTTTAAACCCTTTCCTTTAGACATTGTATTATTGGCGCTTAATCGGGCCTATCGAAAATGGTTGCAAGGAGATAATTCTTATAATCTACATATCTTAAAGGAATGCGAACAAGGAAATCCACTCTTTTATTGGATTGTTGCTGAAACTGCACGACATGCAATCGCATGGTGTTTGAAAAGAAGATATAACAGCCCTATTCAGTTGAATTATGGAAAAGCCATTACTCAGCAGCAGATTGAACAACTTATGGATGTGGCAATGGCCGTCCAACTTAATTTGCCTGTACGTTCTTCGGAAGCTATGTCTCATTTAACATCGGATCCTTTTCTTGATACTGGATGTCGCTTATGGCTGCCTCAATATCTCTTACAGCGAAGTTCTCAATACCGGATTGGTCAAACCATTCTTCTTTACAAAAAAGCATCAGAAAGAAGGCAGCAGCGAGACCATCGTTTCCCATTATCAGAGTATAATTCTATCCTCTCATCAGTTCTTGGTTGCCCTCTCGATTTTTTCCTATTATCCTGTTTACAACTACAAGGAATATCTTTGAGTAACAATCCTTGTATTACTTTTCAACGGGCAATTCCTATAGATGACAGGAAATATGACAATAGTATCTATGATTCGCATTCTTCAGGAGTTATCACTCCTTCTATAACACCTGTCATTAAATTATTAAGTGCTTCACCACATGAAATTCTTGAGAAGGCTCAACAACAGCTCGGGAGAAATGATGAATTTGTTATGATTGATGCACCGAACCCTCTCTTGTCATATCCTTTAATACAACCATTTTCGGATCGTCCTGATTACCTCATTGCTCCTGTCCCTCATTTGCTGGCCGAATGGCTATATGAACCCTTTATCGATAAGTTGTTCTCAAAATGCAATGGCATCTTTACGAACAAGCATCTTTCGGAAATTTTTGAAGAATATGTTGGGCTTTTAGCTGAGCTATGTTCTCCAGATCATCAACCTTGGATTCATGAAAGCGATCTTCAGAAAGGTTACTCCAATTCAGTTGTTGATTGGGTCAAAGATCTTGACGATATGGTGATATTGATTGATGCAAAACGCACCTTTATGGAAAATGTAAAGAGATACAGAAGCTTACCGGATGATTGGGAAGACCCTGTTGACTATTTGGTGAAAGGAGTTCATCAAGCGGCAACCTTTTGGAATAATGTCAAGAAAGGCAAAGTCCCGGCGCTCTTAAAGTCAAGAAACAAACCGGCTATTGCAGTTATTGTAACCCATATGGATTCTGATTATCGAGCATTACACAGCCACACGAAAAAAGCCATCGATACAAGGTGGAAAGATATTAATGCTCCTCTTCCCATCCCATGGCTCATTCTCGCCATAGATCGTTATGAGCAAATCATGACCCAATGGTCACAAATCAATGATGCTAAATGGCTGGGTAACATACTTTGGAAAGCCGCAAAAGCAGAAAATCCCAAACAAATACTTGATGAAATTCCAGTCATTCAAGAAGGCCCCCTGTGTGCTGAAGAGGAAGCTTTAGTAACCAAATTTAAAAAAGAAGTTGAGCAACAAAAAATAAGTAAAAAGTAAAAAATCATCCGGGGGAATAATTCCCCCGGCGGATTAATGGTGTTTATGAGGGCAGGAGCAATATGAGCATTTCTTCATTGGATCAAATAATCAAATGGTCCTCCACACTCCCGACATGGCAAAGTGAAGCAGTGCGCCGGTTACTACTTAAAATTGATTTGGGCCAGGATGATGAAAAAGAGTTACTTCTTATGCTGAAATCTGATTTTGGGTTAGCAGATGCTGCCCAAGTGCCTAAGGCGAAGATTTTAGATGGAAAGCAGTTCTCCAGCACCCGCTCATCTGATCTGCCAGTCTTAATAAAGAAAATGAAGGGTCTCCAGGGGGTCAATGCCTTACCACATGATTCGATCTTAAATTTTGCACCTAAGGGGTTAACCATCGTATATGGAGACAATGGTGCAGGCAAATCCGGATATGCACGTGTTCTTAAGCGGGCTTGTCGAGCGCGAGATTCATCGGAGCCGATATTATCAAATGTATTTGATGATACCAGTCCGGGGCCTGCGCAAGCACTATTCGCGATAACAGTAAACGGAAAGATCGATAAGGAAATCACCTGGATTGATGAACAAGATGAGAATGAAATCCTTTCATCAATCTGTGTTTTCGACGCTGGGTGTGCGCGTATAATAGTAGACCAGAAAAATCAGGCCCATTACTTACCCTATGGCGCTCATGTTTTTGAGGGGCTTGCTAATCTCATCCAACACATGCGTGAATGTCTTGAACAGGAAAAACCAAAGCCAGAGAAACCTGTTCTGGAGGGCCTTGATCCCACCACTAAAGCAGGCATATTCCTCATTTCAATCAATAGATCAACAAATCCTCAAGATATACAAGACAATACGAAGTGGAAGGAAGAGGATCAGAAACGACTTGACGAATTGACAAAGGAAATAGCAAATGCAGAAGCTAATGATCCACTAAAGCAGGCAGGCCAATTTGAAAGATGTAGTGAAAAGCTTAAATCAATAGCGCGGCAAATGCTAGGGCTGAGGGCATTTTTAAGTTCTGCGGTTTATGGGGAGATACAACATATCCTTTATGCATTGAAGGAAGCTGAGAAAGCACTAAAAATAGCCTCTAATCTCACATTGTCAAATGAGCCGTTGCCGGGCGCCGGGTCCAATGCCTGGCAAATGTTATATAATACAGCTAAAAAATTTTCTATGGAACATGCCTATCCCAACGAAAAATTTCCTCACCTCGATAATAATACGAAATGTGTCCTGTGTATGCAACCATTGGGGGCAGAGGCAAAAGAGAGGTTCAGTCGATTTAAAGCCTTTATGGAGGACACAACAAAACAAAAAGTAGAGGGTATACAGGAAACCTTAGCACGAAAAAAAGAAGAAATTGAAAAACTTCAATTTCCTGACAATGGCCTTTTAAAAGAACGTCTGCAAGATATAGCCGAAATTGATGATAAACTCCCCAATAAGGTGTGTGACTATTTTAATTCCCTTAGAACAAGACAACAACATTTTTTACAAGTCATTACAGAACGGAAATCTTTTGAGACACCTGCGTTATTAAATTGCCCAAAGCGGGAACTGCAAAGCATTGACAAGATCTTGAAATCTAATATTCAAAAACTTCAAAAGAGCGCAAAACCAGAGGAACTTAAAAAATTAAAGAATGAGAAACTGGAATTACAAGCCAAAAAATTAATCTCAACACAGACTTCTAAGCTGAAGGAATATGTTGATCAATTACGCCTGGCTCACTTGTATGAAATGTGTATTAAAAAATTGAATCCCAGAAAGATTACTATGGCGGGGAAGGAAATCATTTCTAAAACGCTATCGCCCCAATTGGAGAAAGCATTGGCAGATGAATTGCGTTTTCTTGGCGCATCCAGCTTCCCAATTTGCTTCAGGATATCAGGAAGACATGGTTCAACTGAACACCAATTCCACCTTGAAGGTGCAAACATAAAAAAGGGATGTTTTCTTTCTCAGATCCTGAGCGAAGGAGAACAAAAAATTATTGCCTTGGCAGGTTTCCTGGCGGAGCTCCAAACCTCAAGCATGAAAAACCCGATTATCTTCGATGATCCGGTATGCTCACTTGATCATAAATTTCGTCGGGCAATTGCCAAGAGGTTGGCTAAGGAGGGCAAAGAAAGGCAGGTTATTTTATTCACCCATGATCTGCCATTTGTTTTAATGCTGAATGAGTATTGTGATGAAAGTGGTTGCGAGTGGACAATAAATTCAATAGAAAGAACAGCCAAGACACCGGGAATATGTACCAAGCACCCTCCTTGGTATGCACTTAATCTGAAAGCGCGTGTAGGCATATTAAGAGATGAATTACAGGTGATTCGTAAAACTCATACATCCGCCATTGAGAGCGAATATAAGGCTAAGGTTAGATCCTTTTATGGGAAACTGCGTGAAACGTGGGAGAGGCTTGTCGAGGAGCTCCTTTTAAACGGGGTAATACACCGGTTCGGCAGGGATGTACAGACACAGCGCATCAAACCGCTTTCTGATATATCAGATGCAGATGTCAAACGAGTTTTCAAGGCTATGAAGATATGTAGCTGTTATATACATGACGAGGCCGCGGAATTGAATGAGCCATTGCCGACACCAGAGGTCATTGAGCTGGATATTAAAAATTTGGAAGAATACCGGCTTGAGCTTTCATCTAAAAGAAAAAGGAGTCCTAGAAAATGACGTTGCATATCTGATAAACTTATTAATATATGGTGAGGTAAAGGTTTGGATGCCGAGCCGATAGATATAGACAAGTAGCTTGTCTAAGTGTGAGGATCAATGATGGAAAAAGAGAAGTTAATATCCTATTGGATTAATAGTTCTGATATAGATTTCAAAGCAATGCAGCATTTATATGAAAAAAAGGATTTCAGTTGGTCTTTGTTTATTGGCCATCTTGTAGTTGAAAAACTCATAAAGGCTTATTATGTAAAATATATTGATAAACAACCACCATTTGTTCATAATTTACTTAGATTGGCAGAAAAGGCAAAATTAAAATTAAGTGAAGAACAGAAAGATTTTCTGGATATGGTATCAACCTTCAATATTCGAGCAAGATATGATGATTATAATCTAGAATTTTATAAAATATGTTCAAAGGAATTCACTAAAGAATGGATAAACAAAATTACAGGGTTTAGAGAATGGATCAAAAAACAGCTTTTCAAATAGTAAAAAAATATATTAAGTTCTTAAAAGAAAATAAATATAATATTCAAAAAGCCTATATCTTTGGCTCGTTCGCTACAGGAAAATTCAATGAAGATAGCGATATTGATTTAGCGATAATCTTCAAAAATTTAAAGAATGGCTTTACCACGCAAGTTGACTTAATGAAATTACGCAGAAAATTTGATACCAGGATTGAACCGCACCCGTTTGATGAAGTGGACTTTAATATTTCTAATCCTTTTGCTAAAAAAATTCTTAGCACAGGAATACAAATTTTATAATTTTATAGGGAAGTCACTCACAAAGAAAGATAATGAACCAAATTGGCAAAGGAAAACCACAATATAAAATTATAATAGAAAAACATACTGATGGTTATGTAGCTTATCCTTTGGGCTTTAAAGGTGTTGTAGTAGGCCAAGGTGATACCTTCGAAGAAACCCTTTCGGATGTAAAATCTGCTATTCGTTTTCATATCGAGACATTTGGCAAGGATGTTCTCGATGTTGATCCGCCTATACTTGAGGCATTCATTGCAGAGGCAGAAGTAGAAGCATAAGGCTTCCACATTAAAAAAATCTACACTCAAAAGAGAAAAATATTAGATACTGTTTCTAAACCGATTGTAATACCATTTTTTTATGCTGAAGAAAAAAATAAAAAAGAGCCAAAAAGCTGTTTAAGTGAGGTTATGGGATGGATAAAGATCAAATTTATAAAGTTTTAATTCAGAACTTTTTCAAGGAATTTATGGAGTTATTTCTCCCTTACCTGGCTGAGAGAATTGATTATTCTTCGGCTGAGTTTCTCATGCAGGAGATGTTTACCGATTTACCCAAGGGTAAACGTAAGAAGCTTGATCTTGTGGTGAAGATTAAGTTTCTGGGAGAAGATGAAGAGAAGATTATTATTATTCACATTGAAGTGGAAGGAAAAAAACAACAGGGTATTGCGCGGCGGATGTTCAAATACTTTGCCCAGCTATATCTTCGCTTTGAAAAAGATATCATACCGATAGTTATCTTTGTGGATGATCATAAATGGAAAGAGGATGTGGATCGTGAATATCTGATATCTTATGATGAACAGTACCTCAACTTTAGATACAAAAAAATAAAGTTAAAAGATTTGAATTATAAACAATTTTTAAATTCGAAAAGCCCCTTGGCTCATGCTCTAATGGTAAAGATGGATTTCGATAAAAAAGAACGGGTAAGGCTGAAGGCTGAAGTATTACGGCTGATTCTAACCGGCCAAATTGATGAAGCTAGGCAAAGTATTCTATTAAATTTTGTAGAAGAATGTATGGTTTTAAAATTATTCGAGGAACAGACTTTCAAAAAATTAATAGATGAAAAAGAAGATTATAAGGAGATTAAGCACATGGTAACCATATACGAAGAAAAAGGTATACAAAAAGGTATTCAACAAGGAGCAGTCCATCTACTTATACAGCAAATAATTCAAAAATTTGGCCCTATTTCTGAAGAGATAGAAAAAAAGATCAAATCAATAAATAAGTTGGACGAGCTTGATGAATTAGGTATTGCCCTGCTTGATATAAAGAGCCTTGAAGAGTTTGTAGCCAAATTAGATAAAATAAAATAGGGCTTTGAGGCCAATCAAAAAAGTAAGCTGCAATATAAGAATAGAAGGATGTATTGAGGGCTATTGTGTAATATGGCAAAAGTAAAAGATTTTAATAGTTCAGTAGTACCATATTTACTTAAGCTTAAGCAAAAACATTACTGGGTCGATTATGATGAGGAAGCAGATACACTCTATATCAGCTTTCGCAAACCACAATGCGCTGATGACAGTATTATGGAAGATGATTTTATTTACCATTATGCCGGAGAAGAGTTAGTTGGAGTTACCGTGTTGCATGCAAAAACATACAAATGATGGGAAGCGGATTATAAGGCCTCATTAAAAAAAATTAGAAGTATTTTAAGGACATTTCATGATCCCCTCAGTGTTAGCCAAACAAATGCGCCAGGGCGTGGAAAATTTCCTGCGCACCACCTTCCCCATTTCCACCCCCTTTTTTCATGGGCTGATCGACCGCCTGCTGGAAGAAGACGGCAGTGTCTTCAAGGGGCCATATGTATCCATACAACTCCCCTTTCGGCATGGCCAAAGCGGCCCCGATTTTTTTCCGGATATCCCTTTGAAATACAAGCCCTATCTTCACCAGAAAAAAGCCTTTCAGCGATTGTCCGGACCTCGGGCACGCTCAACTATTATCGCCACCAGCACTGGTTCCAAAACTCAGTAAATTAGGCTTTTTGAGCTAATATCAATCGCAAATAATTTGCTCGTTTCCATAAAATTAAATTTTTATGATCTTGTTATCAAAATCTGATATCGTCAGTTACTTTTGATAATAAAGAGAAAATCGTC
>DAOURK010000117.1 GCA_030625085.1 Pseudomonadota bacterium
ATAAAATCAACAAGTTACAGAAATTTGCCGCGCTGTAACTAGTTGATTTTATTGGAGTTATTTAAGCCGCTCCATACCCTCTTACCCTACGTATATAAAGGCTTAGTAAACTCAGAAAGATTCCTTATATCGAAAACCCAGACAATAAAGCGGCTATCAACCATTCCAGCAGGCTGTCCGACAATTCATTAACCTTGTCTAATAGAACTGAGCGAGAAATCTTATCACATTGAAAAGAATAACTTTTAGATTTCTCCCGGAGTTTACACTGAACGTAGTGAATGTGGCCGAAATGACAAAAAAAGCTTCCTCGGGCAGCCTTCTAGCTTTGCCCTGGTCAGCTTCAAAAGGTTCTTTGTGAAGCTTGAGCATTGAATATTTGACAAATACCTGGATTCATGCTATTTTAAGCCGAAATATTTTATCTTATTATCGATTATACTCTAATTTTATTGTAATCATTTAGTCCCCTCAACTCCTCCCCATTGATGGGGGAGGCTGGGTGGGGATGAAACAAAGCATCACCCTCCCCTAATCCCTCCCCTCGTGGGAAGGGGACTGAATGGTTACATTTTATTCAATAATATCCCGATCAAAATCCGAAAAAATATGGCTATTAAAGAGAAAGTAAAAAGGTATATTCAAAGCAATTATGGAAAATATTCTATCTCCGAAATAGCGCAAAAATTTGGCTGTCCGGTTCGGGATGTAGAGGATTATTTCCTGGAAGAGCTGGAACCTAAAACGATCATAAAAGAAAAAAACACTTACCTGGATGAAGAAAACAAAAATCCTGCCGTAAAAAAATTTTCCTCAACCAATAAATTAATTATTGTTCTATTGCTTCTTTGCCTCACAGTTTTGATTTTTGGCTTGAATATCTCCCAGGTGTCTAATAACGATATTTGGATGCATATGAAAAACGGAGAACTTATTCTTAAAAATCGTCATTTTCTCTATAAAGATACCTATTCCTTTCGGACCATCGGAAAGGCTTGGGTAAATCATGAATGGTTGGCCGGCGTTATTTTCTATCTGGTTTTTCAAATAAATGGGGTGAATGCCCTGATCTTTTTAAAGGGATTTCTTGTTCTGATTTTAGCCTTATTTATGGTCGCCGCCTGTCGATTAACCAAAAATCGGTGGATTATTCTGTATCCCATTGTGGTTTTTGCTCTCTTCAATGCCGGCGTTCGTTTCCTGATTCGACCCCACATGCTTACCTATATGTTTGTGCCCATTTTTTTCTTTATCCTCTTTGCCTATAAATATCGCCACAAAGATTACTTATTTTGGCTCCCCATACTCTCGCTTTTATGGGTTAATATCCATGGAGGATTTGTAGTCGGCACGGGAATTATCACCCTGTTTGTCGTATTTGAAACAATTCGCACATTCTTAAACCGATATTTTTCCTTTTACCAAAATGATATTCTTTCTGTGTCCAGGCTCAAAAAACTCTGGATCATTTGGTTTCTTTCGGGCCTTATCCTCTCTCTCAACCCCCATGGAACTTATACCTACATATATCCCTTTGAACTTACTTCCCAAAAAACCTTTATGAGTCAAATCTATGAATGGCAACCTCCTTTTAAGAGCCCAACCTTCCAAAAATCTTACGCCTTTCGTTATTTTATCGTTTGGATGGTTTTATTGGGACTTTCTTTCGTATTGGACTGGAAACATTTCGACTTAACCAATGCCGCCCTGTGTGCTTTATTTGTAGCTATGTCTTTTAAAATGCACCGGAATATCGCCATCTTCGCCCTGGCTACGGCACCCATTATTAGTTTAAACCTCGACCAGTTTTTTGACCGGCTTAATCATAAAAAAGGAAGCGTACTCATTGATCTGCTTATGAAAGTAGCTATTTTAATTATTACCATAGGACTTATCATTATGTCCTTCAAATATGGTTATATCTACAGGAAAGGAAGTCGAAAGCCTTTTGGCTTTGGGGTCGCTTCGAATATGCCTATTGAAGCGGTTCAATATGTCAAGGAAAATCACATCAAAGGGAATTGTTTCAACCCTTATACCTATGGAACATATATTATCAACCACCTTTATCCTGAAACCAGAGTGGTTATGGATTCACGGGACCTTCCTCATGGGGAAGAGCTTTATCTGGAACATCAATATGCCATGAATGATGTAAATGCCTTTAAGGCCATGTTTCAAAAGTATCGCATCGATTATCTTATCCTTAATTATCGACATGGTAATTTAACCGAACACTTCACATATTTAGAAGAAAGCGGGGAATGGGTGCCGGTTTATTTTGATGATCGAAATATTGTTTATATTAAAAATATACCGGAAAATAAAAAGCTGATTGAACGAGACGGCTATTTTGTTTTACACCCGGTGTTAACTTTTAAAAAAGGCGGTGTGGAAAATAAAAATATTGAACAATGTATCAAAGAATGTACCCGAAATATTGAAAAAAATCCTAACTTCCTGATGCCCCGCCTAGTATTGCAAAATATATATCTGGCCCAAAAAAAATATGGGAAATCCGCAGAGCAGGGGGAAAAAATCAGCGAGATTGAACCGAACAACGCCCGGAATCGAATCATTTTGGCAGAAACTTACCTGAGAATGGGGGAATTTGAGAAGGCAATCCACCATGCAAAAATATTTGTCAAACTAGGGCCTAAAAACCCCAGGGGATATGTTTTTCTTGGTGATACTTATAAAAAAATGAAAAAAGATGAAGAAGCTAAAGCCTTTTACCAGAAGGCCTTAGAGATTAAGCCTGATCTTAAGCGCTATATCCGGAAAAAAAATTAAAAGAAGCTTACGTAATCAAAAAATAAGGGGTAAACTACTTAAGGCCATGAACCAGGAAAAAAACAAACCGCAACTTTCTATAGTCATGCCCGTATATAATGAAGAGCAAAATGTTTTCCCCCTTTTTCAAGAAATCACCAAGGCCCTTAAAAATTATCCCCACCCTTATGAAATTATCTTTGTTGATGACGGAAGCACTGATCAGACACATACCAGTCTCCAAAAAATCTGCCGCCAGGATGACAGAGTCAAAAGCGTTATCTTTCAGGGCAATTTCGGGCAAACAGCGGCGCTGAGCGCCGGCTTCGATCTTGCTCAGGGAGATCTGATTGTCTCCCTTGATGGAGATGGGCAAAATGATCCTGCAGATATTCCCATGCTTTTGGACATTTTGGAACAGGGATATGATGTGGTATGTGGATGGAGAAAAAACCGAAAGGATGCTTTTTTGTCCAGAAAGCTGCCCTCCTTTATCGCTAATCGAATTATAGCCTGGGTTACCGGCGTATTTATTCATGATTATGGATGCACCTTAAAGGTATATAAAAAAGAAATTATTAAAAATATAAAGCTTTATGGAGAAATGCATCGCTTTATTCCCGCCTATGCCTCCTGGGCAGGGGCCAAGGTCACTGAGGTAGAAGTTAATCACCGGCCTCGAATTGCCGGTATTTCAAAATATAATATTTTACGGTCCTACAAAGTCATACTGGATTTAATTACCGTCAAATTCCTCTGTGACTATTCCACCAGCCCCATCTATTTTTTCGGGACCTTTGGTATGGTCCTGTGCGGAGCCGGATTGCTGTCAGCAATTGTCACTTTGGTCGAAAAATACTATCAAGGGGTTTTTGTTCACAGGAATCCCCTTATTCTCTTAGCTATCCTCTTATTTATTTTAGGTGTTCAATTTATCATGATCGGACTTCTTGCTGAAATCCTCATCCGCACCTACCATGAATCCCAGGACAAAAAAACATATATCGTAAAAGAAATTATTTAGGACGGCTTTCAGTAGACAAAAGTCTGAATTCAGAAAATAAAAAAGCCTGCTTAATTTACCAAAATTCACCTCATTGAATTCCCTCCCTTAATTTATTTTAAAAGCACCTTCTTTTTATCCTCATTTAGCCCATCTTAACTATGTTTTTTATAAAAAGCCAGTGACATCTGTGAATACAAAATGGTAATTAATTACAAAATGGTACCCAAAATAAAAACACTTTTGTAATAATAGTGTTACTGCCGACTCTTATAATTGTTAAGATTGTTCAATTATTATAAAGAATTAAACGCTTTATTTATTTAATGTCTATTAGGCACGATTTATGCGCCGATGTAATAGTTATGGCATTAAACTAAAAAAACCTATTAGCAATTATTACCTTAATGCCTCATAAAAAACCTGATGTCCGGAAGGGTAAAGACTATGAATAATGAAATTATACAAACATCCCCTTTTACAGGAGATCCTATTTCACCAAAAAAAGGCTTTACCCTAATAGAATTGATGCTTGCGCTAACTGTTCTCATTTTCGTAGTGTTAGGTACTTCAAGCACTATCATTAATGTAGCAAGGATTGCCGCTAATGCAAGGAAGACCACACTGGCGAGTGACCTGTGTCAATCAAAAATCGAAGAAATAAGATCTTTCGGCTATAATGCTACCTTTAATAGCTATGAGTATAATATAGATGCGGAAGGTAATTCCGGTGGAATTTTTAATCGTACAGTAAGGGTCAACAATGGGCCGATCCCTAACACCAAATCATTAATCGTTACAGTTAGTTGGACCGATTTTATAAAAACTCACAAAGTTATTATACCAACAATAATAGCTAATATAACCATTTAGATTTCGGACAGGGGAGTTATTCATGGCTAACCGAATAAAATATGTCCTCTATACAAAACCGAAGGGTTTTAGTTTTATTGAACTGATGATAGCCATGGCCATTTTGTGTATTACCACCTTAGCGGCTTTTGGGGTAATGATATCCCAAAGAGAATCTTTTAAAGAAGAAGCAGCGCTGACTGAAATGTCCCAAAATACGAGAGTTTCTTTAGATATATTAATCCGGGAGCTTCGAATGTCTGGTTATAAGGCCCTGGAAGAACAATTTCTTGGTTCTCTCTCGGATTGGATTTCTTCTGAGTATGTACCTGCCACACCCCAAAGCGTCGACTTTTCAACTAACGATTGCCCCATCATTACCGATGGTGACGGGACCGCTCCTGATATGATTACGCTTTTTATAGCTGATACAAAAGAAAACACTATTCTTAATGCAGTAAATAGTGGTGATACTACTATCACTCTTGACCCCAACAGCCAGGGATATACTGACAGTACTAAATTTAAAGTAAATGATATTATTCGTATTGGCGATCACACTGAATTTGCAAAAATTGTAAGTGTATCCGGCCATACTCTGACCATTGACACTGATCCTTCCACCACGGAAAACGACGGAATGGCGGATAATCATCCCTCCGGAGAGCCCATAAGAGAGATAAATATTATAACCTATACCGTTTTTAACGAAGCCAATGACTCTTCTCATGAATATCATATAGCCGGGCATCCTGTTTTAAAGAGAAAACATAATGATGCCGAATATGTGGAAATTTCAGAAGACATTGAGGATTTCCAAATCATACCCCATGCCCCTCCCCGGTACAAGGTAAAAATGATCACTCGCACTTCTGCTCAAGCAGATTATGTGGAAGTATCCGAGGATGGATATAAGCGAACCGAATTACTGGCTGACTTTCGCATACGAAATTATATAAAACCACAATGTCTGCCTCCGGAAACCCCAACGATAACTTCTGTTACAGGACTCAATTCTTCTTATCCATGCACAATTCATGTCAACTGGGCGGAAGTTACCCAGGATGAGCAGGGTGAAGACCTTTCTTCGGAATGCGGCATCACTGACTATATTGTTACTTATGCAAATACGGCTGAAACACGTTTCTATACAGCTTACCCCGGCACCAGCACCAGTTGTGAACTCGATATAAGTTCTATATTAAGAGATCCCAACCTTCAAACTTACTATATAAGTGTAGTAGCTGTTAACAGCAGTGGTTTAAGCGCATATCCTTCTGAACAGACAATCAGCGACAGCAGCCCACCAGCCGCTCCTGATTCCACAAGTTTTAGCGCTATCGCCGAGGGGCATGCCATCACACTCAGTTGGACTGACCAACCAGACTGCGATGTAGTAGAATATCATATTTATAGGAGTCTACACGATGCCAGCGGGGGTGAAGAAATAGCCAGAGTTCCAGTTATCGACTCTAGTGTTTCGATGACATACTCATATAAGGATGAAAATCTCACCTGTGATACCTACTATTATCGAATCAAGGCTTATGACTATACCTATTTGAGTAGTTTTACGAATCCGGAACAAGAGGCCATCGTTGATAGTAATTCTCCCGCTGAGCCGACGAATTTTTCATTTACCAAGGGGACGGGTAGCCTGATTTTTAGTTGGGATTTATCAAGTGATGACCCTTTCAGCTATATGGAAGGTGATGGTGATGTCACTGAATACTCTATTTGTCTTCTTGGCGGCGGCAGTTGTATATCAATTCCGGCAGGCCAAACCAGCATAAATTTCGATACAAATAGCAGTCTGTTCACCTATAGCGATTTTAGTATTCAATCTGTAGATATCTGTGACAATATGAGTAACGTAGTTACCCAGCCAGCAGAGTGTCAGGATGCAGTAATTGTGTCTCTTAGCTATTCTTGCGCCGGAGAATCTGCCTGTGAATGGTCTGAGAACATAGATATTTCTGTAACCGCCTCCTCCTCCAATACGCTCATTCAAGGGGAGCTGAAATTTGACGATGGGGCCTGGATACTATTAGGAGAGGGAACACCCGGCTGGAATTATTCTCTGAGCGCCAGCGCTCTCGGTTTGGGAACTCATACCATAACAGCGAGGGTAAAAGACAGCGCTGACTGTATCGGAACAGCTTCATTAACTATTGAAGTGCAAGATTCTGCAGGAGATGATGTCACCTCTCCTGATTTTGGGGATATTATCCGGAATCCGGCAACCAGTCCCGTTCCTGCAGATCAAAATGTTTCAGTTTGCGTGGCGGTTACTGATGAATCCGGGATTTATGCCGTAATTTTATCAACTGATTTTGAAGAAACAATCACCATGACCGTAATCGATCCAAATCAGGAGAACCTTTACTGTGGCTCAATCCCCTCTCATAATGGAAGCACGGTGAACTATAATATTACAGCCACAGACAACACTTCTAATCAAAATCAGGCGACCATAAGCTCAGGGTATACGCAAAATTGACAGTCTTTGATTTTTGGTAATAGTTCACCACGAAGATACTGAGACACTGAGGAATAATATTAGAAGAAAAATTTACAAAGCAGATAAGCTGAACTGTTTTGATTTTTGAAGCCGGAAAATGTAATAAGTAATCTTTAACACAAAGGGAAATAATATAAAAAGGATGGACTATCAATGTTAAAAAAAATTATAGCCATTTATCATAATGCTCAAGGGATGGCTTTGGTTTCGGTCATGTCCTTGATGGCTCTTTTTTTTCTTATGGGGACTGCATCTTTACTTAACACAGCTACGGAATCTAAGATCAGCCAAAACCATAAGCAAGGCATTCATGCCTTTTATGATTCTGAAGCCGGCATAGCTGAGGCCATAGCCCATATTAAGAATGACACCATAAATCTCAGTCAGGACCAAGACCCTAATTGGCAAACCGCTGATAGCACGCTATTTCGATATCAATATTATACTGCCTATGATCCAAATACCAAAATATATACAATAACCTCTGAGGGAAAAGATCTTACTCAAACGGCCAACCGGCGTATTATTGCCGAAGTGAGGCGTATTTTTTTTACCGGCGATATAAAGTCACCGGTATATTGCGGGTCAGGGAAAAACAAGGGCCAACCCAATGCCATTTATGGAGATTCCAATTGCCCGAGCTGGGCAAGTGATGGTGATCCCAACAACGACGGTAGTGTTGCCTGTATTAGCACTCCGAATTCATATGAAGATGATGAATTTCCTCTTGATTTAGACCCAAATCAACTTTATACTTCAGCCCCCAACCCAGTGGAATATGATTCACCAGAGTTGAATCTCGTTGATATAGCCGATTATTTTAAAGATCTTCCCCCGGATCGAACGTACCTTCCCGTATCCACAACTGAGACTATTGGGTCTCCTACGGATACTCAGGTAGTTTATATTAACGGCAACCAAACCATAGCCGGCCACTTAACCGGTTATGGCGTATTGGTAGTGACCGGAAATCTGCATGTTTCGGGGCAAATTGAGTGGAACGGCGTTATTATTGTATTAGGAAATAATGTTATCCAAACAGGAGGCGGGACCAGCGGCATGCAAATTACCGGGGCTCTTTTAACCCCAAATCATTTTGAAATCAGAGGAAATTCAGACGTCCGATGGTGTGGCGATGCGGTAAGAAAAGTAATGGATGATGCTGGAGACCCCTTGACTGTTGTAAGCTGGAAGGAAGATTGAGCCGGCTTTTTACGATTGCCTTATAATCGCGTCATAGAGTTATATATTTTTCTCCAAAGTTTCCGAATTAACCATCTTTTCCATACCGATAAAAGGATAGCGAATTAGTATCAATTTATAGCATAAATTTTTTTTAATTTAAATTAAAAGGGATACCCAAGGAAAATTCTCAAAAATGATTAATGTAAAATGTGATCAATCAGCTTTCAGTTTAATCGAACTTGCGATCATCCTGGCCATTATAGGAATTTTAGCTGTCATAGCCATCCCGAATATTATGGAAATGTCGCCAGGTATCCGATTAAATAATGCTGCCCAAGGAATCGCGACTGATCTTCAGTTTGCACGAATACGCTCCATAACTATCGGAAAAGAATGTCGGCTCAATTTTAACGTTTCTGAAGAGAGCTATACCATTGAGGAAGGTAACAGATCAAGTGGATCAACATCATGGAACACAATAGCTGACCAGGAGGAAAGAAAATTTAATGATAGTTCAAACATTTATTATCACAAAAATATTGATATTCAAAGCGTAAGCCAAAATCCCATTTTTACACCAAAGGGACTATCTTCAACAACAACGGTAATACAAATCCAAAATGATAGAGGAAATAAAAAAGATATTTTAGTCAATATTGCCGGCAGGATAAAAATTCCCCTTGAATGAGATAAAAAAAAATTGCTGAATAAAAACGATTATATCTGTTCGCAAAAGGGATTTACTATGATAGAAATACTTATTGCTCTTACCTTTTTAGCTATTACCCTTTTGGCCACAGCTAATACAAATATAAATTTAGCCAGAAATGGAGCCCTTTCCCGCAAAAGAACTACAGCCTGCAATTTAGGTCAAGCAAAAATAGAACGTCTAAAATCCCTCGGCTATGATGGCCTCGGCAATACCCAGGAAAACGACCTCGATGAAAGAGGGATTTCCGGAGGGGGATCATTCAATCGAACGGTAACAGTTGGTGATGCATCAATAACCTTTACCAAGTTAGTAACAGTAACGGTCAGTTGGACGGATTCCTTGAAAAATCATACAGTTTCGCTACGAACATTAATTACCCGTCAATAAAAGAATACCCCCCTTTTCTTAAACTCTTCGATTTAACGATCTTACTCATGCCGATAAAAAGATAGACTTATTAGTATTTATTGTCTTGTTGATGGAAAAAGCTTATGCTTAAAAAAACAGACGGCTTTAGCCTTGTGGAACTCCTTATTGCCATAGTCGTCCTTATTGTCGGCCTCTTGGTTATTTTTGAAGTGATTGTTTCTCAAAAAAAATTCTTCAAGGTTGAGCATGAACTTATCAAAATGACCCAAAATACACGTGCTTCTGTGGATATTTTGCTCAGAGAATTTCGTATGGCCGGCTATAAAACTCTTGAAGCTGATTTTCTCAATTCACTGCAAGATTGGATATCCTCAGAATATTTACCAACCTCTCCAAGCAGCGTCGACCTCTCCTTAGCCGCCTGCCCCATTATCACTCAAGGTGAAGGAACAGAGCCTGATATGATCACCCTGTTTATGGCTGATACTACGCCATGCTCTCTCCTTGACCAAGCTTACAGCGGCGATATTACCATTACCCTGGACCCCAACAGCCCAGGGTTTTCAGGGAGCACAAAATTCAGGATGAATGACCTTATTCGTATCGGCGACCATACGGAATTTGCCAAAGTGGTGAGTGTCTCCCCGGGGTCCCCTCACATCTTAACCATTGACACTGATCCTGCTCAGACCGGGACCCAAGGGCTTGCAGAGGACCAAAATCCCGGCCGGGTAATACGAGAAATCAATGTGATAACCTATACAGTCTTTAATGATGAAAATGATCCTTCTTGCCAAAATCATAGTGAAGGCCATCCTGTTTTAAAGAGAAAATATAATGAGGCCGAATACCTTGACTTGGCCGAAGATATAGAGGATTTTCAGATTATTACCCAGACCCATCCAAACTATAAATTACAATTGACCACCCGTACCTCCGCCAAGGCAGATTATAGGGAAGGGGAGCCGGATCGATACAAACGAAGTGAATTGCTCGTTGATTTCAGGGTACGAAATTTTCAGGACTCAATGTGTCTTTCCCCGGCAACCCCGGCCATAAATTCTGTTAGCGGATTAGATGCTTCCCGGCCATGCGAAATTACACTCGCCTGGTCTGAAGTTATTCGGGACAAAACCGGCGAAAATCTCTCCACAGAATGTGCGGTCAGTGAATATATTGTTGCTTACGATACCACTGCCGGTGAAGGCTCTTATACTGCTTATCCCGGAGATAGCACCAGTTGTACCATTGATGTAAGCACCCTTATTGGTGATTCTATTAATCCATCCTTTTACCTCAGCGTAGCTGCAGTCAATGGCGCAGGTGTAGGCGCTTACGCTGCAGAAGAAACAATCAGCGATTCCAGTCCGCCTGCTGCGATTACAGATCTCACAGCCAATGCCGGAGAAAATTCCATTCTTGTCAATTGGACGGGAAGCCCTGAATGTGATGTGCAGAAATACCGCCTTTACCGAAGCACAAGCTCCGGAGGACCTTATCCCGATTTAATTACCACTATTCCCGAAAGCGGCGAGGGACAAGCCTACCACTATCAGGAGAAGGGTGGATTCCATTTCATCAAGACGGCTATAGCATCGAGTCTGCCTTACAGCTATCAGGATAATAATGTTGTTCCCTGCATCACCTATTATTATATAGTCAGGGCTTATGACAATACTTATGAAAGCGCCGACTCCAACGAAGCCGGCGATGCTATTAATGATAACGGGCCTCCCCGGGGGCCGACCAATTTTTCCTTTACGATCGTAAATGATACGGTAAATTTATCCTGGACTTTATCTGTTGATGATCCTTATAGTCAAGGCGATGGCGATGGCGATGTCATAGGATATTTTATCTATGCCTTAAGCGATGAAAACGAAATTCTTTTAGATAACTCTTTTTCAGCAGGAGAAAACAGCGTCAGTATAAACACCCAAGGATACACAGATTTTGGAATAAAAGCCGTCGACTCCTGTAATAACAGCAGCGATCTGGTCACCCAACCAGAGAGTTGTCCCAATCCGCCAACAGTCACTATTTCCAGCCACAAATCCGGCGATAGTGTCCAAGACACGGTAACCCTCCAGGGAACCGCTTCATCCTCTAACCCCTTAAGCCAGGTAAAACTGCAAATCGACTTGGGGGAATGGACCGTGGTCAATGGCACCACTGACTGGAGCTATGTCTGGGATACCTCTTCAATGGATGATGGAACATATAACCTTACTGTTATGGCCATAGATGATGAGGGATGTTCCGGAAGTACCTTTATTAATCTTATCGTTGAGAATGACAAGACGCAGGAGGACCTTACACCGCCCTCTTTCGGCAGTATTGTGCAGAACCCGGGCGGCGAGCCCGTTGAGGAAGACAAAAGCGTTGAAATATGCGTTAGAGTTACTGATGGGTCCGGGATCTCTTCGGTCATATTAACTACTAATTTTAGTGAAACTATTACCATGACTGATCCGGATTTAAATGATGTTTTTTGCGGTACCATCCCTGCCCATAATGAAAGTGACGTGACCTATACAATTACCGCCACCGATGATTCTGATAATCATAACCAGGCATCGGTAAGCTCAGGCTATACCCAAGCTGAAACTGCTCCCCTCTTAGACACCGAACCTCCAATAATCAGCACTATCTCCTTTACCTCCTTGGGAGTGCAAGGTTCACAAAAAACCATACAAATTAACCTTATCATTACCGATGACTCTGGGATAGCCTCGGCTATTTTTGTCTATTCCGGGCTCGGGGGTGAAGGGAACGGTGTTTTGAGTAATATTGAGGGAGACATTTATCAAGGCACTTATCAACGTCATAAAAATAAAAGCTGCACGGTGACCGTCTGTGTGTCTGATAAGGCATCCCCTCCCAATTCGGCTATAAGCGACCCGGTGAGTGATGAAGGAATATAAGAAATCAAACCTGCCATTAAGAATATATATAGTTTTGAGATCTGATTACATTTTTTCATGGATAGGATCGCATGGATACCTCAAGTTTTAGAACGTATCTCGATTCAAAGGGAATGGCGCTTTTTGTGGTGTTAGGCTTAATGGCCATTCTCTTTCTCTTGGGTACTGCTGCTTTAACCACCACCAATATTGAATCTAAAATTAATCAAAATTATATACAAAGTGTTCAGGCCTTCTATGATTCCGAAGCCGGCATAGCAGAGGCCATGGCTCGAATTAATGACGATACACTCACCCTTGACCAATGGGCACAAGCCGCCGATAGCGGGCTATTTCAATACCAATATTATGTGAGTTATGATGCAAATCAGTCTCTGTATCAAGTTATTTCTGAAGGCAAGGACCCTACCCAAACAGCCAACCGGCGTATCATTGCCGAAATCAGCTCCTCCTTTGTCTCCGGTGATATCTCTTCACCGGCATATTGCGGAACAGGAGAAAATAGTGGTCAACCAAATACAATTAATGGAAATTCATCCTGCCCCGGTTGGGCGGATGACGGCGACCCCAATAATGATCAAAGCGTTTCCTGTATCAGCACACCACGCTCATATGTCAGCGATACGGACCCGGTTGATTTTGACCCGAATCAGCTCATCACCTCAAACCCTTACCAGATAGCGTATAACACGCCGGAAATAGATGTGATTAGTTGGGCCAATTATTACCAAGATCTCCCCCCTGATTTCACCAGCATACCCACGGGAAGCGTAACCATCGGGGCCTCCAACGATCTTAAGGTAGTCTATATCAACGGCAGCCAAACTATTTCCGGGAATAAAACCGGTTATGGCGTATTGGTCGTCACCGGAGATCTTCATATTTCAGGACAACTGGATTGGAACGGGATGGTTATTGTCTTGGGAAATCTTCGAACTACCGGCGGAGGAACTGTTACCGGAGCAATAATAACTCCGAATAATTTTGATATGCGTGGAAATGCTCAAATTCAATGGTGTGGTGATGTAATTCGAAAAGTAATAACTGAAACAGGAAAACCTTCCTTACGTATTGTAAGCTGGAAAGAGGATTAAGGAGTCCTTAAAGGGGGTATATCTTATTTCTCGGGTAAAACCAGCACTTGTAGGCAGGCTTGACTAATTGAATACACTTATTTATAATTAGTCAAGTTGATCTAATGAGATATTATTCTTTAGCCAACCCACTATAATTAATGAATACAACTTCGGAATTTGGACATATTTCTCATTGCTTCAAAAAGCTCCCTTGATAAGATATTTTCCTCATGGAGCACCTTGAAAGCATCGGCGTATCCCTTGGGATACGATAGCCTTTATCTGAGATAAGATGATTGGTGATATCTACACACGTCTCTACCATCATTTGCAAGGTTCTTTCAATTATTCGCCGAACCTTCCTAACCCGGACAAGCAGGAACCAAAAAGGTTTTAAAATTTTTTATCATAAAAATCACGAAATTCAGAACTAAGTGCCTAATAACAGGATTTTTTTGAATTAGAGGAAGAAAGAAGTCGATAAAAGATTAATAGATTAATAATCTATCTGTTTTCACTTGAAAATGCACCTATAACTACTTGATATTATTTCCATTTTACTTTGTGACAGTTTGCTGGCATGTATGTTTCATTTCTAAATAAGGCATAATAGTTAATCAAATACTATAGAGTTATTAGATAATCCTATGGAATAATGTGTGTATAAAATTATATCATCGAGCATCGCTGAAAAAGGGGGGATAGTCAAATATGGAGAAATATTTTTTTAGATTATTTGTCATTAAAAAGATGCCCGCTTCTGAGCGAGCCATCAAAAATTTGTTGAATACTTGTGAAAGTAAACTGAAAGGGCTGTATAGGTTGGAAATAATTGATTTGTTGGAGAATCCACAATTAGCTGAAGAAGAACAGATTTTAGCTACTCCTACCCTAATTAAACAATTTCCACCACCTGCCAGCCGGATTATAAGTGATTTATATAATAAGGAAAGTGTATTGAATGCCTTGGATATATTAATTGGGAAAAGGGAAGGAAATAAAGAATAAATAAAATTGACACTATCAGGAAACTGTGACTGGGTAAGGAGCAGTATTTAATACATGGAAAAGAAAAACATCAATGGATATATCATCGCTTACTTGGCGATTGCCATCCTCTTTTTGCTCATTAAACCATGGATATTTTCCTCTAATTGGGTTACTTCCCATGATTTTCATTCTCTTTTGGAGATTGTGCAAACCTTTATTGCCATTGGAGTGGGCGTAATTTCCATAATGTACTTTCTCGTTTGGCATAATCTTTTTTATTTGCTTATCGGCCTTGGTTTCAGTACGGCGGCAGGCAATGACCTAATACATGGGATATTATCATATGTCCCTCTTCTAGCTGATGTTAATGTTGATTTGTCCCGGTTTATGCCGGCCACTTATGTTTTAGGAAAATGTTGCTTGGCCAGTATCATTATTGCCGCGCCGCTTTTGGAAAATTTAAAGCCGGATATCAAGAAAAAAGGGATAAAACCGGCAGTCATTTTTTCAGTCAGCGTTTTTATTGCCAGCGGAAGCTTAACAGCATTAGCTTTTTTTATTTCATTACCGCAGTTTATTTATCCTGAAAAGTTGATATCCCGACCAGTCGATTTTTTTTCAGCCATACTGTTTGCTATTGCCTTTGGCCTTGTCTTTAAACGATTTCTTGCTAAAAGAGATATTTTTTCCGGCTTAATCCTCACCAGCATCATGTTTAACTGCGGCGGCCAGATTTATGTCTCTTTTTCCAAACAACTTTTTGATTCTTTATTTAATTTACTATAGCGGCAAAATCGGTATGCGAAAGTTATTTAAGGGGCAAAAGTTAAGATTTGCGCACTTCTTAGAGCAGCGGCATTTTGTATAAGCAAGGCAATGTTAATTTTTCTAATAAATTGTCGATCATCCTTGGGCAATGAG